>DASURA010000149.1:0-47465 GCA_036280295.1 Hyphomicrobiaceae bacterium
AGACCCTCCGGGTCTGACACCGTGACTCCAACGCGTGGGGAATAAATCGAGGCGCAAACTGGCTGCCGCTCCGCAGACTACCAGCCCATCCCAGCATAGAATTCCGTTGTCTCTCGATCGTTGCCGATTGCCATGAAATCCTGGTAGGCGCCTGCTCGGTCACCCGGACCGAACAGCTCCAGGATCATCTCCGTCTTCAACCACGACGGCGAGTCGCCCTTGCCAAGATAGGCAGCTGCGCTCGACCATCGCCAATGCTCAGCACTCGTCGTAGTGCGTGCAGCTACGGGATTGAGATGGATATAGCGACAGGTTTGAATGAGTTGGGCATCGGAAGTGATCAGGACAGAAGCATATCGCCCGCGAAACAAAGGGCCATCGCGCCCGACCCTGAGATTTGTCATGCGTGTGAACCGACCCGAGAGGAATTGCATGCCAGCGGAAAGCTTTCCTTCCAGGCTCCGTACGAGCAGATGGAAATGATTGGTCATCAAGCAATACGCGTGCACCTCAAGTGCTGAACGTTTGGCTGCTTCTGCCAGCGCATCGAGAAATACCTCGCAATCAATGTCATGCTCGAAGATGTCGCGGTGGTCGGCCCCGCGGGTCATCACGTGGTGCCAAGCATCGGGGTAGTCTGTCCTTGGAGGCCGTGGCATGAGCGGAGCTCTTATCGCCAGTTGTCCAATTCGGATGTAGGTGCCACGGTGTCAGACCCAGAGGGTCTGACACCCGCCTTAGCGACTACCTCAGTTTCAACAGCGCATCCGCGTTGCGGTGGGTGAGCTTCTCCATGTCGGCCGGCGCGAGTGAGACGCGGTCGAGGAAGGCGCGGCCCTTGGCGTGCGGGGCGTAGGGGTAGTCGATCGAGAACATGATGCGGTCGATGCCAAAGCTGAGCAGCGCCGCCAGCAGCGGCGGCTCCCAGAAGATGCCGCTGGTGGTGATCCAGACCTGGTCGAGGATGGCACGGCTCACTGGTCTCTGCAGGTGGTCGATGTCGAGCGCGAAGGCGTCGTCGATGCGGCCCAGCATGACCGGCAGCATCTCCCCCATATGGCCGATGATCAGCTTCAGCTGCGGGTGGCGGTCTAGCACGCCGGCAATGACCATGCGCAGCACGTGGATCGCGGTCTCGGAATGCCAGCCCCAGCCGCCCTGCTCGATCGCCCGCGCCGCGCCCGGCGGCAAGTCGGAGTAGTAGGCCAGCCGTACCGGCTCCGGTGCCAGGTGGGGATGGATGTAGATCGGCACGTCCAGCTCCTCAGCCGCCGACAGCAGGCCGTCGTAGCTCGGGTGGTCGAGGAAGCGGCCCTCCGTGGTGCCGTTGACGACGGCGCCGACGAAGCGCAGATCTCTCACGGCCCGCTGCAGCTCGGCCGGGCAGTCCTCGGGACTTTGCATCGGCAGCACGGCGAAGCCGGCAAAACGGTCTGGGTGGCGGGCGATGGCCGCGGCGAGATGGTCGTTCATTTCGCGCGCCATGGCCACGCCATCCGCGCCCGGCACAAGGTCCGGCCCCGGACCGGTGTTGGAAAGCACCTCCATGGTGATGCCGGCCGCGTCCATGGAGGCCAGGCGCAGCTCGCCGATATCGGGCAGTCGGTCGGCCAGGCTCGGGCCGGCGGTCGCCTGCGCAGTGCGCGGGCGAAATCCGCGCCGCTTGACGACCTCCGGGTCGATGCGCTTGACCAGGGCGGGAACGGTGAAATGCTCCTCCAGTGCAACGATGCGCATCGGCTTGGCCTCCCCGAATTTGTGACGCGAGGATTGTCGCATCGAGTTGAAGGATCGGGAAGGCGCAACAGGGGGCAGGTCCTCGTTTCCGACGCAGCGACAGAATATTGAGGTAAGGGCGAGGGCGCTGATCCCCGGAACCGCAAAGGAGCACAATGCAGACCTTCTCATCGGACGGCGTGGAGATCGCCTTCATCGACGAGGGCCCAACCGGAGTCCCCGGCGGACCGCAAGGCGATCCGGTGCTGCTGATCCACGGCTTCGCTTCCAGCGTGCGCTACAACTGGCGCGAGCCGGGGTGGATCGCCCTCCTGGTGCGCCAAGGCTATCGCGTCATTGCCATCGACAACCGTGGTCACGGCGAGAGCGAGAAGCTCTACGATCCCAAGGATTACGGCGTCCGGTCGATGGCCGAGGACGCGCGCCGCCTGCTGGATCATCTGGGCATCGATCGCGCCGACGTAATGGGCTACTCGATGGGCTCACGCATCTCCGCGCTCCTGGCGGTCAGCCACCCGGACCGGGTGCGCAGCGCGGTTTTCGCCGGACTCGCGGGCAACATGGTGCGGCCGATGGCGGGCACTGGCCCGATCGCGCATGCATTGGAGGTCGAGAGCATCGACCTCGTCACCAACGCCACCGCGCGCACCTTCCGTGCCTTTGCGGACCGGACGGGCAGCGACGGACGGGCGCTTGCCGCGTGCATCCGAGCCTCGCGCGATCCGCTGACGCGCGAGATGGTCGGCACCATCGCCTGCCCCGTGCTGGTGGTCGCCGGCGGCGACGATGTGATCGCCGGCCCGGTCGATGACCTGGTGCAACTGATCCCCGGTGCCGAAGGCCTCACGATACCGCACCGCGATCACATGCACACCGTGGGGGACCGGGCGTACAAGAACGGCGTGCTCGACTTCCTGCGTCGGCGGGCCTGACTGCCGGACAAGGACTGGCAGACAAGCTGGGCGCTCAGTCGCCGCGGGGTGCCTCGGGCAATTCGCACGACGCGCTGCCATCCGGCCAGGTGCCGGCGCCGGACCGCGCCGTCCTCCGGGTCCGCAGGTATCCTTCGCGGTGTACGCAGTCGTGAAGCCGGGCGGAGGCCAGCCCCGCGCACCCGCCTGAGTGGCCATAGCCGTCGTTTTCAACGCCGGTGCCGGCCGCCAGCCGATCGCCAATAACCACGCCGATCAGCAACGTGAACACAAGCAGCACGGCGAGATAGGTATAGGGAATATTCACGCCCAACGCTCCCCAGAACGCGCCGATCTTGTGCCCGAGTTGCTCATCGCCGTGCGCCCTTCTTTCTCCGCGCCTCGACGTGATTTTCAAGAACGCGCCTGACGTAGAAGTCGAGCGCGCTCTCCTCAGCGCGGGCGAGGCGCTCCAGGGCAATCCGCAGACTAGGGCTGATGCGCAGGCCAACCGAGGCCGAACGAGTCTCGCCAATCTGCTTCGGAGCGCGGCTCGGCATGGTGGGGGGCTCGACGGCGACGATCGCTAATACTGGATAAGGTCAAATGCCACAGGATGTCAGCCAACCGCCCGCATCCTATTGACTGAGGTTGCAATGTCAAGAATCGGCATACGCACGATGCAGGCCAAGTCGCGAGCAGCGCCGGAGGCAGGTGCTGGTCTTTATATTGCAATCTGGCGAGGTGGCGAGCCGACGTTGGCGCGAGGGCTGCCCCGTCGTCTGGGTCCGTCCCCTCAGCCAGGCAGACCGCTTGAGCCGCAGGTCAACGATGCAACCCGCGAGGAGGACTTAGGCTGGCAGTCGCTGGCTTTCAGCACGTCGAGACGCTGTTGCGCCCGGTTGTCGCCAAGCTCCCGAGCCTTTCGATAGAGCTGCCGTGCATGCTCGGGATCCGCCAGGGTACCTCGCAAGGTCGCTGACAGCACATTGGGATCGTAAGTCTCAGCCAGCATGAATGTCAGCACGCCCGAGCTTTCCGTCTCAGGCACCTCAAGCATTTCGCGCGCTGCCTGGATATCGCCTTCACGGATCAGCCGGCGCGCGCTGATCAGGAGCTGCTCGACGCGCTGCGGGGTTACCTGCGCCAACAGGTCCTCGATCTTGAGCGAACTGGATAAGTCTGCCGGCGCGGGCGCAGCAATCTTGGGAGGCTGAGGTGGTGTTGGCGCAGGCGGCGTTGCTTCCCTCCGGGGCGGTGCTGCAGGCTCCTGAGGGTTCGGGGGCGAGACGTGTTGAGGTGGATGGACAGAAGGTGGTGGCGCCGACTCGGGAACGGCGACTGCTATCGTTCCGGTGCCGGTGTACAGCCTGCTGATCCACCCCTTCATGGAGAAGGCGGCAATGGAGATGATCAGCAGAATTCCCAAGAGCACGGCGGGCAGATTGGCGCTGGCATTTTGCCCGCGCTCAGATGGCGACCGTGCCGGGCTGGCGGGATGCCTAAGCACGGTCGGCGCCCGGCCGAGCTGCTCAGCGTCCTCCGCAACATCCGCGGCAGGGCCCCAGGTGTCCTGATGCTCCGTCCAGCTGTCCTGGCGGTCCCCCCTGGCCTGGCGCTCGGCCCACTCCTGGTACTCGGCCCAGGCTTCCTGACGTTCCGCCCAGTCGTCCCGAGTCTCTGCGGCGGCATCCCGGGGCTCTGTCCAGGTATCCTGGCGATCCGTCCAACTGTTCTGACGTTCTGCCCAGGTGTCCCGGCGTTCTGCCCAGGTGTCCTGTGGTTCCCCGGGCGCGTCCCGAGGCTCCGCCCAGGTCTCTTGACGGCCCTCCGCCCCGAGCCCGGCGTCGTCGTCCCACGTCAAGACCTCGGTGGCTTGGATCCTATCGGGATCGTCATCCGCACTTGCCGCGCGATCGAAGTCCGGTGGCTCCAGCGGTGCCGTGCGTGTCGGTGCTGCCGCACCGGCCTCCGGTGCATCCCGCTCCTGCGGCCTCAGCTCCGCGTCGATATGGGCTGCGGGCGGCGGCGCCGGGTCCGGCGCACCGGCCCGTGGCAATGTCCCGGCTTGACCGAGCGTCGATTCGACCGCGGCGAGCAGCTCCTGGGCGCGTGGCGAGGAGGCATCGCCACTCCAGCCGGCAAAGCTGATCGGCGGAGCCGGGCAGAGCTCAGATGGGGGCTTGGCAATATCGAGGCTTACGGAAACGAGCGCGCCGCGCTCAAGGCCTGCGCTGGCCGCGAACCACACGTCGTCGGAGTCAGTTGCATCCAGGCTCCAGGCAACGATCACGCAGCCTGCCGCAGAAAGCTGGCGCCCGCGCGCGGCAGCGTTGGTCCCGCCCGCTTCGCCTCCGGCATCCCAACTCACGGTCCTGCCAGACGCTTCCAGCAAAGCAACGATGGGTGCTACCCGTTGCCGGTCAGCGCTCTCGTGGCTGAGGAAAATATCGGCCATGGTGTCGGCCCTGATCGTCCGTCCTACTCCTCATTCGCGCCGTGCGCCCGCAGCATTGCGCGGCAACCGGTTATCTCGGATGCTGCCTGCAAGGCGCTCTCCTCGCGCGATCGGGTATGGACAGAAACCTTAGTTTGCCATCAGCCAGTCAAGCCGCTGCTGCGCCCGGCTCTCGCCAAGATCGCGCGCCTTTTGATAAAGGGCTCGCGCCTTCTCTGGGTTGGCGGCAACGCCTCTCGTTTGCCAGCTGGCCAGCATATTGGGATCGTAGGTCTCGGCGAGCATGAAGGTGAGCGTGGCCGAGCTCGCCGTCTCGCTGGCCTGCTGGATCATGTCGCGCGCGCCGGTCACGTCCTGGATCTCGATCCGGCGTTTTGCCAGCGCCACCAGCTCATCGGTGTGAGAACGCACCGGCTCGACTGGCCGCGGCGCCGGCACCGCAACGGAGGCCACAGTTGCCGGCGGAGGTTCGATAGTGACGGACCGGGCCTGAGGCCGCGGCGCGGGAGGCGGTGCGACGCGCACGACCGGCTGCGGCTGGGCTCGCTCGGCGGCCGGCACTGTGACGGTGATCCGGGGCTCGATGCTGGCCATGGCCGCCTTCACGGGCCTGACATCGGCCACTTTGACCGCCGGTGCCATTGTCGCGGCGGAATGTTGGCGCCCCGCCTTCGACTGGGCGCCGCCAAGCAGGCCGCTGAGCCACAACACCGCCGGGACGACGACGATGAGACCGGCGACAAGACCGAGACCGGCGGCACCAAGCTGCTGCCGGTACCAGCGGTCGTCATCCCCCACCTGTGGCTGACGCCACGTTGACGGGATCGGCATCGGCTCCTCGTCATGCGGCTCGCTCACCAACAGGCCGTTGGCAGGAGGAGCGATGACAGGAGCGGAGATCAGGCTGCTGGCAGGTGCAGGGGCCAAAGCCGGGGCAGGCGGCGGCGGAGGTGCGGGCGGCGGCGGCGCAGGGCGCGTGTAGGACAGAGAGGACAAACCGTCGCGGAATGACGGCTGCATGTTGCGCTGGGTTTGGGTGGCAGTGGTGACAAGCGCCGTCAGATTGGCGAAATCCGAGCCCGCCGCTGCAGCCGCCAGCGTGCGTTTGCCGGCCTGGCCGTGAGCGAGGGTTTGCGCAAGGAGGAGCGACAGCTCCTGCGTCAGGTTTGCGGTGCTGCTCTGCAGGTCCGGTTGCGCCGCGGACCCGCCATCGGCTTGCTGGTGCTGCGCACCCGCCGAAAACTCTCTCACCATGGCTCCCCTCTTCACGCTTGACCCGACATCGTGAATCTCACGCACCTGGGCCCAATTCGCCTACTCCACACACGACGCCGTGCCGCGGCCCACGGTCCACTTCACGAGCAAGGGCCCAGGCTCGCAATGCAGGGCCCCGCTCAGATTGCGGCTGGCGGCTTAGCCGCTCATCGGCTCCCCTCGTACCAACGCTCCCGTTGCGGCGGCGGAACTCCGCGGCCGCTGCCGACGTCATAGTGTGTTGGGGTAGATTGTCCCAGAACGTCCCCAGTCGCGTATAGGTGTGTGGAATATGGCACAAATTATGGCGCCGCCTAAGGTTATCCGTTAGCAGGCCGCGGCCGTCGAGGGGCGGCGTGCCGGTGCGCGCTGATCTGTTCCGCCAAGCGGCTGCGGCATTGAGCACACGGAACGAAAAAAAGCTGAAAAAGCATCACGGCAACCGACAAATTCGCTATAACCGCGCCGCCGGTCCGGGCTTCAGGCCGTCGGCCGCGACCGGTGCGACATCGTTGCACCCCCCAAAAACTTTAGTCTGACGCGAGGAGCGCGCGAGGCGATCATGGCCAACGAGCCCAAAGATGCACTGGCCCGGGAGATCGACGAGGAGTTGCGGCGAGAGCAGCTGCTCAAGCTTTGGGACAAGTACGGCGTCCTGATTCTTGGGGCCGCGCTGGCCGTCATCCTTGCGGTGGCCGGCTGGCAATACTACCGGTCCCGGCAACTTCAGGCCAACGAGGCAGCCAGCGCTCAGTTCATCGTCGGGCTCAGCGATCTTGCCGCCAACCGCACCTTCGACGGCCAGAAGCGCCTGGAGGAACTGGTCGCCAAGGGGCCGCACGGCTACGCGACGCTGGCTCGGCTGCGGCTTGCCGCCCAGAGTGGCACGGCAGGCGACACCATCGATGCCCTCAACATCTATGAGGCGATCGTCAAAGACGAGAAGGTCGATTCGATCCTGCAGGATTTTGCCCGCCTGCAGATTGTCATGTTGAAATTCGATTCCGTCCCCTTTTCCGAGCTGAGGAATCAACTCAGCCTGTTGGGCAACGATCGCAATCCGTGGCGCTACAGCGCCCGTGAGTTGCTGGGGATGGGAGCCATGAAGGCGGGCTTGCCCATTGAGGCGCGTAATCATTTCCAGCGGCTGCTGGGAGACCGCGCGACGCCTCCGGGCGTCGCCGAGCGTGCGCGCATGATGATGGCGATGCTCGAGGAGACGGCCAAGAACGAGCCGCAGCCGGCCCCTGGGCATGCGCCCGGCGCCGAACAAAAGCCGGAAACGCCCGCCAAGTCTGGTGCTGCCGAGGACAAGGCCAAGGTGGCGCCTGGCAAGACCAAGTAGGGCAAGAAAGAACGTGGGAACGCAGCCTGCAGGGGGTGAATCGCCCCGAGCGCCAGCCGGCGCGAGAGGCAAGGCTCTGATGGGAGCCACGCTTGCGCTGATCGCTTTTGCGCTCCTCGGCTGCGGCGACAGCCTGCCGAAGCTGTCAGATTTGAACCCGTTCGCCGAAAAGGAGATTCCGCTCCCTGGCGAGCGCAAGCCGGTGCTGCGGCAGGAAACCATTCGCTCCGATGCATATGCGGCCAGACGGCCAATGGCACTGCCGGCGCAGCATATGAACCAGACCTGGAGCCAGCCTGGCGGCACGGCCAGCAATGCCCCCGGTCATCTGGCGCTGGGCACCTCTCTGAAGCAGGTGTGGAGTGCCAATGTCGGCACTGGGTCCAGCTTCTACGGCAAGGTGACGGCAAGCCCGCTTGTCTACGAGGGCAAGGTGTTCGCCCTCGACGCGGCCGGACAAGTCACTGCCGTGAACGCGTCCAGCGGCTCGGTCGTCTGGCGGGCCTCGACAACACCGCCCAATGAGAAGGATTGGGAAGGATTTGGCGGCGGCCTGGCTGCCGACGGGGGGCGCATCTATGCGGCCACGGGATTCGGCACCGTCGTGGCGCTTGATGCCGGCAGTGGCCGCAAGCTGTGGGACAAGAGCCTGGGACCGCCGCTGCGCGCCTCGCCAACGGCGGCTGCCCAGCGCGTCGTTGCCATCACCAAGGAAGGGCAGGTTTTCTGTCTTTCCGGCTCTGACGGCACGGAGCTGTGGAGCTTCAATGGCATGCCGGAGCGGGCCAGCATCCTGGCGAATGCCAGCCCCGCCATCGACGGCGATACCGTCGTCGTTCCCTACCCCACAGGCGATCTGGTTGCCCTTCGCGCCTCCAACGGCGAGGCCACGTGGCAGGATTCGCTGGCGCGCTCGGTAGGCGGCTCCTCTCTGGGCGCCATGAGCGATGTGGCGCGGCCGGTCATTTACGGCGGCGTGGTCTATGCCGTCGGCCACGGCGGGCGCATGATCGCCACCTCGCAGAAGAGCGGAGATCGCATCTGGTCACTCAGCGTGGCCAGCATCGAGCAGCCGTGGGTTGCCGGCGACAGCGTCTTTGTGGTCGATACCAGCGGCCAGCTGATCGCGGTGACGCGCAACGATGGCAAGGTGCGCTGGACGACCAAGCTTGGGGCCGGAAGCTGGGCTGGACCGGTCTTGGCAGGGGGGCGGCTGTGGGTCATCTCGTCGAAGGGCCAGCTGGCGAGCGTCGACCCGACAAGCGGCAAGATCGCTTCTACTGAAAACACCGGCTATACGACCTTCATTGCGCCGGTAGTGGCCGGCGGGCGCATGTACGTGCTAACCGACAACGCTAGGCTATTGGCCTTCAATTGAGCTTGCAATTGAGCCTCGGCGCGATCCGGGGTAGCGCTAGTGCGGTGATCGCGAAATTCGCTCCGCCCCCCAGCCGCGTGCGATGGTGCGGACTTCTCGATCATCGCACGCGCACACGAGCGCTCCATTCATCTTGCACGAGGCGGGCATATGGCTCCAGTCGATGCCCCAGTGGCGACCCCAGGGGCTACCCAAGTGGCTGCTCCAGTTATCGCCATTATCGGCCGGCCGAACGTCGGCAAGTCGACGCTGTTCAACCGCCTGACGGCGCGGCGCACCGCGCTCGTCTCGGATGTGCCGGGCCTTACCCGCGACCGGCGCGAAGGCGAGGCGGTGCTTGACGGCAATTCCGTGACGCTCGTCGATACCGCCGGTCTGGAGGAGGCGCCGCCCACCACCATCGCCGGGCGCATGCGGGCGCAAAGCGAGCTGGCGATTGCCAAGGCGGACCTGGTGCTGTTTGTGCTCGATTCGCGCGATGGGGTCATGCCGGCCGATGCAGCCTTCGCCCGCGCCGTGCGCGAGTGGGGCCGGCCGGTGGTGGTGGTGGCCAACAAGAGCGAGGGCCGGGCCGGCACTGACGGCTTCTACGAGGCGTTCCAGCTCGGACTTGGGGAGCCGGTTGCCATCTCGGCCGAGCACGGCGAGGGCATCGGTGAGCTGGTGGCGACCATGCTCGCCGCGCTTGGGCTGAGGCCAGTGCGCACGCGCAAGGGCGACAACGGCGACCAAGCTGGCGCCGAGGCGGATGGCCCGGCCCGGCCGATCCGCGTCGCCATCGTCGGTCGGCCGAACTCGGGCAAGTCGACCTTGGTGAACGCTTTGCTGGGCGAGGAGCGCATGATCACCGGGCCGGAGCCCGGCCTCACCCGAGATTCCGTGGCCACCGACTTCCTGTGGGGCGGTAAGCCCGTGCGTTTGTTCGATACCGCGGGCCTGCGGCGCAAGGCGCGCATCACCGAAACGGCCGAGAAGCTCTCCGCCAGCGACACGGTGCGGGCGATCCGCTTCGCCGAGGTCGTGGTGGTGCTGATGGATGCCGAGCGGGCGCTGGAGCATCAGGACCTCACCATCGCCGACCTGGTGGAGCAGGAAGGCCGTGCGATGGTCATCGCCGTCAACAAGTGGGACCTGGTGGGGGAGAAGCAGCGGGCGCTCAAGGACCTGCGCGAGGACCTGGCGGAGCGCCTCGCCCAGGTGCCCGGCGTGCCGCTCATCACGCTTTCGGCGCTCTCCGGCCGCGGACTTGACCGCCTGGAGGCAGCAGTCTTCAAGGCCTATGAGCGCTGGAACCGGCGCGTACCGACGCCGGCGCTCAACCGCTGGCTTGCCGAGGCAATCGGTCAGCATACGCCGCCGGCGGCCAAGGGCCGGCGCGTCAAGCTGCGCTTCATGACGCAGCCCTCTGCCCGTCCGCCCACCTTCGTTGCGTTCTGCTCGCAGCCGCAGGCGCTGCCCAAGACCTACCTGCGCTACCTGACGAACAGCCTGCGCGAGACCTTCGACCTCCCCGGCGTGCCCGTGCGCCTCAAGCTGCGGAAGGGGGATAATCCGTACGACAAGGGGTGATTGGAAATGCGGACGTGGATGCTTATCCTGATCGTGGTTGGGCTCCTCGGGAGCACCATCGGCTCGCTGATGGTCTCAATAGCCATCGACCACAATCCCCAGGAGGCTTTCGTCGAATCCTGGCATGCCGACTGCGCCGGCCGACTGCCTCACGCGCGCGGATCGTCGGCCTTGAACGGCTCGCTGAAGCGGAGCCGGTTGCCGAACGGATCGGTCACCTCCATGATCCACGCCTCCCACGGCGCCTCCTTCAATCCCGGCTTGGCGTAGCGGTAGTCCTTGGCGGTGATCTCGCGGTGAAAGGCGGCGATGCCGCGCATCCAGATGAGCACCGTGGCTCCGGGGCAGGCGTCGCCATGATGCTCGCTCAGGTGTAGCTTGAGGGCCGAGCGCGAGACCTGGGCGTAGAGCGGAAAGTTCTCGCCGAAGCGGTGCTCCCAATCGATCGCAAAGCCCAGGAAGTCCACATAGAACTCCTTGGCTTTCTCGACCGAGAAGATGCGCAGGATCGGGATCGCGGTCTTCAGCTGTGGGCTGCCGGGGTCAGACATCGCTCTCACCTGTCCATCCGCTTCGCAATGTCCGCCATTCTGCGCGCGATTCTGGCTATACATGTGTTGAAGCAATAGAGACGCAGCCCACCACATGACCGAGGTCCTCTTCTACCACCTGGAGCAGCAGCCGCTGGAGCGGGTCTTGCCGGCGCTGGTTGAGCGCACGCTGCAGCGCGGCTGGCGCGCCGTGATCCAGGCCGGATCGGAGGAGCGGGTGGATGCGCTCGATACGCTGCTGTGGACCTATGCCGAGGAGAGCTTCCTGCCGCACGGCACCCGGCGCGACGGCAACCCGGCCCTCCAGCCGGTCTATCTGACCGCCGACGATATCAACCCCAACGAGGCCACGGTGCGCTTCCTGGTCGACGGCGCCGGGATAGGCGACATGGCAGGTTACGAGCGCCTTGTCCTGCTGTTCGACGGCCACGACCCGGCGGCGGTGGAGCAGGCGCGCGAGCAGTGGAAAACCGTCAAGGCCGCCGGCTGCGCGGCGACCTACTGGCAGCAGTCGGCCGAGGGGCGCTGGGAGAAGCGGGCGTAGGGATCAGACCCTGCTGGTCTGACCCCGATCATCGACGCCGGCTCCGCGCCCACGGCAGCATACGGGCCAGCACGCCGTCGCCGCGGATGAAGTAGTGCAGCACAACGGCGGCGCCGACGTGCAGCGTGATCAGTGCCACCGCAAGAAGTACCAGCGCCTTGTGCCACTGGAAGGCGATTTTGGCCTCGGCCTGGTTCTGCGCACCCAGTGGCGGGATGCTGACAAGACCGAACAATTCGCGCGCGCCGTAGAGAGAGACGGCGCGCCAGCCGGCGATGGGAATGAGGATCAGCAGCAGGTAGAGCGACCAGTGCGTGGCGTGCGAGGCTGCCTTCTGCCACCACGTGATGGTCGGCTCGTCGGCGGGCGCGCCATGTATGAAGCGGTACAGCAGGCGCGCGATCACCAGCGCTAGAATGAGCAGGCCGATGCTCTTGTGAGAGTCGTAGAGCACGCCAGTGAGGGCATCGAAATTCGTCGCCGCGCCACGGCTAACCATGGTGATGCCGAGCGGCACCTGGATTGCCAGCAGCGCCACCGTCCACCAATGGAAGTGACGCGCGCCGGTCGAGTACGTCTTCTCTCTCTCATTATTCGATACGGCGTCGGCCATAGCCTTCCTCCCTTGCCATTCAGCCCGCGCTTCGCCTCAGTCGAGCGCTACACAGGCCCCGAAGCGAGGTTAACGACGGTCGGCGCAGACGGATCCGGGGCCATTGCCTCGATACACGTTCGATACACGATTGTCGCTATGTAGAGGGGCCTGTCCCCGGCAGCAGAACGAGGGAAGACGGCCCAGCCGATGCCACAACCAACCTTGCAAGACCCGGTCGGGTATCATCACCCGGTGCAGGCAGACGCCCGTCATGCGGCGGCACCGGCATGGCCACTGCTGCTGCCGCTGGCCCTGATGGCGCTGGCGTCGCTTGTGATCGACTGGCCCTGGCTGTCGGGTCGGGTGACCATTCCCTGGGATGCCAAGGCGGGGTTCCTGCCGCAGATTCAATTTCTTGCCCAGAGCCTCGCGAGCGGCGATTCGCCATTCTGGACGCCGTTCGTTTTCTCCGGCCATCCGCAGATCGCCGACCCGCAGTCGTTCGTGTTCTCGCTGCCGTATCTGTTGCTGGCCCTCGTCAGTGCCGCGCCCAGCGCCTGGGCGGCCGATGCAACCCAGCTGGCGGTTGTGCTCCTGGGCGGCATGGCGCTGATGCTTTGGTGCCGCGACCAGGGGTGGCACTGGGGCGGCGCGCTGATTGCGGCGCTGGCCTTCTGCTACGGCGCGTCCATGGCTTGGCGCATCCAGCACACCGGCCAGGTATTCACCCTTTCCTACCTGCCGATGGTGCTGCTGTTCCTGGACCGGGCGCTGGCGCGGCGCTCGCTTCTCTGCGGTGCCGCTGCCGGGTTCGCGGCGGCGATGCTGGTGCTGGGCCGCGACCAGGTCGCGCTCCTTTCGGTCTACCTGCTCGCGGGCTTCACCTTATGGCGCCTGCTGCGGACCGAACGCCCGTTGGCCGAGCTGCGGGCCACCCTGCTGCCGCTTTCCACCGCAGCCGTGGTGGGGCTCGTGGTGATCGTGGTGCCGGTGCTGCTTACCCTGCTCCTGGCCGCCGAATCAAACCGCGCCGCCATCGACTACATCGGCGCCGGCCGCGGCTCGCTGCATCCGGCGCTGCTGATGAGCGCATTCGTGCCGGAGCTGTACCTGCCGTCCACGCAGATGGCGGACTATTGGGGCCCGCCCAGCGCCGTCTGGGGTGCGGGCGTGTACCTGGCCCAGAACATGGGGCAGGTCTACATCGGCGCCATCCCGCTGCTGCTGTTGCTGCTCGCCGGCGCGCGGGGCATGCTCTGGGAACGGGAGGTGCGCTTCTACACGATCGCCGGCGCGGCCATGCTGCTCTACGCGCTCGGCTGGTACACGCCGGTGTTCCGCATCTTCTATGAGGTATTGCCCGGCGTCGACCTGTACCGGCGGCCCGCCGATGCCACTTTCACCATCGGGGCGCTTGCCGCCATCCTGGCCGGCTACGCGGCGCATCGGCTGCTCTCGGAGCCTCAGACCGCTTGGACGCGGAAAGACGTCGTGGTGGCCACCGCAACGGTGCTGGGGGCATTCGGTATCGCTATCGGACTGGCCGCGTGGATGGGGCAGCTGGGGCATCTGCCGGTACCGCTCGCCGCCGCAGTCGTCTCCTATGCCGGGGCCGCGCTGGTGCTGACGGTGGCGCGTCGGCGCGCAGTGCTGCAGCCGATGCTGGCGGCTTCGGCGCTGGCTGCATTCACCGTCGCCGACCTCGCCTACAACAACGGCCCGAATGGCGCCACGGCGCTGCCGACGGCGCACTACGACGTGCTCGATCCGGCCTCCCGCAATGCGATCATCGCGCTGCTCAAGGAGAAGGTGGTGCAGAACGAGACCCGACGCGATCGCATCGAGCTGGCCGGCCTCGGCTTCCACTGGCCCAACGCCAGCCTGACGCACAGGCTTGAGAACACGCTCGGCTACAACCCGCTGCGCCTCGGCGTCTACAGCAAGGCGACTGGGGCGATCGATACCGTGGGACTGCCCGAGCAGCGCGAGTTTGCGCCGCTGTTTCCCTCGTATCACTCCACGCTCGCTGATCTGCTTGGGCTGCGCTTCATCGCGACCGGCATCGAGGTGGAGAAGATGGACCGCCACCTCGAGCCCGGTGACCTGAAGCTCGTCGCGCGCACGGCCGACGGCTTCGTCTACGAGAACCCGCAAGCGATGGACCGTGTGCTGTTCGCCACCGACGCCCGCCAAGCCGACTTCGCGCAGATGCTGGCCGACGGCAAGTGGCCGGAGGCGGACTTGCGCACCACGGTGCTGCTGGACGGATCGCCCTCTCCCCGCCTGCGGGGAAAGGGCCGGGACGAGGGGCAGCCGATGGCGTCGGCGGCGTCTGCTGCCTCCCAGCCGCGTCGGCCCGGAAAGGCGCGGATCGTCAGCTACCGCAATACCGAGGTGATTCTGGAGGCAGAGAGCCCGGACGGCGGCTGGGTGGTGTTGAATGATCTGTGGCACCCCTGGTGGATGGCCGAGGTGGATGGGCACCCGGCCAAGATTGAGCGCGCCAATGTCCTGTTCCGTGCCGTTGCGGTGCCGCCGGGCCGGCACGTCGTGCGCTTCGTATTCCGGCCGTTTGCCGGCGCCTGGCGGCAGCTCACCGGCGCGCCGGCTAGATGAGCGCGGAGCATCTCCAGGCTCCGGACGCGCCCGGCTTCAAGCTCGACCGCCGGGTTGTGGCCGCCTTCGGCCGCTTCGCCGGTGGCTATTGGCGCGGCCCCGGCGCGCGTGGGGCCTGGGCGCTGACCTTGGGGCTAGGCGCCTTCCTGCTGCTGGCTACGTCGGCTTCGGTGGCGATGAATGCCTGGAACCGCTGGTTCTTCGACAGCCTGGAGAGGCGGGACATAGCGGCCGTTACCAGCTCGGTGGCTGTTTTTGTGCTGATCATCGCCGTCATGGCCGCCATCGGGGTTGGCGTCGTGCTGACGCGCGAGACCCTGCAGGTGCGCTGGCGTGCCTGGATCGTCGAGCAGCTGTTGGCGCGCTGGCTCGGCAACCGTCGCTTCTACCACCTGCATGTGCGTGGCAAGGAGCCGCCCAACCCGGAATACCGCATCTCCGACGACACGCGCTGGGCCACCGAGCCGCTGGTCGATCTCGGCATCGGCCTCGTGCAGGCGGTAGCGGGGGCGGTGGCGTTCATCTCGATCCTGTGGAGCGTGGGCGGCTCGTTCACCCTGCGCCTTGGCTCAGGGGCCGGCTTCACCATTCCCGGCTACATGGTTTGGGTGGCTTTGGCCTACGCCGGCATCGCCTCGGGACTGATGCTGTGGATCGGCGCGCCGTTGGTCGGCTTTGTCGGCCGCAAGAACGAGGCTGAGGGTTACTTCCGCTTCGGCATGATGCGCGTACGCGACAACGCCGAGAGCGTGGCGCTGATGGACGGCGGCCGCTATGAGCAGATGGCGCTCGGCCAGTCCTACAACCGCGTGCTGGAGCGTTGGATGGCGATCGTCTGGCAGCACGGCCGTCTCACCTGGATCACCAACTCCGTCGGCCCCATGCGGCCGGTCGTGCCGCTCTTGTTTGCAGCACCCAAATACCTCGCAGGCGACCTGACGCTCGGCCAGATGACACAGCTCGCCGCTGCCTTCATCGAAGTGCAGATCGCCATCTCATGGGTGGTCGACAACTACAACAAGGTGGCCGACTGGTATGCCTCCGGCAAGCGCGTGATGGATATTGTGGAGGCGTGCGACGGCATCGACGGCGAGTTGCCGGCGCCGGCGAGGCAGCCATCGCCGGTTGCGGGCGAAGCGGCGGTGGCGCTCGACGGCGTGGCCGTCAACGACGGCAGCGGCCGGCAGCTCATCGCCAGTGCCAGCCTCGCCGCCGGAGCGGGCGAGACGGTGCATATCAGTGGCGAGTCGAGCACGGGCAAGTCGGTCCTGGTGCGCGTGCTCGCGGGGTTGTGGCCGGCCACGCGCGGCAGGGTCGTCGCGCCCGCGGGCGGCTGCGTGATGATCGTGCCGCAGAGGAGCTACCTGCCGCTGGGCTCGCTCAAAGGTGCGCTGCTCTATCCGGAGCCAGACCTTGCCATTGACCAGGAGGCGCTCATCGATGCGTTGGGGCGGGTCGGCCTTGGCACTCTCATCCCTCGCCTCGGCGAGGTGGCGCGCTGGGATCAGGTTCTCGCCAATGGCGAGCGCCAGCGCCTGGCGGTGGCGCGTCTGCTGCTGCACAAGCCGCAGGTAGTGGTGCTGGACGACGCGCTCTCGGCCCTGGAGGACGAGGCGCAGGAGGGGCTGCTCAACCGCATCAAGAGCGATCTGCCGGGCACTGTCATCATCAGCCTGGCGCAGCGCCCGGCACCAGACGGTCGTCACGATCGGCAGCTCGCCCTGGAGCGCAGTGCCAATGGCGCCATCCTGGCGCCGGTCAGCGGGGCGCGGGTCGTCGTCGAGGCGGGCTGATGTACATGGGAACTCGTGTGATGACGCGAACGAAGGCGGCGACTGGGGGCAGCGGGAGGGACATGAGCAAGCTCAACTATTGGAACGGAACCTGGAGCCTCGACGAGACGCAGTGCCCCTGCGATATCCATTTCCTGCAGTATCTGGACGAGCGGCAAGCCAAAGGCGCTGCCATCTTCCACTTCGGCACCGGCAATCATCACATCGTCGGCCTGAGGGCAGCCGAGAGCGGCGCCAACCACGCGGTGCTCGGCATCACCGCCTCGCCGCAGGAATACGACGACTACGTTGAGCTGCTGATCAAGAATCCGCGCCTGGGCCATACCTACAAGGCCTATTTCGGCGACATCTACCAGCTCGATCCGCGGCTGCTGCCGGAGCTCGACTACGTGACGCTGTTCCACGTGGGCGAGTACCGCACCCCGGAGAACGACAGCTATGGCGCGCTGACCGACCTGGAGGTGACGCTGCTGCTGGCCGACAAGGTTAAGGCTGGCGGAGAAATTCTCTTCTACACCGGGTCCTATGCCTACGACAAAGCGCAGGCGGTGGCCGCCGAACTGGTGAAGGCAAGACCCTTCGTTTCGGCAGGCGACTACAAGACGCTCAAGGTTTACAGGAAGCGAAGATAGGTTGGGTCAAGCGAAGCGCAGGCCCAACGCAGGACGACGGAAACACGCGAAGGTGTGGGCCTTCGCAAGCGCTCCACCCATCCCACGGCCAAAGGTTTGCAGAAGGCAGTAGTGGCATAGATTCCCCGATGACGATCTTGGATGTTCGAGCGACAAAGCCTCCCCAGACGTCCGTCTGGCAGGTCTACAAGCGTGCGCTGACGTTCCTCGCCGAGGAGCGCGGCGTGGCCATCGGCGTCGCCGCCGCGTCGATGATCAGCGCCGCCGTGATGCTGGCCGAGCCGGTGCTGTTCGGGCGCGTCATCGACGCTCTTTCGCGCGGCCAGGAGGCGTTCCCCATGATCGGATTATGGGCGGCGCTCGGGCTGTTCGGCATCGTTGCCGGCACGGCGGTGTCGGTGGCCGCCGACCGGCTGGCACATCGGCGCCGGCTGGCGGTGATGGCGCAGGCGTTCGAGCGCGCCATCATCCTGCCGATCAGCTATCACGCCGAGAAGGGCTCCGGCGCCGTCGTGCGCGCCATCCTGGCCGGCAGCGACACGCTGTTCTGGAACTGGCTCTCGTTCGTGCGCGAGCAGCTCACCGCGCTGGTCGGCATTGTCATGCTGGTGCCGCTGGTGATCGGCATGAACGCGACCATGGCGATGGTCCTCGGCACCCTCGCGGTGCTCTACGTTGCCGCCAACGTCCTGGTCGCGCGCAAGACCAGCAGCGGCCAGGCGGAGGTCGAGCAGTACTACACCGATGTCTACGGCCGCGTCGGCGACGTGCTGGGCAACGTTACCGTGGTGCAGAGCTACGCCCGTCTGCAGGCCGAGATGCAGGCGATGCGCGGCGTCATGAGCGAACTGCTGGCCGCGCAGTACCCCGTGCTAACTTGGTGGGGCTTGCTCACCGTGCTGACGCGCGCCGCTGCCACCATCACCGTGGTGATCATCCTTGGCGTCGGCGCGCTCCTGGTATCGCGCGGTCAGCTGACGGCCGGCGATATCGTCGCCTTCATCTGGCTGTCGAACGTCATGATCGGCAAGCTCGACATGCTGTCTGGATTCGTCGTGCGCATCTTCCAGTCGGCGCCGACGCTGCGGACGTTCTACGACCTGCTCGATGCGACGGAAGAGGTGCGCGAGCGGCCGAGTGCGGTCCCGCTCCAGGATGTCGTCGGCGAGGTGCGCTACCAGGATGTCTCCTTCCGCTTCAAGGGCAGCGACCAGGGCGTGTTCGATATCGATTTCGTTGCGTCGCCCGGCACCACCACGGCGCTGGTCGGCCCCACAGGTGCCGGCAAGACCACCACGCTCGCGTTGCTGCAGCGCCTGCGCTCGCCCGCATACGGCCGCATTTTGATCGACGGCCAGGATATCGAGGAGGTGACGCTCAACTCGCTGCGCCACCAGATCGGCGTGGTGTTCCAGGACGCGGGCCTCTTCAACCGGACGATCGCCGACAACATCCGCATCGGCCGACCCGGGGCCAGCGATGCCGAGGTGGAGGAGGCAGCCCGCCTTGCCGAGGCGCACGACTTCATTGCCCGCAAGCCCGGCGGTTATCAGTTCGTGATCGGCGAGCGCGGCGCATCCTTGTCGGGTGGCGAGCGCCAGCGCATCGCCATTGCCCGTGCCATCCTGAAGAACGCGCCGATCCTGATCCTCGACGAGGCCACCAGCGCCCTCGACGTGGAGACGGAGTCGCGCATCAAGCGCGCGCTCGACCGGCTCCGGAAAGGCCGCACCACCTTCATTATCGCCCACCGCCTGTCCACCGTGGCGGACGCAGACCTGATCCTGGTGCTGGACCAGGGCCGCGTCGTCGAGCGCGGCACCTTCCACGAGTTGGTCGGGCGGCAGGGCCTGTTCGCTCACCTGGTCGCGGAGGGCGGCTTCAGCGTGCCCGGCGAAACGGTGGGAGAGGTGGAGCGGGAAAAGGTGCAGGTGCCGGACCCTGTGGGTCTGACACCATAGCTCGCTCCTCTCAACGCGGTCGGACCGATCCCTAGCCCGACGCACCGTTGGGAAAGCGCAAAGCAAATTTCCCACATAGGACTCTGGCAATCGGCGCGGGGGGCGCTATGTTGGGGCATCCCACCCAGCCCCCGTGGAGGATGCCATGGCCCAGCCGCCCTTCGAGTTTCCGCAGCAGTTGCGGGAGTTGACTGAGCGCAACGTCGAGCACGCGCGCGCTGCCTACGGCCAGTGGATGGAGGCCGTGTCGCAGGCCATGTCAACCTGGGCCAGCGCCACGCCGGCGGGAGTCATGACCTCAAGCTTCAAGGTCGTGCAGGACCGAGCGGTGGCATTCGCCAAGCAGAACGGCGAGGCCTACTTCAATCTGGCCAGCGAGTTGGCCACTGCCAAGGATCTGACCGACGTTCTGGGCATCCAGAGCCGCCACGCGCAGACGCAGATGCAATCCTACGCGCTGCAGACCCAGGAGCTCACGCGCCTGGTCATGGAGGCAGCCCAGAGCATCCAGCCGAAATCGAGCTGACGCCAGGTCTTGGCCGCACGCCGCAAGGGTGGCGGGGCCAGCTTGATCAGGCCGGCATCGGGCAGTGTGGGCCCCATCCAGGGCCAGCCAAGGACGCGCTCCGGAGCACTCGGGGGCAGCAGCAGGAGCGCGTGCCTTTCAATATTTGAACCATATGCCGTAAGCTGCCGGCCTGCGATGCTGCAATACGTTGAATGAAGAATTGTCGGCGTAGATGTCGCCGCTACCGTGTGCTTGGCCGCAACCCGCGCGAACTCATGATTGACATAAGAGTGAATTTTTCGTCCGCCCTTTGCTGCGAGCTTCCGCTGACGCTGCATCATCAGCGTTGCGCATGGGGCTCGCTGTCCTCTGAGCACGATGGATGCTGACGGGAGCTTCTCCAGAAGCAGGTTTGGGAGCAGTCATGACCGCACTGAGCAGCCGGGAGCAGGCACTGGCGCCGTGGACTTATCCACCGGCACCGGATGGTCGCACCGTCTACTTGGTTGGCGATATCCACGGCCGCCTCGATCTCCTCACCGGCCTGCACCGGCGGATCGATGCCGACCGCGCTCGCACCGGCGCCGGCGGGTGCAGCGAGGTGTACCTGGGCGACTACATCGACCGCGGCAAGGATTCTGCCGGCGTGATTTCCGAGCTGCTTCGCCGCTCGCTGCAGGTCGAGACCATTTTCCTGCGCGGCAATCATGAGCAGATGCTGCTCGACTTTCTGCACGGGCAGGGATGTCTGGAGGACTGGCTGCATGTCGGCGGATCCGCCACGCTCCTATCCTACGGCGTCGCCCCGAGCCTGCTGTTGCGCACCATCACCCGGTCTGCGACCCGGCGTCAGCTCATCGCCGCAATGCCGGACGAGCACCGGCGCTTCTATGAGAAGACGCGGATCTACGCTCGCCTGGGCGCCTATCTTGCCGTCCACGCCGGGCTGCGTCCGGGCATTGCCATCGAGGAGCAGTCCGTCATGGACATGCTCTGCATTCGCCGCGAGTTCCTGCACTACACCGGCGATCTCGGCTGCATCGTCGTGCACGGCCACACCCCGGTCATGGCACCGGAGCTGCGCCCGAACCGGATCAACATCGATACCGGCGCGTTCGCCACCAACCGCCTGACCTGCCTCAAGCTTGATGCAGACGGCGCACGCATCCTGGCAGCCGCGGCGTCGAGCTGAAGGGGATTGGAGGCTCTGGGCAGCAAGGCAGCGTTCAGGGCATAGCCCTGCTGCCCCCTGTGGCCCCATAGCCCTACTGCCCCAAGCTCACCGCAGCCTGGCGCTGGCGTGGGCGAGGAACAGGTAGACGCGGCCGCTGTCGGAGATGAGGTGGCCGTGCACGGTGCGCCCGGACGGATCCTTCTGCTCCAGGTCGCGCACCATCCACTCGAAGTCGATCAGGAAGCGATCGACCGTGCGGCGGAAGTCCATGTCCTGACGGTAGCGGCCGCTGATGTCATCGAACAGGCTGCGCCCCTCGTTGGTGTAGATGCTGCGGACCATGATGCCGCGCTGGCCCGCGCGGAAGCGCGACCAGATCGCCGCCGCGGTGGTGGCGTCCAGAGCGCGGGCGATGTTGGCCGTATTGAGCGCGGCGTCCTCGCGCGAGGCGCGGGACAGGAGGTCGCCCAGCGACCAGCGGTCGCTGCCGCCGTCGCCGCCTCCGGTCGAGAGCGCCACCGGCATGGTCGGCTCCTGACGCTGCTGCGCCTGCTGATAGGTGGAGGTAAGCGACACGGGCTGGCTCGGCGGCATCTGGCCCAGCGGCGGCGGGCTCGGCGGAGTCACGTCGCGACGCTCGCGCGCCGATATGTTCGACAGCTGCTCCAGGGCGCGCAGCTGATCGCTCAGCGCATTCCGCATGCTCTCGGCGGTTTCGCGCGCCGCAGCCGGCAGGCGCTCGGCCTCGGCCCGGATTCTCTCCTGCTCCATGTGGAGGTCGGCGGCGGCACGGGCAGCGCGGGCCTTCAGGTCTTCCGAGGTCTCGGTGAACCGGCTGGCCATAGCGCCCAGATGCTGCGACACCTCCTGTGAGACGCCCGACACCTTGCTCCGCATCTCCTCGAGCGTGCGCGCGGCCTGGGCGTCGGTTTGCGCCCGCAGGCGCTCAAGCTCGGCGGCAGCTGTCCTGGAGTGGGTGACGGCATCTTGCGCCATCTGCTGGGTGGCAGCCCTGGCGCGGTCCTCGCCCTCGGCAATCGCCCCTTCGACCGTCTGCGAGTAGCCGCGCATCACCTGGTCGAGCTGATCGGCCTTGCCGCTCAGACGCTGCAGCGTGTCGTTGAGCTCGCCCTGCCGCTTCTGCAGCGTCGTATCGATGCGCAGGTTGGCGGTTTCCAGCGCGCTGGCCGCCTGGGCGATGGTCTGGCCCTGGCTGGCCACCCCGCTCATCTGGTTGACCAGGTTCTCCGAGACCCGCTTCAACAGGTCCGCCTGGTCGGAGAGGCCCTCGATCGCCGTCAGCGACTGCTTGGTGACGTTGTCGCTGGTGCGGCGGACGGCGTCGATGCCGTGCATCATCGATTCGTCGAGCTGGCTGGCGTGTTGGCCGAGCGTATCGGATAGCGAGCGCACGTGGCTCTCCATTGCATGTGTCAGCGCACGTGCCTTCTCGTTGACGGCGCTGTCGATCGCAACCGTCGTGCGCATCATCGAGTCGTCGAAGTTGGCCAGGCGCTCGGCGAACGCGGCATCCAGGGCGCGGGTGCGCTCCAGGAGCTGGATGTCGAGCGCCTCGGCCCGGCTCGCCAGGGTGGCGTCGAGGGCCACTGTATAATCGTCGAGCACAGCCTGCAGCTGCTGCGTGCGGTTCGCCAGCGTGGTCTCAAGGCCGCCGCTCGCGGTGGTGAGCTGGCTCTCCAGGGCAATCAGGTTCTGTCCCGCCCCCTCGATGATCTTGGCCAGCTTCACCTGCTGCTGGGAGAGCTTCTCGATCAGGGTAGGCACGTCGCTGCCCATCGCCTTGAGCGTCTCGGAGACCTTGTCGGTGGTGCTGACCAGCGAGTGTCGCTCGCTCGCCAGTTCCTGGATCAGTCCGCGAATCTTGTTTTCATTCTCCGTATAGGCCTTCTCCAGGGAGGCGACCTCGTTATGGACCATGCCCTCAAGCTCGCCGGCGCGCCCGAGCGCGCGAGAGATCGCCTCGTTCATGAACGAAACCTGCCGGCGCACGGCCTGGCCCAGGGAGGCGGCCGATTGCTCGGCGGCACGATCCGGCTCGGCAAGGCGCACGGCCACCTCGGTCATGGCAGCAGACATGAGCCGTAGCTCCTGCGCCCGCCACGACAGCACCGCCAGGAACCAGAACAGCGCGACCGGCAGCAGCATCGTCGCCACCACCACAACCATGGTGGGGCTGATCAGCGCCGCGAGGACACCGACACGCCCCATCTCCGGCGCCATCCAGGCCCAGCCCAGCAGCAGGGCGATGGCAAACCAGACACCGGATCCGATCGCGGCGTATCGGAACGGTTCGTTCGATGGCTTTTGCTGCAGGGCAAAGATCAGGCCGCCGATCGACGGGGCGTCGTCGTTGGCGGCGATGCGCGAGCGCGGTGGCGCCGCCGCACGGCGCCGGGTGCGTGGCGGGGGTACGCCGTCGGTGCTGTTGCTTTCTGACGGCGCCGCCACCGGCTTGCCGGGCGGTGCCGGTCGAGCAGGCCAGTCGGCGGCTCCTGGCGGCAGTGGAATATCAGAGGCAGGGCCGCCGCCGGAGCGCATCTCCGCCCGCGCCGCCTTGCCCCAATCGCCGGCCGGCTTGGCCGGTGGAGCGTCTTGCGGCAATCCGGCGAGACTGGGCTTTGCGGATCCGCGGCCGGAGCCTGGCATCGGGCCGCGGTCAGGAGTGGCATGTGGGAGCGGGATATCGGGCGCCGCACTGCCGCCGCTGACGGTCTTGCTTACACCTTGTGGCAACACGAATTTCGGTAGCGGCTCCGGGGCCGGGGCAGCGGGTTTCGGCTTTGCAGGCCCCAGGTCAAGCTTCGCCAAGCCACCGACGGGCGCAGGCTTGCTCCCCCGTACCGGCGGAGGCTCGGGCGCACGCGCGCCGCTGCCGGACTCCGAGGGACCTGACGTCAGGCCCCCCGTCAGGCGTTGAGTGGCTTCGCGTCGTGTATTGCCGTCGTGAGCCATTCGCCCAACCCATTCTCGGTGCAAACACTGCCCGACTCCCACCAAGGGCAGACCTTACCTGATCCGCCCCCAAGACACAGCAGCCGCACTCGGAAAAACGGTGATTAGCCAACTTAACGGCGATTTCGCGGCCGGCACGAGTCCATGCCTGGGGACAATCTGCTAGAGCGGCATTGGGGCAAAAAAGAGATGCTGTTCTGTAAGTTAAGCGGAGGCCGGGCGGGGGCCGGATAGGCCTCGGCACTCATCGGCGCGTGCGCGCCAGCCGAACGGCCACAACTCACATCTCACCTGCACAGCGCCTTTTTGCCACGCCCGAGAAATGCGACTTGCGGTTTGCGTCGCGGCGACCTTTCGACCGATACGCTTGAACTCGTGCATGCCCGGCGGTTACATCAGGCGCAGGATATGTCGCCGCTGGCGATCTGCATATCGACAACTAGAGGTTGATCACCCGCGGCTATGGCTAGGATCACATTCGTACAACCGGACGGCACCGAGCAGACCGTTGAGGGTGCGCCCGGCATGACCGTCATGGAGGTAGCCAAGATGAACCTCATCGAGGGCATCGAGGCTGAGTGCGGCGGCGCCTGCGCCTGCGCGACGTGCCACGTCTACGTGGACGCCGAGTGGCGGGAGAAGACGGGCGCGCCGAACGAGATGGAAGAGGACATGCTCGATTTCGCATTCGAGGTGCGGCCCGAGAGCCGGCTGTCCTGCCAGATCAAGGTTACAGAGGCGCTGGACGGCCTGATTGTCCGCGTTCCCGAGAAGCAATTCTGAGCCGAGCGAGCATGCCGAAATGACGGCGGATGGCAACGACACCCTCGCGCCCATCGAGACGGACGCGCTGATCATCGGCGGCGGCCCGGCGGGGCTGTTTGCCGTGTTCGAGCTCGGGCTGCTCGACGTGAAGGCACATGTGGTGGACATCCTCGACAAGCCGGGCGGGCAGTGCGCCGAGCTGTATCCTGAGAAGCCGATCTACGACGTCCCCGGCCTTCCTGTCGTCACCGGCCAGGGCCTCACCGATGCGTTGCTGGCGCAGATCAAGCCGTTCGGCGCCACCTTCCACTGGGGCCAGCGCATCGACATGGTCGAGAAGCTGGAGGATGGGCGCTTCAAGGTCGCGACCGATGTCGGCACCATCTTCCTTACCAAGGTCGTCGTGATCGCTGCCGGCGGTGGCTCGTTCACGCCGAAGCGGCCGCCGCTTGCGGGCATCGAGCCCTATGAGGGCAAGTCGGTGTACTATTCCGTGCGGCGCATGGACGACTTCCGCGACAAGGACGTGCTGGTGGTCGGCGGCGGCGATTCGGCGCTCGATTGGACGCTCAACCTGCAGCCCGTCGCCAACAGCCTCACCTTGCTGCACCGGCGCGATGAGTTCCGCGGCGCTCCCCATTCCGTGGAGCGGATGCGCGATCTGGTGAAGGAAGGCAAGATCACCCTGCTGATCGGTCAGATGGCCGCGCTCGAGGGGGACGGCAGTGAGCTGACCGGCGTGAAGATCAAGGCCAAGGACGGCGAGATCCTGGTCGCTGCCAACCGCCTGTTGCCGTTCTTCGGCCTCACCATGAAGCTCGGCCCGGTGGCGGCGTGGGGGCTCAATCTCAACGAGAACCTGATCAAGGTCGACACCGAGAGATTCGAGACCAGCACGCCCGGCATCTTCGCCATCGGCGATATCAACTGGTACCCGGGCAAGCTGAAGCTGATCCTCTCCGGCTTCCACGAGAGCGCGCTGATGGCACAGGCCGCCGTCAGAATAGTGCACCCGAACAAGAAGGTGCTGTTCCAGTACACCACCTCGTCGTCATCGCTGCAGAAGAAGCTCGGCGTCAGCTGAGCGTTCTGCGGGCGCCGGCCGGGCGATGTGGCCGGCAGCCGCTGCGCTCTACTTTGCGCCGCGCGCCGGGACAGCCCGGTTGATCGACTTGATGGGTGAGCGCGGCCGGCCCGAGAGCTCGGCAATCTCGCGATCCTGTGCCTCGATGACGGCGCGCGCAGGCTCGTCCCCCTCCAGACCGCCCAGCATCGCGCTCGGCACCTTCCGGTTCGACGTCATCGTCCCATCCTCGTAGAGTACATTGAAGAGAACGTGCCCGGCCTTCGCTGTCGGTTTCTTGCGTCCCATCTTGCTCCTCGCTGGTCTCGGCCGGTCCGGATTTTCACCTGGCCCGTGCCTTTCGCTTCGGGAACACGCCCCGTCAGCTCGCTGTCAGCTCGCTCTCCTTGGCGACACGCTCGAACGTCTCGGCATTGCTCTTCACGCGGTAGAGCAGCTCCCCGCCCTCGGCGGGAAGCTGCCGGACAATCACGTATTGGCGCCCCGGCGTTGGAACGCCCGGCCTGGCAGGTGAGAAATCCACCCGCTGCCCGACTTTGAACCTGTGGTGCGCCATTCGTTGTTAACTCCGGGTTTGACTCGCCTCTCCTGTGCTTGGCGACGAGCGGCCGCCGCAGGTGGGCGAGCCGGGCTCAGACACTTGCTGTTCTGCGCCGGTCACCGCGCCGCTGCACGGGGCGCAGTGTCGGCATGGTTGCTCCGGCGAGCCGCGGCCCGACGCGAGCGATTGGGCCGGAAACCCGATGGTTGGCGCGAATCGCCTGCCCCTTGCTTGCCGGGCCGTTGCTTTCCCGACCCTTGCTTTCCAGGACCTTGCGCTCCTGACCCGGAGCTGTTGCCCGCCTTGTTGCGCGCGGGCACAGCGTTGGCGCCACGGTGCATCCTCGCTTCAGCCTGCAGCGGGGACGGCGCTCCCCTCGGCTGGCGCCGGTCCTCGGCCGGAATCGCCTGTCGGGTCAGCCGCTCGATGTCGCGCAGCTGGCCACGCTCCTCCGCATCGCACAGCGAGATGGCGATACCGGCGGCGCCGGCGCGCGCGGTGCGGCCGATCCGATGCACGTAGGCCTCCGGAGCATCGGGCAGCTCGTAGTTCACCACGTGCGTGACATGGTCGATGTCGATGCCGCGCGCGGCGATGTCGGTGGCGACCAGGACGCGCACCTTGGCGGCGCGAAAGGCATCGAGCGCGCGCTCGCGCTGGCCCTGGCTCTTGCCTCCGTGAATGGCGGCGACGCCGATGCTCGCGTCCTGCAGATGACGGGCAACGCGGTCAGCGCGGTGCTTGGTGCGTGTGAAGACGAGCGCACGCGACATCTCGGGGTCGCCAAGCAGCTGCACCAGCAGCGAGAGCTTGTTGCCGGTCTCGATGTGGATCACGCGCTGGGCGACGCGGTCGGCAACGGCGGCCACCGGCGCCACCGCGACCCGTGCCGGATCGCGCAGCAGCTCGTCCGCCAGCTTGCCGATCTCGCGCGGCATGGTGGCGGAGAAGAACAGGCTCTGGCGCTTGGCGGCGAGGCGCGCGACGATGCGGCGGATCGACGGCAGGAAGCCGAGATCCAGCATCTGGTCGGCCTCGTCGAGCACCAGCACCTCGGTGGCGGCAAGAACAATGTTGCCCTCGCCCACGTGGTCAATCAGCCGGCCCGGCGTCGCCACCAGTACATCGACACCGCGCGCCATGCGCTGCGCCTGGGAGCGGTGGCTCACGCCGCCCAGCACCACGGCGACGGTCAGGTCGAGATGGCGGCCGTAGGTGCGGAAGCTGTCGCCGATCTGGGTTGCAAGCTCGCGCGTGGGCGACAGCACCAGAATGCGGCACCCGCGGCGCTGTGGCGGGCGGCGATCGGCCGCCAGCCGGTGCAGGATCGGCAGGGCGAACGCCGCAGTCTTGCCGGTGCCGGTCTGGGCGATGCCGAGCACGTCGCGGCCGGCTAGGATGGTCGGTATCGCCTGCGCCTGAATGGCGGTTGGCGTGTCATAACCGGCGCTCTGCAGCGCCTTCAGGATCGGCGCAGCGAGGCCGAGGTCAGAGAATTTCGTCAAAGCCAGGTCTTTCTTGCAGCCGCGCGCGGAGAGGCCGAGGCGACATCCGTGTCTGCGCTCGGGCCAGGCGGGGCCAGTTGTGGAGACACCCCGCGTGTCCTGGGCTGTCGGGTGGAATAATCTCGGGCGCTCAACAGGAGGGCGTTGGGCTGGCGCTTGGGATCAAGCCGGCCCGGTCTTTCTGCCCTTCACGCGGAAGGAGCGCCGCAAATCGCTCATGCTGGATCTTGAGAGCGTGCGTGCTTCTCACATGTTCGGCCGCGCAAGTCAAACGCTGACGCTGGGACAACGTCAGCGCGAGATCTCCTTGTCCTGTTCGGCCCAGAACTTCTTGGCATCCCAGGGGCCTTCGCTGGTCGGTGCGCAGGCCATGCCGAGGAAGCCGCACGTCTCCTCCTTCTTGGGCTTCGGAAGGTCGGGCTTGAAATCTCCCGCCAGGTGCCTTGTCAGGTCCTTCTTGATCTCGGCGCTCTTGTGGTCGGTGCAATAATCGGGGTTGGCGCCGACCTTGGTGCGGATGCTCTTGAAGGTTGTGTCGTAGATCTTCTCGGCCTTCGCCAGCTGATCGGGCGGCGATTGTCTGGCCTCGTATGCCAAGTAGGAGGCGCGCAGCTTGGCCGGATTGAAATAGAAGCCGCAGCGTTCTGCCCGCGCCGACGTCCAGGCCACGGCGAACGGCCGCGTCTCGGGGTTGTCGTCATTCTTGATGCTGCCGGTCTCCGGCGCAGCGGCTTTCGCCCCGAGGAGCCCGCTTGCTGAGCCATTGCAACCGGCCAGCCCGATGGCAGCCAGCAGCAGCCCGAACGCGACGCGACGCGCGAATCTGTCCATGGCATCCCCCGATTTGCCGCCAGTGTGCCCGGAAAGCGGGCGGCGTCAATAGGGTGCGACGCGCGGGTGCGATGCGCACTGCCGTTTGAGGCGTCGTATTCGCCTTTGTGGGTCTGTTCTTGAGACAGTGACGGGCGCTGTACTCCCCTACCGCATCAGCTCCCGCATCGCCCGGTCCAGCCCGTCCAGCGTCAGGGGGTACATCCGTCCAGAGAGGATATCGCGCATCATCTTGATCGACGGCGTCCAGCCCCACTGCTCCTCGGGCACTGGGTTCAGCCACACGCAGTGCTCGTAAATGTCCCCCACTCGCCGCATCCAGGCCGCGCCCGGCTCCTCGTTCATGTGCTCTACCGAGCCGCCTGCAACGGCAATCTCGTAAGGGCTCATGGAGGCATCGCCGACAAACACCACCTTGTAGTCGGCGGGATACTTGTGCAGCACCTCCCAGGTCGGTGTGCGCTCGGTCCAGCGCCGGGCGTTGTCCTTCCACACGAACTCGTAGAGGCAGTTGTGGAAGTAGAAGTGCTCCAGGTGCTTGAACTCTGTGCGCGCCGCCGAGAACAGCTCGGCCGCCGCCTTGATGTGCCAGTCCATGGAGCCACCGACGTCGAGGAACATCAGCACCTTGACGGCGTTGCGCCGCTCGGGGCGCATGTGGATGTCGAGGTAGCCCTTGTGCGCGGTGCCCTTGATGGTGCCGTCGAGATCGAGCTCGTCGGCGGCGCCGGTGCGGGCGAATTTGCGCAGGCGCCGCAGCGCCACCTTGATGTTGCGGGTGCCGAGCTCGACCTCATCGTCGAGGTCCTTGTACTCGCGCTTGTCCCAGACCTTGATGGCGCGGTGGTTGCGGTTGGTCTTCTGACCGATGCGCACGCCCGCGGGGTTGTAGCCGTCCGCCCCAAACGGAGATGTGCCCCCGGTGCCGATCCACTTGGAGTCGCCCTGGTGGCGGCCCTTCTGCTCGGCGAGGCGCTTCTTCAGCTCCTCCATGATCTTTTCCCAGCCGCCGAGCGCCTCGATCTTGGCCTTCTCCTCCTCCGTCAGATAGAGCTGGGCCAATGACCGCAGCCACTCCTCGGAAATGTTCGCCTCCACGGCCTCGCTCATCAGCTCCAGGCCTTTAAAGACGTGGCCGAACACCTTGTCGAACTTGTCGAGGTGGCGCTCGTCCTTCACCAGCGCGGCGCGCGAGAGATAGTAGAAGTGCTCCACCCTGCGGTCGGCCAAGTCCGCCTGCAGCGCCTCCATCAGCGTCAGGTACTCCTTCAAGGTGACGGGCACCTTGGCGGCTTTCAGCTCATGGAAGAAGGTGGCGAACATGGATGGGGAACCCGTCAAGGAGTTTGCCGAGGCAGCGTAAAGGTTTCAGGTTCCAGGGGCTAGGTTTCAGGGCTGCCGAGGTGCGGTCTCCGTGAAACCTGAACGCTGAAACCTGGAACATTTGTCACTCTCCACTCCCGAGAATGCCGCACCGGGCGGCTTTCAGCACCGCCTGCACGCGCGTGCCGACGCCGAGCTTTCGTTTGGCGTTTTCCACATGAAAATTCACTGTCTTGCCGGAAATGCACAGGATCTGGCCAATGGCCCAGTCCGACTTGCCGGCCGCCACCCAGCCCAGAATCTCGCATTCTCGCGCCGTAACCCGCACCAGCGCCCCGGGCCATTGCCCCTCGATCATTGCGTTTCCCCTTCAACTCGTTATTGACAACGTACTGTAGGAAGATAGTATGCGCAAAACGCCCTGATGGCCAACCCATGTATGCGCTTAGGTGGAGGTTCCGCATGTTTATGGTGAAAAATCAAGTAATGTTGCCGTCTCCGGGGCCGCCAGGAGCACAAATGATGAGACAAAGGATCTCGATAATTTTAGATTTTAGCATGCGGCAACCGCACGTGGCGTGCTGGGCCCAGGTTCTGCCAGCAGCGCAAGACGGCGGCGCGCTGCGCAACGTATGGGGCGGCAAGGATCACGAACGCCGCGTCCCGCCGGCAGCAAGCTGTCCTTGGCGGGAGCAACCCTCCGCGGCCGGAAGGGTGCAGCAGGGCTGGTCCTCTCCCAAGCCCCGTGACGCCCTTCGAAGGCGTCCCCCGCCGCCACCTGTCATCTGCTGGTCTCGCTCCGCCTTTCGGCGCCCGAGGCGGAGGGCTAGCGGCCGACGATAGGCTTCAGCACCTCCGCCAGCACGTCACGCACGCGCGGCGGCTTTGCAACGCGGAACGGCATGGGACGGATCACCTCCAGCGCCGTCATGCCGATGCGTGCGGTGAGAGCGCCGTTGAAGGCCCCCTCGCCGAGCCGGCGCGACAGGCGACGGATCAGGTCATGGCCAAGGAACTGGCCGATGAGGTCGTCGGTCATGGCAACGCCGCCGGTGGCGACGATATGCGTGAGCACCTGGCGGGCGAGCTGCATCATGCCGCCGAAGCCCGGACGGGCGCCGTAGAGGGTTGCAAGCGAACGGAGGAGGCGCAGGTTCTCGTAGGCGACATAGCCGACGGCGATGGCGGCCATGGGTGAGAGCGCGGTGACGGTGGCGACACGCTTGGCCGAGCGCGTCACCACGCGGCGGGCCTCGGCGTCGAGCGGAAGCATGAGCTCCCGCTCGGCCAGCGCCAGGAGCTCGCCGGGGTCGTGCACATCGGCGACGTGCTCGCGAAACCGGCGCAGGCTCCAGGCCAGCGCCGGGCGGCCGGCGTACAGGCTGGCGACATGCTCGGCGGCGTGCCGCTCCCGCTTCCGGTCGCCGTCGGCGATGGCCTCGGCAATCTCGGTCTTCACCCGGTGGAGGCGGGCGATGCGCAACAGCCCGATCAGCTCACGCAAGCCGATCATGAGGGCGGCAAGGGCGGCGATCAGCAAGAGCGCCAGGGTCGCCTGCCCGATCCAGTCATCGCGCCGCAGCGCCACGGAGACGAAGCCGATCGCCCACGCCAGCACGCTTAGTGAGGCCGCGCCGGCGAGCGCCGCCACCAGCAGCGAGCCCCAGCGCCAGCCGCGACGGCCGATCTCGGCGAGCGTGGGGCGGCCCGTGCCCGCGGCGTTGGGAACGGCCGCCGTCCCGCTCGCGATGGCGTGCGGCTCGATATCAGGGGCCGTGTCGATCACCAGGTCGGGATCGTCCGGGGCGAACACGCGGGGCGGGCGCGAGGTCATTTCGAGAGCCGTAGGTTGGGGCGGCGTTTCGGTCAAGCCTCGGCAAGGCGGGGTGTAAGGGCGGACGAGGGCGAAGCCAAACGCTGGGCCGGATGCGGTGCGTTTCGCCATCCGCCGCGTGCCAGACCATGTGTCCTCAACGACGAGCATCGCGACCGCGTGCCCGCGGCCTCGGCGATGGTCGATGTACTCCGCGTAGCGGACATCGATGCATCGCTGCCGCAGGGAGAATGAGTGTGAAGGGTCTCGGATGCCGGCCCGCCGCAACGGTTGGGGCTGGCACGGGGGCCGGCGTCCGGAAGCCTTCACAGGAGAGGACAGAAGTAACGAACGAACCGCTACCCAAAAGCGGACTCGGCATTTTTGCGTCATATCGCGCGCCGCTCGAAACGAACGGCGCAGGACAGAGCTGGCTCGCATCCAAGCCCTGCCGTCCGCGCCTATAGGAGCACTTGTGGACTTGGAGAGTCGGACGCGGCTGGATCACACTCGGCCGACGCTAGGCACCATTTTTGCTCTCCTCTGATTGCCGAGCCTGCACGTGCCAGACCTGATCGGACTAATCGTTGCGTTTCCGGAAGGCAGCCTCGCCTGCGTCCGACACGGCGACCCACTTCGGGTCCGGCGCGGCGCCGGGGACGTAGCTGTCGTGCCAGTTCCACCATTTGTACGGTCGGCTCTGGGGGGTAGCCCTCCGGCGAGTCCTCCCACGCCTCCTGACGCCCGAGCGCCGTCATGTCGAGGTCGCTCCAGACGGTGCCCATCGCCTCGTCGCCGCGGCCGTCGATGAAGTAGGTGCGGAATACGCGCTCGCCCTCGCGGATGAACGCGTTGTGGCCGTGCCATTCATCCACCCCGAAATCGGCGTCGAAGCTGCCGGTGATGTACCAGGGTATCTCCCAGCCCATCCGCGTCCTCAGGCGCGCGATGTCGCCCTGCGGCGCACGCGAGGCGACACGAGGGTCGCCTCGCGCGCGTTCAGATGGGCGAGGTGGGCGACCTGGTCGGCCCCCGGGGAACAGTCGATGCAGGCATGCTCCGGCCAGCCGTGTACGCCCGGCTCGAAGGAGGCGCGGTAGACGATCAACTGGCGGCGGCCTTCGAACCGGTCGAGCAGGCTCGCTTTGCCCTCGGGCCCGTCGAACGTATATGCCTTCTCCACGGCAACCCACGGCATCCGCCGGCGCTCCGCCGCCAGCGCGTCGCGGGCGCGAGCCAACTCCTTTTCCTTCACGAGCAGCCGCTGGCGCGCCGCTTCCCACACCTGCGACGCTACGATCGGGGGTGTCTCATCGCTGTGTTCTCCTTCGGTGCAGGCCCAGTGCTCATGTGCGGGCCGAGGTTTTCAGGCTCTCTTTTGCTTACGCGCCGGTTCGTCGGCTGGAGATCAGCCTCAGCCATGGCGCCGAGTGGAAGGCACTCATCAGCAGGTACATCGAAACCATGCCGCCCAGTGGAGACGCGTCGTGCGTGGCCGAACAGAATGCGACCGACGAACCCCCACCGACGCCGGTAAGGAGCGCCATGATCGCGAGGGTCGGTGCAGCCGCTAAGGATAGAAGGCCGGCTGCTTTCGCGGCGACGCTGCCGCTTGCAGCGCCGACCGTGCCGCCGGTGTATGCGCTAAGATGAGCCTCGCTCATGTCGTCTCTCCTGCAGCGATGCGCTGTCGTGCCTGGGATTTCCGAGGGCATCGAGGCATCCCCCTCGACCCATCGAGGGGGGCCTCGTTATGCGGTTGGCGAGCGCAGCAGTCCTAGGCGTGCGCCTTGCGGCCACGGCCGGCCGCCGGGACGGCCTTCGCCGCGGGTGCCGGTCCGTAGCGGTCGTGGTGGCGCACCCACGCCATCGTGTAGGGCAGGTCGCCCTCGTCGCGGCCCTTGGGCGTGAGATCGAGCATCGTGTAGGTGCCCATCATCGCCTCCACACCGCGCCCGTACGTCGAGTAGGTGTGAAAGACATCGTCGGCGTCGTTCCTGTAGAACGCGCTGACGCCGGGCCACTCCTCGCCCTTGTGGGGCCACCGGCCGTAGTTGTAGCCGAGCTCGCCCTTAGCCATTTCCTCGGCCGTGAAGCTCACGCCGAAGTCGTAGTTGAAGTCGGTGCCATGCGAGGACACCCACTTGAACTGCCAGCCCATGCGCCGGCGAAAGCGCTCGATCTCCTCGAGCGGCGCGCGCGAGACGGCCACCAGCGTGACGTCGCGGTGCGCCAGGTGCACGGTCATGCCATCGCTGTGGTCGGCCATGAAGGAGCAGCTCTTGCAGCCCTGCTCCCACCCCGGCGCCAGCATGAAATGCTGCACCAGGAGCTGCCGGCGGCCTTCGAACAGGTCGGCCAGCGTGCACCGGCCCTCCGGCGCGGCGAACGTGTAGCTCTTGTCGACGCGCACCCACGGCAGGGCGCGGCGCTCGCCGGCGATCCGGTCCTTGAGGCGCGTCAGCTCCTTCTCGCGCGCCAGTAGCGCCTTGCGCTCGGCGATCCACTCGTCCCTGGATACGATGCGGTGGCTCTCCGCGCTCGCCTGCGAGACGCCGGCAGAACCTGTTTGCTGCGTCTTCATTGCTCTGGCTCCTTCCATCGGTTGTCGTCACTGTCGTCGTTCGTCTGCGATGCGGGAGGCTTAGCGCCGGGCAAGGATGCGGTGGGAGTGACAAGTGTGACGGGATTTGAATGGACTCGCTGATAGCGGCCGCCGCCCGGGCGCTTGCCGCGGGCGACCTTCTCGGCGTCCTGAAGCGGGTCGGCCTGCGCGAAGATCCGCCCGCGCTCGCGCTGCGCGGCATCGCCATGGCGCAGCTCGGCGACTTCGCGCGCGCCAAGGCGCTCCTGCAGAGCGCGGCGCGCGCGTTCGGTCCGAGAGAGGCGGTGGCGCGCGCGCGATGCGTCGTCGCCGAGGTCGAGATCGCGCTGGTGTCGCGCGACCTCGGCTGGCCGGCGAAGACGCTCGATGCGGCGCGGGCGACGCTGGAAAAGCATGGCGACTGGGTGAATGCCGCGCATGCGCGGCACCTGGAGGTCCGGCGCCTGCTCCTGATCGGACGGCTCGACGGGGCCGAGCGGGTGCTGGCCGGGCTCGATCCGGCCCCGTTCCCGCCCGCATCGAGGGCCGCCCACGAGTTGACCGTCGCGGGGATCGCAGTCCGGCGCCTTCGCACCGAGGCGGCGCGCGCTGCGCTCGCCCGGGCCGCGAAAGCCGCGCGCCAGTCGGGCATCCCGGCGCTGATGGCCGAGGTGGAAACCGCATCCCAGGTCCTGACAACGCCCGCGGCGCGACAGATCGGCCACGGCGCGGAGCGGCTCCTTCTGCTCGACGAGGTCGAAGCGGTGCTGGGGTCCGGCGCCCTCGTCGTCGACGCGTGCCGTAATGTCGTGCGCGGCGGCGATATCGCGATCTCGCTCGCGCGGCGGCCGGTGCTGTTCGCGCTCGCGCGCGCGCTCGGCGAGGCCTGGCCCGGAGACCTGTCGAGGGACGCGCTCGTCAAGCGGGCCTTCCGTGCCAGGCAGGCCGACGCATCGCATCGCGCGCGCCTGCGGGTGGAGATCGGCCGCCTGCGCGCCGAGCTGCGCTCGCTCGCCAGCGTGAGCGCGACGCCGCAGGGTTTCGCGCTGGCGCCGCGCCGGGCGGGCGAAATCGTGGTGCTGGCGCCGCCCGTCGAGGACCAGCATGCGGCGGCGATCGCCTTCCTCGCCGACGGCGAGTCGTGGTCCAGCTCGGCCCTGGCACTGGCGCTGGGGGCCAGCGCCCGCACCGTCCAGCGCGCGCTGGAGCAGCTTGCCGCCGCGGGCAAGGTGCAATCCTACGGTCGCGGGCGCGCCTGCCGCTGGACCGCCGCACCGGTGCCGGGATTCACGACAACCTTGTTACTCCCCGGTCCGCTGCCGAGCGACTAAAGTCGAGACATGAAAACAGCACCAGCCGAGATCCTCCGCGAGTATGGCCCCTTTGCGGGTACCGACGACGTGCATGGCGTGACGTTCGACGGCAGGAACGTCTGGTTCGCGTCCGGAGACAGAATCACCGCCTTCGATCCCAAGAGTGGAAAGGCGGCGCGCTCGATCGAGGTCGCGGCGCACGCAGGCACTGCCTTCGACGGCAAGCACCTGTTCCAGATCGCCGAGGATCGCATCCAGAAGATCGACCCGAAGACGGGCCGCGTGCTCTCGGCGATCCCGGCGCCGGGCGGGGGCGGCGACTCCGGCCTCGCGTGGGCCGAAGGCACGCTCTGGGTGGGGCAGCACCGGGGCCGCAAGATCCACCAGATCGACCCCGAGACAGGCGCCATCCTGCGCACCGTCGAATCCAACCGCGTCGTGACTGGCGTCACCTGGGTCGACGGAGAACTCTGGCACGGCACCTGGGAAGGCGAACAGAGCGACGTGAGGCGCATCGACCCTGTAACGGGCAAGGTCCTTGAGCGGCTCGAGATGCCTTCTGGAGCGGGCGTATCGGGGCTTGAGGCCGACGGCGGCGACCGGTTCTTCTGCGGCGGGGGAAAGTGCGGGAAGGTGCGGGCCATCCGCCGCCCCAGGCGAGGTTCCGCGGCCAAGCCGAAGAAGTAAGAAGCGTGCCGAGGCGCGCTCTCGAAGGTCCGCACCTGGCAATGTCTACGAAGGCAGCAATGGGTCAGCGCGGTAAGTCTCTACGGGCGACACATTACCGGTTCGCCCAACAGACGACCCAGGTATCCGGCTCGTCTTGTACTCATCCCATTCGAGAAAATGCATGGTGTCGTCCATCGCCGCGTCCGCCTGACCGCGCACAAACGCCTCGTCATCATCCAGACCGGCGTGAATGATGGGCTGGACAATCCGGCGATCCAGACGTCTGAGGCGACGGGCGATATGGCCAAAGCCGAGGATGGCGTTGCCGCGCACGGTTAATGCGCATGCCGGGAGATGCGCACACGTGACAGGCTCACCATACCCCCGGCACCAGCCGCCAGCGCACCTTGTGGCGGTACGCCTCGTATCCGGGGAGGTTGCGCGCCAGAAATGCCTCCTCGTGCAGCAGGCGCGAGACGAGACCCGCCGCCAACGGAAGGACAAGCAACACCCCCCACCATGAGCCCAGCGCCGGCGGGATCGCGGCGAACAGCACAAGCGCCGCCGAATACATCGGATGCCGGACGATGGCGTAGGGGCCGCTGGAGACGACGGCCTGCCCGGCCTCGACGCCGACGGTTGCCGAAGCGAAGGAGTTCTCCCGCAAGACCGCCAGGATGAAAAGGTAAGCGAGCGCGACCAGCACGTTGCCGGCCAGCACCACCTGCCAGGCCACGGCCGACCATCCGAGCCTCCAATCCAGAACCGACACGGCCAGCATCGCGCACAGCGCAACACTGATGAAGAGCTGTATCCGCTTCTGGGCAGGCTCGCTTTCCGCCGCAGGACCGGCGCGCAGACGCCGCTCGACCAGGGCGGGATCGCGTTTCAGGAAATACCAGGTGCTGAAGGCCGACCATGTGCCGATCTGTGCCCACAGCAGCCAGCCTTGCCAGTAGGCGAAGGTTCCTGCCGTGACCATGATCAAGGCGCACAGCACGGCGGTGAACAGGATCGTGCTGCGCCACGCCCGCCACGCGATGTCCGGGTTTGCTCGACGCTCTGTCATGCGGTGATCGAGTTATAGGCTGTCACGCCACGGGGCCCGGGAAAAGGCCGGCGGCGCCGATTCTGTTCCACCTTGCTTGCAACGACCATCGTCTTGGCACCCTGAGATGTGCGAACGGCACATTGTTCAGGCCAGCTTGTCCCCAATAAGGAACTCCATCGCCCGATCCAGGCGGATGTGCGGCAGCACGGCGGGGTCGCCAGCGGCCGTATCGGGCATCAGGCGCGGGGGGCGGAAGCGCGGGAAGTGGACCATCTCGCCGTCGCCACGGTCGAGCAGGGCCGTAGGATCCTCCGGCAGGTCGCCGGGGAACACCGCGGCCTCGGTCTTGCCGTCGAACGTCCTCCCGCCGAGGCGCTCGCCCGGCAGCGGCATGCCGACGATGCACGGCAGCCGCTCGCGGCCTGAGACCCGCTCCGCCTCGCGCGTCGCCCGCACGGCCGCCAGCGCCATCACCTTGACCTCCGCGCCGGCGTACTCCGCCCGCGCGATCGCCTTGTCGGTGAGCCAGCGCAGGCCAGCCTCCAGCCGGTCGTGGCTGGTGTGATGCAGATGATCGGCCTTGGTGGCAGCAAACAGGATGCGGTCGATGCGGCGCCGCAGGATGCCCGACAGCCACGTGTTGGCTCCCGGCTTGAAGCAGGCCAGCACGGCAGCCAGCGTGCGCTCCAGTTCGCTTAGTGCCTGCGGACCGGCGTTGATCGCCGACAGGGCATCGACCAGCACGATCTGCCGGTCGAGGCGGGCAAAGTGGTCGCTGAAGAACGGCTGCACCACATGCGTCTTGTAGCTCTGGTAGCGGCGCGCCAGCATCGCCCCCAGGCTGGCGCGCGGATAGCCGCCCGTCGCCGGCGGCGGCAGCGGGAAGAAGGTGAGCAGCGGCGATCCCGCCAGGTCGCCCGGCAGCAGGAAGCGCCCAGGCCCGGGCATGACGGGCGCGGCGCTGTTGCTGGCACGGGCCTCCTGCAGATAGAGCGTGAACAGCTTGGCGCCTTCGATTGCGCGCGCCTCGTCGGGTGGACCCGCAGCATTGGCGGCGGCCAGGAAGGCGAGCCACGTGCGCGCCGCGGGCAGGTGATGCCGCGCTTGCGTGTCGGCGACGGCTCGCGCCGACCATTGCGCGAAGTCAAGATCGATGAGCGGCAGGTCCAGCAGCCACTCGCCGGGGTAGTCGACGATATCGATATGCAGGCGCCCCGAGCCGAGAGCACGCCACAGCAGATTGGCGGAGGAGAATTCCACCGTCAGGCGCAACTGGCTGACGGCTCGTGTGCTCTCCGGCCATTGCGGCGGGTCGCATGAGAGATCGGCGAGATGCTCCTCGTAGGCGAAGCGCGCCACCTGGTCGTCCGGTTGCGGCTCCAGATAGGTGCGGGCGATGCGTCCCTCGGCCATGGCGGCAAAGAACGGCAGCCGGCCGCCGCTCACGAGATTGCGGATCAGCGCCGTGATGAGCACGGTCTTGCCCGAGCGCGCCAAGCCGGTCACGCCGAGCCGCAGGGTCGGTGTCAGATAGCTGGCCGTGCGTGCCCCGGCCTCGCGGAGCGCCGCCGTCGCCGTGTCGGTCCAATCGGAAAGCCGCGCCACGTCCTCAGTCTTCCTGCCAGGAGCGGGGCGATCATAGGAGGAATGGGCGTTGCTGCGCCAGTAGGAGGGAAGTCCGCTAATGCGCGCGCCGCGAGCCGTTGCTCTCCTCGTCGTCCTCAAGGAAGCACAGGGCGGGCGAATCGAGGTCGGGATGCCGGCACAGACGCTGCCACTCGCCCGGATCGTAGCTGATGCGCGTGCCGTCCTTGACCCGCTTGATGGTCACCACGAGGCCGCAGTGAGGGCAGGAGACGGTTTGATCGGCCACGGGGGCTTCATGCCGGGGAGAAACCTGGTGGCATTTTGGATCGGCTCTCCCATGAGGTTCTGATACCTTCGCCAGACGTGATCGATGCCCCGCCTGCAGACAGATGAAACATGTCGATCCGGTGCTCCCGTCCTCAGCGCCGAAGCTCTTCGCTCCCAATCTGGGGCGAGCGGCAAGCCATGCCCCGCGTTCCCGCCCACGCAAGAGAAACGTCAACATGGCTAGCACGGACGTCGTCAAATGCCTTCATGGAAAGTGGTGAACTCTTATAGTCTTATATATGAATCGGCGTGCGAGAAAGGACACGGCGCCGGCCGCCTTATCACCCCGCGTTACGGTCTAATCCGACTTGGCATCGAGCGTGACTGCAAGGTCCGGATCGATACGGAGCAGTTCGAGTGCAACCCTGGCACCGTGCCGGTGCAGGATGAAGTCGGCACTGGCGCCGCCCAGCGACAGATTGCGCACGGTGACGTCGCCGACAAACTCGGGCAGCCGAGGCCGCACCAGGCGAATGCAGCGCCGCTCCGGCTCGAAGGTGAGGCCAAGCATGCTCTTCACCAGTAGAAACGGCGTCGCAGCCGCCCACGCCTGAGGCGAGCAGGCGGCGGGATAGAGCGTCGGCCCCCGCCCCGTGCGGCGGCGGAAGCCGCAGAACAGCTCGGGAATGCGGCGATCGTCCATGTACGACGTGGCCTCGATCAGGCCGTGAAAAATCGTGCCGACGCAATGGCGATAGCCATACTGGCCGAGCCCCAGGCCGATCAGGGCGCTGTCGTGCGGCCAGATCGAGCCGTTGTGATACGACATCGGATTGTAGCGCGCCTCGCCCTGCGCCACCGTGCGGATGCCCCAGCCGGAATAGAACGGGGGCCGCAACAGACAGGAGGCCACGTGTCGCGCCCGATCGCTGCGGGCAATACCGGCGAAGAGCACATGGCCGGCGTTGCTGGTGCGCACACGGCACGGTGCCTTGCTACCGTCGAGGGCGATGGCATAGGTGCCGAGCTCGTCGCACCAGAACGCCTCCTCGAACCGCGCCCGCAGCGCCTCGGCCTGCTCTTCCAGCATTGCTGCGCGCGCGTCCTGCCCCAGCCGGCGCGCGCACTCGGCGATCATCCGCTTGGCGAGAAACACATAGCCTTGTACCTCGACCAGCGCGATCGGCCCATCGGCAAGGCGGCCGTCGGCGTGGAACACGGAGTCGTAGGAATCCTTCCAGCCCTGGTTCGACAGCCCCGTCTCGGCCGCGCGGGCATACTCGACGAAGCCGTCGCCATCCGGATCGGCGGGTCCGTCGATCCACGCCAGCGCCCTCTCGATCGCCGGCCACAGCTCGCGAATCAGCTCGTAGTCGCCGGTGCGCTGGGCATAGCTGCCCGCGAGGATGAGGAACAATGGCGTGGCGTCGACGCTGCCGTAGTACAGGCTGAACGGCACTTCGCCCAGCCGCGCCATCTCGCCGCCGCGCATCTCGTGCAGGATCTTGCCCGGGCTGGCATCGGCGCGCGGGTCCTGCTCGCGCGCCTGGTAGCGGGCGAGGCGGCGGAGCACGCCAGCGGCGAGCTCGGGATCGAGCCACAGCACCTCCAGCGCCGTGATGATCCCGTCGCGCCCGAAAGTGGTCGAGTACCAGGGGATGCCGGCATAGGGGTATGGCCCATCGGCGGTCGCCGTAGTGAGCATGCGTAGGTCGCCCATCGACCGGCAGAGGATATCGTTCACCAGCGGATTGGAGGTCTCGACGGTGGCGACCGTGGCGGACCCCGACTTGTACTCGCGGGTGCGCTTGATGAGCCCGGTGAAGAAGGAGCGCGTGGACTGCCTGAGACCACGGCCGGACACGGTGGTGAAGATGGTCTGCTGCGCTCCCGGTTCGAGGCGCAATGCATAGCTGGCGGCATTGTTGCCGAGGCTGGTCGGCAATGGCTCGAAGCTCAGCGCGGTCTGCCGCACGTCGCCATCGAGCCCCATGTAGGATAGCGTCACCGTGCCGGCGTCGACGAGCCCTGCGAGATAGCGGCCGCGCCGCTTGCGCCGTACGCCTCGTACCTCGAAGAGGTCGGCAAAGTCGCTCGCAAACGCCAGCGACATGGTCAGCTCCACCGGCTCCGACCCATAGTTCACCAGCGCCAGGCGCTGGCGCAGCGAGCCGTCGAACAGATAGAGGGCGCGGGCGATATGCACCGTGTCCTTCATGAGGATGAGCTGGTTGTCGCCGTAGACGTCCGGGTTCGTTAGGTCGACCTGGTAATGCAGGTTGTCGTCCTTGACGGCTGAGCGGAGGAGCAGCGACTGCGCGCCGTCGATCAGCAGCTCGAAATGCGACAGGAGGCGCGTGTCGCGGTCGAACAATCCGTCCGGAGCGCCGCCGCTGGCGCCGATGTCGCCATGATTGTCGAACACCGCAAAGGTGTCGTCGTGTTTCAGCGTGCGGCGCGGACGGGAGGGCGAGCCAGTCGCCGGGATGTAGAACGGCGCCTCGCCGATGCCGGGGTCGTGCCCCGGGCTGATCCCCTTGATATCCAAAGCTCTTCGACCTCCCGCTAGATGCCCTCGGTGACGTGGTCGCTCCCGCCCGGCAGCAGGCGGGAACGCACGCTCCATTCGATCAGGCTCTGCCCCAGCCTCCCTCCTATGATGATCGCGCCTGCGGCTCTCCGGCTGCGGCCACCGGCGGCACCACGTTCTCCCGCAATCCTACTCCGGCGGCCCGCCCGGCAGCAATCTCCGGCACGCTGTCCGCAATGACCCGGGTGCTGGCGCGCGGCGGCTTCGCCGGCGCCTCACGCTCCAGCAGCGCGGCATAGATATCGAGGTAGTCGTGCGTCATCCGTGTGGCGGTGAAGCGCTCCTCGAAGCGACGGCGCACCTGGCAGCGATCCAGCGCCAGGACGCTGCCGATCTTGCAGATGGCCTCGCCGACGCTCTCCACCACGAAGCCGGTGACACCCTGATCCACCACCTCGCGCACGGCGCCTCTATTGAAGGCCAGCACCGGCGTGCCGCATGCCATCGCCTCGATCAGCACCAGCCCGAACGGCTCCGGCCAGTCGATCGGGAACAGCAGCGCCCTGGCATCGCCCAGGAACCTGCCCTTGGCGCAGTCGTCGATCTCGCCGATGTACTCGATTCCGGGCTGAGCCAGCAGCGGCTCGATCTTGTCGCGGAAATACTCCTCGTCCACGCGATCGACCTTGGCCGCGATCTTGAGCGGCAACCCGACGGCGCGGGCGATCTCGATGGCACGATCGACGCGCTTCTCCGGGGCGATCCGGCCGAGGAAAGCGAGATAGCCGCCGCGTGCGTTGAGGGTAGGCGCCAGCAGATCGCGCGGCAGGCCGTGCGGCACGTTGCCGACAAAGCGGGGGCCGGTAAGCGGTGCGCGCTGGGCAAGGGAGATGGAGACCAGCGGCATCTCCGGAAAGCCGGCATAGAGCTTCTGCAGGTCAGGCAGATCCTGGCGGCCGTGCAGCGTCGTGACGGTCTTGTTGGCGAGCTCGCGAAACACAGGAAAATGAAACTGGTCGATATGAAAATGCAGAATGTCGAACTCCGCCGCCATCCGGTGCGCCTTGTCCATCATCAATATGTAATACGGAATAATATCTTTCACGCTGCGATCAAGGCGCAGAGCCTGCCTGCAGACCGGCACAAGCCTGGCCGATGTTTCGGAGTCGCCGCTGGCGAACAGGGTGACATCATGGCCCTGGGCGACGAGCTCCTCGCACAGGTAGGAGACGATCCTCTCGGTTCCGCCGTACAGGCGAGGCGGCACACTTTCGATAGGTGGAGCAATTTGCGCGATCCGCATCTGATTGGCCCGGTGTTTCCCGCTAGGTGACGATGGACTGCATTGACACGTCCCCAGGCGCAGTAACGCTCGGGTTTTCCACTCTGTTCCGCCACAACAAGGTTACTCCCGCCGTCAGCGGCAAAACGCGTCGCCTCCGGCGAGACGGAACGAATCCGATCGCCGTGCGGTTTACCCGCCAAGCCCCGCGATGCAGAGAGCGAGCAACAGCTAGACGGAGGCGAGAGAACATGCAGCAAAGCATCTGGGTGACTGCAGCCGCCACGCTGACCATCACCCTTGGGCTTTTCACCGCTCCGGTTGGAGCAGCGCCTGCGGTGGGATCGCCAGTGGCCGATCTCAAGCCAATGCAGACGGAGCCGAGTGCTGCCGAGCAGGTGCGCTGGGTGCGACGCTGCTGGCGTGGGCGCTCGGGACGCCTGCATTGCCGGCGCGCCTGGATCGGACCCCGCTTCTATGGTCCGGGCGTCAGTCTCTATTTTGGTGGCCGAAGGCACCACTTCCGTGGCAACGGTTTCCGTGGTCGTCATTTCCGCGGCAGTCGCAGCTTCCGTGCACCGCGCATGAGTCCTGGCTTCCGGGGCGGTCACTTCCGCGGTGGGCAGCCTGGCCACATGGGGCGGCGGCGCTAAGCAAGGTCGCTCAGTGCTCGACCAATTGGCTTGTCATTCCGGGCGCGGAAACGGCTTCGCGCCCGGAACTATTGGCGAGAACTCTCTCAACTGTTCATTTGACGCCGGCAGAGAAGGCACGGAAGGTCATATCGGGCGACGACGTGTTGTGCCGTGACGGGGTTACTCGGCCGGCCCACACATGCGTCGCCTGACCTCCGCTGAAGGCCATGATGCCCTCCTCGCGCCATCCCTTTGCACCGGCGTCAAGCACCGCAATGCGCGCCACGTCGTTGTCGCGCTCGGTGACGTACATCGAACGCAGCGTTGCGAACGGCCGGCCGGTGATCGCGGCGTCGAACGTCACATCCAGCAGATGCCGGCTCTGATCGACCTTGGTCATCGCCACCGTCGCCGAGCCGCCGCGCTCGAAGCTCAGGTTGAATGCGCGGGCCTTGGGATCGAACGCGACCTCTTTGATCTTGACCACCGGTCGCCCCTCCTCCTCCACCGGCCCGATCAGGAACGAGGAGCCGAACGCCGTCGGCGCCATGCCGGCGGGCGCGCGCGGACGCAGACGCCAGTAGCCGTCCTGCGGATAGAGCACCAGCACCTCCTCGCCGCCCATCGGCCGCCGCAGCCACACCTGCAGCAGATGGATGTCCGTGGCGACGCGCTCGCCGATCCGCACCGTGGCAGTGGCGGGACGCCAGAAGCGAGGGTAGGTCTGGCCTACGACCCACAGGTCATACTCCTCGTAGAGCGTGGTGCGTTTAGGGCCCGGTCCCGGCTCATGCTTTGGATCATCGGGCAAGGTGCAGCCCGTCCAGTCGGCCTCGAAGCTGTCGCGCTGCAGGCTGCCGATATAGGCCGGGTGCGCGGCCTCGATCTGGAAGTGCCGCACGGCCGGGGAGGCGAGGTTGAGGGTGACGTTGTCCTTCTCCGCGCACCGCTCCGGCTCGCTGGCATTGGTCACCTCTACGGCAAGGCCGTCTGAGGGCTGGGCGGAGGCGGTGGAGAGGCTGCTGATCACCATGAGCGAGAAGCCCGCTAGGGCGACCAGCCAACCCCTCGCGGGGATCATCGGGGAGCGGACCTTAAGCACCGACCTCTCTCCAACGCCATCCCCGCGAAGGCGAGGACCCAGTGCCCAGAGCGGCAAGGGAGCGCTCACTGCGCCGACCGGTAGCCCTGGCCACCCTGCGGCGCGCCCGCTGCGGGGAGGTGGTAGCGCGCGATGCGTTCGGCCGACCCCGCGCTGTGGGATGGCCTGGGTGCCCGCCTGCGCAGGCATGACGCCGCTGGCTTCTGAGACGGGGGGCGGTGGAATGGTCGTGCGCTTCACGGTGCTCTCCGGCTTGGATGAGGTGCCCGGCTTTTCACGGCGAGTCATCGCCGAGGGCGGCGTGGAGTGCAAGGCGCGGCGATGGCAGCCGTGAGGCAGGACGTGCGACGTTGAAGCGGGCGCCGGGCTCGGGTACACCCCGCGTTGCCTGCTCTCCACACCATCAGTCGCCTGGAGCCAATTCCGTGCCCTCCCATACCACCCAAGCCCGTCTATTGGAGAAGGGCACGCGCCTTGTCGCCGCCACTCACAACCCCGGCAAGGCGCGGGAGCTGCGCGAGCTGCTGGCGCCGTATGGGCTCGAAGTGGTCTCGGCGGGTGAGCTTGGGCTTGCCGAGCCGGAGGAGACCGGCACCACGTTTGTTGCCAATGCCGAGCTCAAGGCTCTGGCGGCCGCCAAAGCATCGGGGCTGCCGGCGCTGGCCGATGATTCCGGGTTGGAGGTCGCAGGGCTCGACGGTGCGCCCGGCATATATGCCGCGCGCTGGGCCGGCCCGGCCAAGGACTTTGCCCTTGCCATGCAGCGCATCTTCGATGAACTCACGGCGCGCGGGGCCGCGACCCCTGACCCCGAGCCGCGGGCGAATTTTGCCGCTGCGCTGTGCCTGGCCTGGCCGGACGGCACCACGGAGGCCTTCGAAGGCAAGATTTACGGACACCTCGTCTGGCCGCCGCGCGGCGATAAGGGGTTCGGCTATGATCCGATATTCGTCGCCGATGGTGAGAGCCTCACCTTCGGCGAAATGGAGCCCGCAAGGAAGCATGCAATCTCGCACCGCGCCCGCGCCTTCGCCCTGTTCTCGCAACGCTGCCTTGGCTGAGCAGGCAGCGTTCGATTGCCCAACACCTCCCGTCGGCACTGGCAGCAGAGAAATAGGGCAAGAGCCAGCCATGGAGCAGGACATGCGCCGCATCGTCCCCTCCCCACAAGGGGGAGGGGAAGCCGCGCACCACTTGCGCGCGGCTGCCCAGGCCGCGGCCGGCTTTGGCGTCTACGTGCATTGGCCGTTCTGCGCCTCCAAGTGCCCGTATTGCGACTTCAACAGCCACGTGCGCCATGGTGGGGCGGGGGGCGGCATTGACGAGCCGCGCTTCCGCGCCGCCCTGCTCGGCGAGCTGGCGCATTGGGCCGAGCTGACACCCCGACGCACGGTTTCCAGTGTATTCTTTGGCGGTGGCACCCCGTCGCTTATGAACCCCGCCACGGTCGGCTCCATCATCGAGGCCATTACCCGCCATTGGCCGCTTGAAGCCGGCGCCGAGATCACCCTGGAGGCCAATCCGTCGAGCGTGGAGGCGGGCCGCTTCCGCGGCTATCGCGATGCCGGCGTCAATCGCGTGTCGATGGGCGTGCAGTCGCTCGATGATGCGGTGCTGCGCTCGCTCGGACGCCTGCATACGGCGGCCGAGGCGCTGGCGGCGATCGAGATCGCCCGTACCACCTTCGCGCGCTTCTCCTTCGACCTGATCTATGCACGCCCCGGCCAGACGCCGGCGGCGTGGCGCGACGAGCTGCGGCGCGCGCTTGCGTTGGCCGGATCACACCTGTCGCTCTACCAGCTCACCATCGAGCCCGGCACGCCGTTCGCCGAACTCTACGCCCGTGGCAAGCTGAAGATGCCTGAGGGCGAGACTGCGCGGGCCTTCTACCACCTCACGCAGGAGCTGTGCGAGGGCGCCGGCCTGCCAGCCTACGAAATCTCCAACCACGCCGCGCCGGGCGAGGAGTGCCGGCACAACCTGCTCTATTGGCGCTACGGCGAGTACGCGGGCATCGGCCCAGGCGCCCACGGCCGCGCCGTCATCGGCGGGATGCGCCGGGCCACGTCGACGGAGCGGCATCCTGAGCGCTGGGCGGCGCTGGTCGAGGAGCGGGAGCACGGCCTGGCCGAGATGGCGGAGCTGACGCCGGCGGAGGAGGCCGACGAGGCCCTGCTGATGGGCATGCGCCTTGACGAGGGGATTGACCTCAGTCGCCTGGAGGCGATGACCGGCTTTGCTCCGAATGCGGTGACGATGGCTGATCTGGTTGCCGCCGGGCTTGTCGAGCACGAGGGGACGCGAGTGCGCGCGACGGCGGCCGGCCGTATCGTATTGGATCAGGTGGTGCTGAGGCTGGCGGCGGCGATGGTGGACCGTAGGGCGCAACAAGGCGCAGCCGCGTTGCGCCGATAACGGGGGCCGCGGGTGCCGTCACGTGGATCGGTGCAATGCGCTTCGCTTATTGCAGTGCGCCTCGAAGGCGCGGAAGACCAGTGGAGGGAGGTTCCACACAGCCAATTGTCGGTTGAGCTGGTAGCTGGCAGGCGGCTTGTCCGGGCGACCGGCGGGCCGGAGCCCTGCG
>DASURA010000150.1:0-17838 GCA_036280295.1 Hyphomicrobiaceae bacterium
GTCGATTGCGGTGGCCGAGAATGTGTGCGGCTACTTCGATGGCAGGGTGCCGGTGGATCACGTCGTGAATCCGGAAGTTTTGAAGAAAGTGAGCCCGTTGGGTGCAATAGGGCGTTAGGCCGTATTGCACCGACTTGCATCGTCCAGGGAAAAACCGGTGCAATGCGGCCCGCTTGTTGCACCCTACGATTCCGGAGGAAGCCCAATGCGACCTAACCTGCTCAAAAAGAAGCTCGCCGACGGCGTGCGCTGTGCCGGTGGCTGGGCGGCGATCCCCAGCGCGTTTTCGGTCGAGGTCTATGCCGCGCAAGGCTTCGACTACGTCACCCTCGACATGCAGCACGGGTCCATCGATCCGAGCAACGTCGTGCCGATGCTGCAGGCGATCAACGCCGGCAGCGATGCCACACCGATGGTGCGGGTACCGTGGAACGATCCGGCCTACATCATGCGCGTGCTGGATGCCGGTGCCTACGGTATCATCTGCCCGATGATCAACACCAAGGCCGAGGCCGAGGCACTGGTGCGAGCCGGACGCTACCCGCCGCTGGGCGAGCGCAGCTTCGGGCCGTTCCGCGCCTCGCAGTACGGCGGTGCCGACTACTGGCAGCACGCCAACGAGGAGGTGCTGCTGTTCGCCATGATCGAGACGCGCCAGGCGCTCAGCAACCTGCCCGAGATTCTCTCCGTGAAGGGGCTCAATGGCATCTATATCGGGCCGTCGGACCTGTCGTTCAGCATGGGCAAGACGCCGACGCTCGACCCGAGCGAGCCCACGGTGCTGGAGGCCATGCACATCATCTGCAAGGAGACGCGCGAACGCGGGCTGATTGCCGGTGTGCACACCGACGGCCCCAAGACGGCGCTGAAGCGATTCGCCGAGGGCTTCCAGTTCTGCACGCTGCTCAACGACGTGCGTCTGATGGCAACGGCAGCAGCCAATGCCGTGCGCGAGGCCCGTGGAGAGGGCGCGGCAGCGGCGAGCAAGACTTACTAGGCGGACGCCTCGTTAGCGCGGCGGATGAGCACAACGGGCAGGTAAGGGCGAGGGCAGCAACAAACGTCGCGCTAAGTCCGCAGCTGCACCTCACCCCGTCCCTCCCCCCTCACCCCTGTCCGGGGTTGCGGAAGATCGTTTAGGAAAATTCATGGGTCCAGAACTAAGGCATGTCTGTGACATCGAGGCAAGTGTCGGGCCGACACGGGATCTCGGACCCACGCCGCACGGCCGGCGCCGCATTGTCCCCATCCTGGGCGGCACCGTGCGAGGGCTCCGGCTCGAAGCCGAGGTGCTGCCGGGCGGGGCGGATTGGCAATATGTGCGCAGCGACGGCGTTGTGGATCTGGTGGCTCGCTACTCGATCCGCACAGCTGACGGCGTCGAGATAGCCGTCACCAACAGTGGGTTGCGGCGCGCGGCGCCGGAGGTCATGGAGCGGATGGCCCGCGGCGAGGCGGTCGATCCGGCCCTGGTCTATTGCCGCACAAGCCCGCAATTCGAAGCTCCGGAAGGGCCGTTTGCCTGGCTCAACCGGAGCGTGTTTTTGGGGAACGCAACACGCCTGCCCGACACGGTGCGGATTGAGGTGTTCGAGGTGCTGTAGGGTGTCAGCGTCGGGCGGGTTGGCGCGCGAGCGCGCAACCCACCGGAAAATCAGAGTTCACCGCATGGCGGGCTGCGGGGTATTCGCACTGACTGGCCCTACTTCGGGCTCCCGCCTTTGACCAGAATGCCCGGCATCCATGACGGGGTCGGCTGGTTCACGATCCACGCACCGCCGAAGGCGATGAGCCCGGCGATTACGATCTGCGGCAGCATGCCGATCAGCGAGGAGATCAGGCCGACGATCGCCTTGAGGATCGACTGCACGGCACCCAGCAAGTCCTTGAAAACCTTGTACAGGAAGTAGACAAGGGCGCCGATGACAAGCACGAAGACGATTTGCTTCCAGATATCCAGTGTCGTGAATGAGTGATTGAACATTCGCCCGACTTGGCCGAATGACCAGTTCCAGATGAACTGCAGGACCCTCCAGATGATCGACGCGAGCTGCTGGGCGATCTGCCCGACTTGATTGAAGATTTGCTGCATGGCGAACACTCCGATTGTCGCAATGGCCTCAACTAACGGGAGACTCCCGCTAGGGCATGGCTCGTCGCTCGCGCGGCTCCCTCCGATGTAGCCATTTACCGAGACAAACGGAAGCGGAGCTGTAGAGTTCCGTTGGACGGCGTGCAACCAGGGAGCCGTCAGTGCGCCGCATCAATTCGCCGCTCGCCATTGGCCGAACGCCGCAAATCCGCTACCAACGCAGCATGACAAGCCTCAAGACACCCCGCTTCGACACCCTCTCCCTGCACGCCGGACAGCGCCCGGATCCCGCCACGGGAGCGCGCGCCGTGCCGATCTACCAGACAACGTCCTATGTGTTCGACGATACCGACCACGCGGCCGGGCTGTTCAACCTGGAGCGGGCGGGGCACATCTACTCGCGCATCTCCAACCCCACCGTGGCGGTGCTGGAGGAGCGCATCGCGGCGCTGGAAGGCGGCGTGGGCGCGGTGGCGACGGCCTCGGGCCAGGCGGCGCTGCATCTCGCCATCGCCACGCTGATGGGGGCAGGCGGGCACATCGTGGCGTCGACCCGCATCTACGGCGGCTCGCACAACATGCTCACACACACGCTGCCGCGCTTCGGCATCACGACAAGCTTCGTCGATCCGCGCGAGCCCGAGAGCTTCGCCGCCGCCATCACCGACAAGACGTGCCTGGTGTTCGGCGAGACCATCGGCAATCCGGGCCTGGAGGTGGTGGACATCCGCGCGGTGGCAGATGTCGCGCACAGGCACGGTCTGCCGCTGATGATCGATTCCACCTTCGCCACCCCCTACCTGTGCCGGCCGTTCGAGCACGGCGCCGACATCGTCCTGCACTCGGTCACCAAGTTCCTGGGCGGCCACGGCGTGGCGATCGGAGGCATCGTCGTGGACGGTGGCGGCTTCGACTGGGCGGCATCGGGCAAGTTCCCGACGATGACGGAGCCCTATGCCGGCTATCACGGCATCGCCTTCGCCGAGGAGTTCGGCCCGGCCGCCTTCGTCATGCGCGCGCGGGCGGAGGGCCTGCGCGATTTCGGCGCCTGCATGAGCCCGGCCAATGCCTTCTACCTGCTGCAGGGTGTCGAGACGCTCCCGGTTCGCATGGCGCGGCACGTCGCCAACGCCGACGCCGTAGCGGCCTTCCTGGAGACGCACGACGCCGTAGCCTGGGTGAAGTATCCCGGGCTTGAGAGCCACCCGGACCATGCGCTCGCCAGGCGGCAGATGCCCAAGGGCGCGGGCGCCATCCTGAGCTTCGGCATCAAGGGCGGACGCAAGGCCGGCGCCAGGCTGATCGAGCGGCTGAAGCTGCTCTCGCACCTCGCCAACGTCGGCGACGCCAAGAGCCTCGTCATCCATCCGGCCAGCACGACGCACCAGCAGATGAGCGCCGAGGATCTCGCCAAGGCCGGCGTCGGCGAGGAGCTTGTGCGGCTGTCGATCGGGCTGGAGGACGCGCAGGATCTGATCGACGATCTTGGCCAGGCCCTGGCGGCGTCGCAGAAGGGGTGACGCCATGGATCTGACAGTCGACGGACGCAAGGTCTACGCGGCGACGGGCGGCAAGCCGGTCGATCCGGCCAAGCCGGCGGTGCTCATGGTGCACGGTGCCGGGCTCGACCATACGACGTGGCAGCTGCCGGCGCGGTGGCTCGCCTGGCATGGCCATGCCGTGCTGGCAGTCGACCTGCCGGGTCACGGGCGCTCCGAGGGGCCGCCGCTCGCGAGCGTGGGTGAGATGGTGCAATGGCTCGGCCGCGCCATGGATGCGGCGGGTATTGCGCGCGCCGCCATCGTCGGCCACTCCATGGGCGGGGCGATTGCCCTGGAGGCGGCGGCCGCCATGCCGGAGCGCGTCACCCGCATCGCCCTGCTCGGCACCGCGGCCAGGATCCCGGTCAACGATGCCCTGCTCAAGGCGGCCCGCGACACGCCGCAGCGCGCCTATGAGATGATCACGACGTGGGGACATGGCGCAGGCGCCAGGATGGGCGGCAACCCGGTGCCCGGCTTATGGATGACGGGCGGCAGCCTGGCGCTGATGGCGCGCAATGCGCCCGGCGTTCTGCATACCGACCTCGCCGCCTGCAATGCGTGGACCTCGGGCGCCGAGGCGGCGCCGCGCGTGCGCTGCCCGGCACTCGTTCTCCTCGCGGCCAACGACCAGATGACGCCGCCCAGGAACGGTGCGGAGCTGGCGCGTCTCATCCCCGCCAGCCGCACCGTCACGCTTGGCGATTGCGGCCACATGCTGGTGGCCGAGCAGCCCGACACCGTGCTCGACGCGCTGGCCGGGTTCTTCACCACGGCGGACGCGTGACGCCGGTGCTGCCGGCGCCTGATGGCGGCGCCGGCAGCAGGATTGTCAGAACGAGATCTTGGCGGCCTTGACGACAGGGCCCCACCTCTTCACCTCCGCGGTGATGAAGGCCTTTGCCTCGGCCGGGGTGCCTCCTTCAGGCACGACGCCCAGCTTGTCGAACAGGTCATGGGCCTTGGGCGTCTTGAGATAGGCGTTGGTGGCGGCGTTGAGCTTGGCGATCACCTCAGCCGGGACGCCGGTGGGAGCGAGCAGGCAATACCACACCGAGGCTTCGAAGCCGGGCAGGCCGGCCTCGGCCACGGTCGGCACGTCCGGCAGCTGCTTGGAGCGGACGGCGCCGCCGACTGCCAGGGCGCGCAACTTGCCGGAGTCCACGATTGGCACATACGGCGTCATGGCGTCCATGCCGATGTCGATGTGGCCGCCGAGCAGGTCGTTGATGATCGAGGCGCCACCGCGATACTGCACCTGCTTCAGCGCCACGCCGGATTGCTGGCTGAGCAGCACGCCGGTGATATGCCCGAGCGTGCCATTGCCCGGAAAGCCCGCCGAGAGCGTGTCCGGGTTCGCCTTGGCGTAGGTGATCAGCTCCTTGAGGCTCTTCACCGGCGCATCCGGCCGCGCCACGATGATGACGGGCGTCTTGCCGATCAGGGCGATGGGCACGAAATCGCGCTGCGAATTGAACGACAGGTTCTTGTACATCAAGGTGTTGGTGGCGGCCGGGCCGGTGGAGCCGACGAGGATCGTGTAGCCGTCCGGCGCGGCCTTGGCGACCGCCGCAGCGCCGACGTTGCCACCGGCGCCGCCGCGGTTCTCGACCACGACGGTCTGGCCGATGACGCGGCCGACGTGGTCGGCAAGCGCCCTGCCGATGATGTCGGCCGAGCCGCCGGCGATGAACGGGATGATGAAGGTTACCTGGCGGCTGGGCCAGGCCGCCTGTTGTGCCAGGGCCGGAGCGATCGTAAGGCCAGTCAGTGCAAGAACGGCGGCCGCCAAGCGGCGTAGCGCGTTGCGCATGTCAATTCCCTCCCGAAAGGCTTTGCGCCTCCTGGTGCTGGAGGCTTCGTTACATCGCGCCGGATGCTAGCGCGGCGCCCGTGCGTGGCGGCGGCAATTCGAGGTCCGTTTCGGGATACGGAACGGGCAGGTGAACGGGGCAGCCCCCCAAGCGACAATCGCTGGCGCTTCATCTCAGCCGTCGATGCAAGGGCTCTGACCCCCTTGCCGCATTACCGCGTCAGGCTGGCGACGCTCGCCTCGATGCTTCGCGCCAGCTCCTGCACCAATGGCGCGTAGAGGCCGTCGATGTCGCCGCGCGGCACGGCCGACTTGAAGAACGTCATGCCCACCGCGGCGAGCACGCCACTGCCGCCGCGGATCGGGACGGCGATGGTGGAGGAGGAGCGCGGCTCGACATTGGCGGCGCGCTGGGCGAAGCCCTGGCGCTGCGTCGCCTCGATCATGCGCGTGACTGCCGGGCGGCTGCGGACCACCGCATCCTCCGGATGCGGCGACGCCCTGAGCAGCGTCAGCAGCGTCTCGCGCTCGGCCGGCGGGCAGAAGGCGAGATAGGCGCGGCCCAGCGCGCGTGTCAGCAGATGCAGGCGCATGTTGATGGTGGCATGGAACGGCGAGAGCGGGCTGTCAGGTATGGTGCTGAAGCGCACGACCACGGCGTCGCGGTCGGGCACCGCGATGGCGATCGGCCAGCGGTGCCGGCGCGTGAACTCTACCGCCCACGGCCGTGCCGCCTCCACCACCAGCGGATCGTTGTGATAGCCGCAGCTCAGCGACTTGACGTGCGAGGTCACGAGATAGCCGCCCTGGCGCTTGTCGTTGGCGACGTAGCCGGCGGCGGCGAGCGTGCGCAGCAGGCGGACGATGGTGGATTTCGGCAGGCCGGTGGCCGCGTGCAGATGGCGCACCGTCGACAGCCTCTGGCGGTTCATTTCCGCGAGCAGGTGCAGCGCCCGCATGACGGACTGGACGCTGGGATCGCCGGAGGTTGGCAGCGCCCCGGAGGCGGAAGTCTCGGAGAAGGGGGCATGCCCCTCGCGCATCGTTGGCATTCCATCCGGATCGCTGGAGGCGAGGGATCTGGCCCCGCCCAACACTGCCGCCCGCACGCCGCCAGTTCCGCATCATGGAACGGCCGGGGTTGATAGTGGCCACGGACTGCCGGCTTTGGCAAGAAGGCGCGACGCATCTGCGATATCAACTCCATGAGGGCCGCTTCTCCCGATGGCTGAGCCAATCGCAAGCCCGGCGCCGTCGAGCTTCCGCGCACGCTTCAGAGAGCGCGCCCTGCTCACCGGCACCTTCATCAAGACGCCGGCGCCGCACGCCATCGAGATCGTCGGTGCGCTCGGCTTCGACTTCGTCGTCATCGACGAGGAGCACGCGCCGTTCAACCCGGAGGCGACGGACATTGCGCTGCTGGCGGCGCGCGCTGCGGGCACGGCCGGCATGGTGCGCGTGGCATCCGCCTCGGCTGCCGACATGCTGAGGGTGCTCGACTGCGGCGCCACCGGCGTGCTGGTGCCGCACGTCGACAGCGCCGCGAAGGCGCGCGAGGTGGTGGCGGCCTGCCGCTACCGGGGCGGCAAGCGCGGCTACTCGGGCTCGGCGCGCGCCGGCGGCTACGGCGGCGCCAAGGTCTGGGACCACGTGGCGCGCTCGGATGCGGCGACCACCGTGATCGCCATGATCGAGGACCCGCCGGCGCTGGCCGAGATCGACGCCATTCTCGCCGTGGAGGGGCTCGACGGCGTCTTCATCGGCCGCGGCGATCTCACCGTCGCGCTGGGCGCCGCGGCCAACACCGCCCCGGAGGTGATGGCGGCCGTCGAGACAGTGTTGGCGGCAGCCCAGCGGGCTGGCAAGCCGGTATGCGTGATGGTGGGCAGTGCCGGCGAGGCCAAGGGATTCCGGGGCATGGGGGCCAGCGCCTTTATCGTCTCGTCGGACCAGGGTTTCCTGCGCAAGATGGCCGCGCAGACGCTCGCCGAGATGACTGAGCTCGGCCGGTGAGGTGTCGGACCCTCTGGCTCCGATACCAGGCACGCCGAAGATCACGGTGTCAGACCCGGAGGGTCTGACACCAGCATGAAGGAACGCAACGCCATGTATGCCGCATCAGACCCGCGTGCCGCCCTCAACGCCTCTCCCAAGCCGGCCAAGATCCCGACGGCGTTCGCGCCGGCGGGCTACTGCCGGTTCTACGAGACGCCGCCGCAGGAAAATGGGCCCGACGGCAAGGTCTGGTACGGGCGCGGCACCAACTTCCTGGTGGCCTACACCGAGGCCGCCAAGGGCGGCAGCTTCACCCGCAAGGGCCAGATCGACGAGTGGGCGATCATCGTGCCCGACAGGGAGACCCGGCTGGAGATCGAGACGCCGGCCGGCACGACAGCAGTGGCGCCCTACTCGGTGGTGTTCGTGCCGCCCGGCGACAGCACCGTGCGGGTGCCCACCGGCGGGCGTATCGTACGCCTGTTCTCGACGCGCTCGGCAGATCTGGCGGCCAAGTGCGAGAACGCGGCGGCCTTTGCCGCCCCGCAGCCGAACATCCCGCCATTCGAGCCGTGGCCCGATCCGGTGGGCGGCTTCAAGGTGCGCGCCTACAGCCTGGATGTGAGCGCCGAGGGCGGGCGCTTCGGCCGCATCTTCCGCTGCACCACGCTGATGATCAACTACCTCGACCCGCGCATAGGCCCGCGCGACATCTCCAAGCTGTCGCCGCACCACCACGACGATTTCGAGCAGGGCTCGCTGGTGCTGGACGGCGAGTACATCCACGACATCCGCTGGCCCTGGACGCCCAACATGGCGATCTGGCGCGAGGACGAGCACGCCCGGTGCGGGGCGCCGTCGCTCACCGTGATCCCGCCACCAACGGTGCACACCTCGCGCTCGATCAATCCTGGGGTCAACCAGATGGTGGACCTGTTCTCCCCACCGCGCCGCGACTTCTCCGAGAAGCCCGGCTGGGTGCTGAACGCGGCGGATTATCCGATGCCGGGGAGCAAGGGGTGAACCCTGTCATCCCGGCGCTTGTCGCCGGGATCCAGCGCATGGCGGGCTCGGCGCTCGTAGGGAGATGAATTTCGGGCACAAGGCCCGGGATGACAAGAAGGACCAATACCGATGCCGCCTGAAGCCCAGTCGCGCGCCGCCCAGATCAACGACCTCCTCAACGGCGCCGTCGACCTGCACTGCCACAGCGGCCCGGCGGTGATGCCGCGCATTCTCGATCACCACGACCAGATGATCGATGCCGCGCAGGCCGGCTTCAAGGCGGTGGTCTACAAGGATCACTACTACCCCGGCATGGCGCACGCGATCATCCTGGAGAAGCTGTTCAAGGACACGGGCGTGCGCCTGTTCTCCGGCATGGTGCTCAATAACGCGATGGGCGGCTGGAACCCGCATGCGGTTGACCACACCATCAAGCTTGGCGGCAAGATCATCTGGCTGCCAACGGTATCGGCCGCCAACCACATCGAGCATGTCGAGAGCGGCAAGACCAAGACCTTCCCCAAGACCGCGCAAAAGATGCTCGATGCCATCCCGTTGAGCGCGGTGGACGGCAGCGGCAAGCTGCTCGACCCGGTGAAGCAGATCCTCGACCTGATCGCCGAGGGCGATATCATTCTCGCCGGCGGCCATCTGCCGGTCGCCGAGCAGCATCTGGTGTTCGCCGAGGCCAAGGCGCGCGGCGTAAAGAAGATGCTGGTCAACCATCCGACCTACATGGTGGGTGCCAGCGATGCCGACATGCGCGACCTGGCGAGCCTCGGCGTCACCATGGAGCACTCGATCTGCATGTTCGTGGAGGGACGCTCCAAGCGCTTCAGCGGCGCCGACCTCAAGCACCTGATCGACACCGCCGGCGTGGACAGGACCATTATCTCGTCCGACCTCGGTCTGCCCGGCTGCCCACGCCCGGTCGAGGGCTTCCGGCTGATCGTCGAGGAGCTGCTGAACCTGCAGGTTCCCGAGGCCGACATCCGCCGCCTGATCAGCGCCAACGCGGCGGCGATGCTGGGGTTGGATTAGCAAGGCGGGAGTGGGGAATGGGGGAATGTAGAGTGGGGATGCCGATAATGTCGCCGTTTCCCACTCCCTCACTCCTGATCTCCCCACTCCCCTCATTCTCAACACCCGGCACAGCCTTGTTGCCGGGTCGGACCGCAACGGAACGCTACGCTGAGTTGCGATGGCAGTCCCGAGGCGCACGCTGCAGGACATTTCTCGCGGACCTCGGTCCATTGGCCATGTTGACAGACTTGTGTCTGCACAATATTGCCACAAGCTCCCATCTCCGCCCTACTGTGAGAGCTTGATGGCCGACGAATACGTGCTGCAAACCACCGGGCTGACCAAGGATTTTCGGGGCTTCACCGCCGTCAAGGACGTCAATCTGAGTGTCAAGCGTGGAACCATACACGCCCTGATCGGCCCCAACGGTGCCGGCAAGACCACCTGCTTCAATCTGATCACCAAGTTCCTGCTGCCGACGGCTGGCACCATCCTCTACAAGGGGCATGACATTACCCATGCCTCCCCGCACGCGGTAGCGCGGCTGGGGCTGGTGCGCTCGTTCCAGATCTCGGCCGTGTTCCCGCACCTGAGCGTGCTGGAGAACGTGCGGGTGGCGCTGCAGCGGTCGCTTGGCACGTCCTATCACTTCTGGCGCTCGGAGCGGTCGGTGGAGGTCCTCAACAGCCGCGCCATGGAGCTGCTCGACGACGTAGGCGTTGCCGGATACGCGCAGCTGCCAGCGGTGGAGCTGCCGTACGGGCGCAAGCGTGCGCTGGAGATCGCCACCACCCTGGCGCTGGATCCGGAGATGCTGCTGCTCGACGAGCCGATGGCAGGCATGGGCGCCGAGGACATCGGCCGCACGGCGGCCCTGATCAAGCGCATCGCCCAGGACCGCACGGTGCTGATGGTGGAGCACAACCTGTCGGTGGTGGCCGATCTCTCCGACCGCATCACCGTGCTGGCGCGCGGCGAGGTGCTGGCCGAGGGCAGCTACGCCGAGGTCTCCAAGGATCCTCGCGTCGTCGAGGCGTACATGGGAACCGGTACGGAAGCGGGCATGGAGGGCGCCGGCCATGGCTGAGGCTCAGCTTGCGGTGCGTGACGTGCACGGCTGGTACGGCGAGAGCCATGTCCTGCACGGCATGTCGTTCGACGTGCCCGCCGGCGAGGTGGTGACGCTGCTCGGGCGCAACGGCGCCGGCAAGACCAGCACCATGCGCGCCATCATGGGGCTCATGGGCCAGCGCAAGGGCTCGATCACCTTCGACGGCCGGCAGCTGATCGGCCTCAAGGCAGACCGCATCGCCCGCGCCGGCATCGCCTACTGCCCCGAGGAGCGCGGCATTTTCGCCAGCCTCAATGTCCGCGAGAACCTGATGCTGCCGCCGGTTGTGAAGGCCGGGGGCCTCAGCGTCGAGCAGATCCATACGCTGTTCCCCAACCTGAAGGAGCGCGCAGGGAGCCAGGGCACCAAGCTGTCGGGCGGCGAGCAGCAGATGCTCGCCATCGCCCGCATTCTGCGCACCGGCGCCAAGATGCTGCTGCTCGACGAGCCGACCGAGGGGCTCGCGCCGGTGATTGTCCAGCAGATCGGCGAGACCATCCGCAAATTGCGCGGGGAGGGCTTCACCATCCTGCTGGTCGAGCAGAACTTCCGATTCGCAGCGACGGTCGCCGACCGACATTATATCGTCGAGCACGGGCGGGTAATCGATATGATTCCCAACGCGGCGCTGCAGCAGAACCGTGAGAAGCTGCAGAGCTATCTTGGTGTGTGAAGGGAGGAAAAAAAGCAATGCGAGTGAGCTTCAAGAGCTGGGCGGCGGCCGCCGCCCTGTGTGCGGGCGCCGGGCTGGCCCACGCCGACTACTCTGACGGCGTCATAAAGATTGGCGTGATGAACGACATGTCGGGCATCTACTCGGATGTTTCCGGGGCGGGCTCGGTTTGGGCGGCGAAGAAGGCGGTGGACGACTACTGCAAGGCCAACAAATGCGACGCCAAGATCGAGGTGGTGTTCGGCGACCACCAGAACAAGCCGGACGTGGGCTCCAACATCGCCCGCCAGTGGTATGACGTCGACAAGGTCGATGCGATCGTTGACGTGCCCACCTCGTCGGTGGCGCTCGCGATCAACACCATCACCAAGGAGAAGAACAGGGTCTTCTTGAACTCGGGCGCCGCGAGCTCCGATCTCACCGGCAAGGCCTGCTCGCCCAACACCATCCATTGGACGTACGATACCTGGCAGCTCGCCAACGGCACCGGCAACGCCATCGTCAAGACCGGCGGCGACACCTGGTTCTTCATCACCGCCGACTACGCCTTCGGCCATGCGCTGGAGCGTGATACCTCAGCCGTGGTCGAGAAGGCCGGCGGCAAGGTCCTGGGCAAGGTGCGCGCGCCGTTCCCCGGCACAGACTTCTCGTCCTTCCTACTGCAGGCGCAGCAGTCCAAGGCCAAGATCATCGGCCTCGCCAATGCCGGCGGCGACACCATCAACTCGATCAAGCAGGCCGCCGAGTTCGGCATCGTCCAGGGCGGCCAGAACCTCGCCGGCCTCCTGGTGTTCATCACCGACGTGCACTCGCTCGGGCTGCCGATCGCGCAGGGCCTGATCTTCACCGGCTCCTGGTATTGGGACATGACCGATAACAACCGTGCCTTCGCCAAGGAGTTCGCGGCAGCCAACAAGGGCCGCATGCCGACCATGGTGTCGGCCGGCGTCTACTCCGCCGTGACCCACTATCTCAAGACTGTGTTCGCGCTGAAGTCGGATGCCGACGGGGCCAAGGTGGTGGCCAAAATGAAGGAGATGCCCACCGACGACAAGCTGTTCGGCAAGGGCTACATCCGCCCCGATGGCCGCAAGATGCACACCTCGTACCTGTTCGAGGTGAAGAAGCCATCCGAGAGCAAGGGGGAGTGGGATCTCATGAAGGTCCGCGCCACCATCCCTGCTGACCAGGCGTTCCGGCCGCTGAAAGACGGTGGCTGCCCGCTGGTGAAGTAAGAAATAGGGGAGTGGGGAATCGGGGAATGGGGAATGGCGCTGGCTTTGCGCTCCCCTCATTCCCCACTTCCGATCTCCCCACTCCCGTCTTTACCAACCCTGCAGTGAAAAGCGGGAGCATCTAAGAGAGCCGCATGCTGTTCGAGCTTATCGGAGTATCGCCGCAGGCCTTGTTCGGGCAGCTTCTGCTCGGCCTGATCAATGGGTCGTTCTACGCACTGTTGTCGCTTGGCCTGGCGGTGATCTTCGGCCTCATGAACGTCATCAACTTCACGCACGGCGCCCAGTACATGATGGGTGCTTTCGCTGCGTGGATGCTGCTCCACTACCTGGGTATACCCTATTGGGGTGCCTTGGTAGTGGCGCCGATCCTGGTCGGCATCACCGGCATCATTGTCGAGCGGCTATTCATCTCGCGCCTGTACCACCTTGACCACCTCTACGGTCTGCTCCTCACTTTCGGCCTCGCACTGGTGATTGAGGGCCTGTTCCGCCAGCAGTTCGGCGTCTCCGGCTTGCCGTACGCCAACCCTCTGCCGGGCGGCAAGAATCTCGGCTTCATGTTCCTGCCCTGGTACCGGGGATGGGTGATCGTCGCCTCGCTCATCGTGTGCCTCGCCACCTGGTTCCTGATCGAGCGCACCAAGCTCGGCTCCTACCTGCGTGCCGCCACCGAGCGACCCGACCTGGTGCAGGCGTTCGGCATCAACGTGCCGCGCATGATCACGCTGACCTATGGCTTCGGCGTTGGCCTCGCCGCGCTCGCCGGTGTGCTGGCCGCACCGATCTACTCCGTCAATCCGGTCATGGGCTCCAACCTCATCATCGTCGTGTTCGCCGTGGTCGTGATCGGGGGCATGGGCTCCATCATGGGATCGATCATGACCGGGTTCGGCCTGGGCATCCTGGAGGGGTTGACCAAGGTATTCTATCCGGAAGCCTCCAACACCGTGATCTTCGTCGTCATGGCCATTGTCCTGATGCTGCGGCCGCAAGGCCTGTTTGGAACGCCGAGGTAAGCCGCCCGTGATGACCACCTCGTCGAAGTCCTGGGACATGTGGGTGTTTGCGGCGTTCGTGGCGCTGGCGCTCGCCGCGCCGCTCTTCGCCTACCCGGTGTTCCTGATGCAGGTGCTGTGCTTTGCGCTGTTTGCCTGCGCCTTCAATCTGCTGGTTGGATACGTCGGCCTTCTGTCGTTCGGCCATGCCATGTTCTTCGGGTTCGCCGCCTACATTGCCGGCCACCTGGCCAAGGTAGGCGCCGTGCAGCTCCCCATCGGCATCCCATTCGTCAGCCACACCTGGGTCACCATCCCGCTGCCACCGCAGACCCCCGAGGTCGCCATTCTGATCGGCACCCTGGTCGCCGCGCTGCTGGGGCTGATCGCAGGGCTCATCGCTATCCGCCGCCAGGGCATCTACTTCGCCATGGTCACCCTGGCTCTGGCGCAGATGGTGTATTTTCTCTGCCTGCAGGTGCCGTTCACGCACGGCGAGGATGGCATCCAGGCGATTCCACGCCGGCCGATCCTGGGCCTCGTCAATGTGCACAATGACTTCGTGTTCTACTACTTCGTGCTGGCGATTTTCTGCATCGGCTTCCTGCTGATCTATCGCACCATCCATTCGCCCTTCGGCCAGGTTCTGAAGGCGATCCGCGAGAACGAGGCGCGGGCGATCTCGCTCGGCTACGCGGTGGACCGCTTCAAGCTGATCGCCTTCGTGCTGTCGGCGGCGCTGGCGGGCCTTGCGGGCTCCACCAAGGCCATGGTGTTCCAGCTCGCCTCGCTCACCGACGTGCAGTGGCAGATGTCGGGCGAGGTGGTGCTGATGACGCTGGTGGGCGGGCTCGGCACCGTGTTCGGCCCCATCGTCGGCGCCGGCATCATCATCGCCATGCAGAACTACCTCGCCACCTTCGGCGAGTGGGTGCTGGTGATCCAGGGTGCCATCTTCGTCATCACCGTCCTGCTGTTCCGCCGCGGCATCGTCGGCGAGTTCATTGCGCTGATCGGCCGGCTGACCGGCAAGAAGGAAACGGTGGAGAAATAGGTCCCCTGCGCCTGCGCGCCAGGAATGGATGCGGATGCTGCGCAGAGGAGGCGAGGAACGTTGGGCGCCCCTTTGTGTGCCGCCGCGAAGCCTAGTTATCGCACTGATGCAGCCGAAACGAGACAGTGAAGGCAGCTAGCTTCTCCTGGGCAGGGCAACACCTCCCTTGCGCTTCATCCGCGCAGCGACTCGGAAAATATCTGGGACGTTAACCCGCATTCCTGCTCGTCGTTCAACAACGCCGAGATCAATCAAAGCTGATAGTAGACCTTGCTCCGGAGTACCGTAGTCTGGCACTTCCAATTGAAGGGGGGCGGCTGGCCTCTGGGGGTCGCGCCTCCTACGGATTCTGGGCAGTACGTTGCCATCTCGCCATCGGCTTAGCATTTCTTCTTCGTCACAGGGAACGGTGAGGCCGGACAGAGCTTCCAACGCGTCTTCAACCCAAGGGTGGTCTTCCTTGAGTTCCTCTCGGCGAGTGCCCGATGCTTTTAGAACACCAGCGTTAAGCCCGTGACTGTCGATCGCCAGTCCGGGCCTGTTGGCACGTTCAGCAGCTTCACGAAGAGCGATCAGAAAACTCCGGAGACTCGTTTCACCATGGGCGTCCGCCAGATGTTTTGGCACCCACGTGTAAGTTCGTCCGCGCTTCCGATTCGTCCCCATAAATTCACCAGCAAGAGCGGCGAATAGCACTTCCTGCTTCTTCGGGTCATCCTTGAGATCGGAAGGGAGGTCACCTTCTGGCATTGAAAGGGGTATTGTCCTCCCGAGCTTTCGCAAGACCCTATGGGCATTGGGATCACCCCACAACCTAGTAAAAAGAGCACCATAGAGGTCTACTGGGCGCCACTCCAATTCAACTGCAGCGGTCCTGAGCTTTGAAAAATCAGCAAAAGTAGAACGCCGCATGTCCATAAATTGATCGCGTCGCATGAACAGCTTGAGGCGGATTGCTCGCCGAGCGCTCATCTCAAGCGCAAGCCGCGCCAACGCGGTCGTCAGCTTTCGAATGGTCTCCCAGTCAGTGGCTAGGACGTCCAATGCGTCAAAGACCAGAAGGAGAGGACGTTCGCGTTTGGCCCGCGCTGCGTCCTCCTTCAGCAGCGCATCCTCAAAGGACTCTGGGTCTGTCTCCAGCCACTTCACGCGGTCGACAAGTTTTGTGGGACCAACGTTCGCGACAAGAGCCTTCATCAACACACTGCGCCAAATGGATACAGGGTCGTGGGCAATCTCGAGCGCAGCCTTGAGGGCCGCAGGTGACGGGGCAACCCCCTCTGAGCCGAAGGCCGCTTCGTGAAATCCGAGCGAAACGTCGAGGCGGTCCAAACGCAACAACGGATACGCCTTTGCTGCAATTTCTCGTGCTTCCGCCGCCGCAAGAACGGCAGCCCAAAAGCTCTTCCCAACGCCTCGCCCGCCGATAACCAGGGCTCTGTCGGCACTTAGCGCAACTGCGTGGTGTGGTGGAGCATAGATCTCGTCGATGTTGGGCTTGTCCGCTGCCCTGTGCGCGACAGAGGGATTAAGCCCCCGTAGCACGGTTCGAATAGGCGTTTGATCAACTGCCATGCGGATCGTCCGATGGAAGTAGGCGAGCACCTAGCTTGTCGACGAATGGGCCGAATGTTCGATCAAAGAAGTCGCGGGTAAGTTGCTCCTTGCGGGCAGCGGGATTGAACTCTGCGTAATCCGCATCGTAGGGGACCGGCCATGCAAAGTGCGGTGCATCAGGGTCATCGATGTCAAAATTGAAATTTTCAAGTTCATCCGGATCGGCTTCCTCGTAAAGATGCGTCGCAAATATCTCTTGGGCTCGATCACGAAACTGTGCCAACGCACCAACGCTCCGGCCTGCTTTGGCGTGGATCATGCGCAGATTGTATCGCCAATCTTGTTTCTCCTTTTCCGCTGGGGTAAAACGGCTGAGATGCGCCAGCAAATAGCTGTACGCGTCGAATGTCTGAGGAGTATCGACGCCAAACATGAGGATCTCGCCACCAAGGCCGAGAATGGCCGCAGACGCGCTTTCGCTGAGGCCAGCTCGGGCATCGACAAAGATCGCGTCATACCTCCGTCTCCCAGCCAAGGCGCGAACCAGCGCTCGGGCCTGGTCGCGAAAGGAACTGCTCTCAGTCTCGCCCTTCGGATCGTCAAGGAAAGCCCTGCCGAGCTTTGGCACAACGTTTTCTGGATGAGCACGCCCAATGCGACCGACAGCCGGAACGACTTCAACCAATCCTCGCCCTGCCGTAAGAGGCGATGGAGAAACGCATGCCTCAAGGAAACTATCGTCGACTCCTCCCATTCCGTTTTCAATAAAGTAGTCGAGTGCCCCATATTTTGGGAGGTTCTCCGTCGGGAGAAGGACCGGCCCTACACCAGGTGCTTCTAGATCCAAATCGATGATAAGAACGTTTTTGGAGCGATCCGAAAAGGCCGATGCGGCCACGGCGAGAGCAGTCGTTCGGCCAACGCCGCCCTTGACGCTGTAGAAAATCGCCATAGGAGTACTCACGGCGGGAGCAAACTGGGGATGATTCCAGTCTTGCCCAATCACTCTGCGGTCGACGACCTTGACGAGAATGGTAGTGCCGTTTGTGGGAACGCGTTCAGTGACCGCCTCAGCATCGCTAGAAAGCGAGGGGTCGAAGATTTCTTCTGGCGTCGCCGTGGCGCCAGAGACATAGGCGCCCAATCGCGCCTCCGCTTCCTGGTCGAACTGCTTTCGCGTGTCGGAAGAGATCTTGTCCCGAATGATCAGCGTCAGACGTCCATTGGCGTCACGCAGGATCAGGCTTCTGGCGAGTAAATCCGGGCCGAAGTGGGCTCGCGCCAGGGCGACGAACGTCGGGAGAGCATCGTCGAACCGCACCATTGCAGAACTGCAGTCTTCCGTGCGTCCCATGATGTCACCGTCATCGCCTCAACCCAGCGGCGCCCATAGCCCGTTCGGCCAATGCTTTCCACTTTCTGAACATCTCTGGATCGACATGTCCGTCCCCATCATAGCGCGCTGTCACACTCCAATCGTGAAAGAAGCCGCCCCTCATTTGTTCCAACAGATTGCGGAGCGCGATTTGGGGCGCGCTCCTCGACCGAAGCTGCCTCAGGACAGCATTCGCTAGTTGAGGCAGATGCACCCGAGGGCTGTCGCTCGCCGGATCCGCCGGGGGGAGAGCATGCCTGAAAGCATACTTGATTGCACACTCGGCGGCGAATCCGATTAGGTGGCCGGCATTGTCGTAGCGCTTTGCTTTACCGAGGATTTCGCCGTCTCGATAGTGGCGTAAGG
>DASURA010000151.1:0-18120 GCA_036280295.1 Hyphomicrobiaceae bacterium
CCGACCAATACCGTCAGCTATCTCGTGGCCGACTCCGCAACCAGATGCGGCGCTGTGATCGATCCCGTGCTCGACTACGACCACCGCACCGGCAAGGCCTCCACGAAGTCTGCAGATGCTATTCTCAAGGCCGCAGCAGACGGTGGCTTCAAGATTGACTGGGTGCTCGAGACGCATGCCCACGCCGATCACCTGTCAGGCGCGCCCTACCTCAAGCTCAAGACGGGCGCCAAGGTCGGCATCGGCGAGCATATCCGGGAGGTGCAGAAGATCTTCCGGCCCGTATTCAACGCGACCGATCTCAGCGGCGACGGCAGCGAGTTCGACCGCCTCTTCAAGGACGGCGAGCACTTCGCTATCGGTGCGCTCGACGTCGAGGTCCTGCACGTCCCGGGGCACACCCCGGCCGACCTCGCCTACAAGATCGGCGATGCCGTGTTCGTCGGCGACACGCTTTTCATGCCCGACTACGGGACCGCGCGGGCGGATTTCCCGGGGGGAGATGCGCGTACGCTCTATCGCTCGATCCGGAGGCTGTTGTCGCTACCGTCGCAGACTCGCCTGTTCATGTGCCACGACTACAAGGCGCCCGGCCGCGATCACTATGCCTGGGAGACCACCGTCGGCGAGCAGCGCGCCCACAATGCCCACGTCAGGGACGGCGTGGATGAGGAGACGTTCGTGGCCATGCGCGAAGCGCGTGATGCCAAGCTGGCAGCTCCCCTGCTCCTGCTGCCGTCCATCCAGGTCAATATCAGGGCAGGCAAGCTGCCACCTGCGGAGGCCAACGGCGTTCACTACATCAAGATCCCTGTGAAGCTGGAGCCCTGATTGCGACGCCTCACTCCCGAAGAAGCTCGATGACGCCCCTACTGAGCGGCCGGGACAACACCAAGTCACGGGTCGCGGTTACAGTTGCAGCCTGGCGCGGATGCACCAGACGTGACCGGGCCGCAGCGGCGCCTTCGGAGCGGCGAGCTTGCTCTTCTTGCTCGCCCGCGGACCAGCGGGCATCGTGGGAGGTATGCTGTCGTTCATCGTCGGTCTTTCTTGCTGAGAGACCAGTCAGGATGCGCGTGCGCCACCCAAGCCGTCGGTCCGAAGGCAGCGTCCGGAGCAGGCTTGCCGACTGTCCCGGGAACTTATCACCCATTGTGGCCGTGAAGCTCGCCTGACTGCGATAAGCCGCTTGTCAATTCACAGCAGGCTCTGAAGGCGCTTCAGCTCGGAGGCATCGAGATCCGAGACGGCCCAATAGGTGACACCGCTCCTGGTCCAGGTGAGAAGGTTGTAGCCGTTCTTCGTCTCGAGCGCGGGCGCGGCGTCATCGTTCCCCGCGCGCCACATGAACACGTTCACGATGTGCAGACGCCGTCGATAGACGAGGGCGCCGACGCGGCGGTCATGCACGTAGTCGAGGCGCCCGCCCAGGAGTGGAAAGCCCTCTGCCGCCAGGTCCCTCACCTCGGGTGCGAAATCGACTCTGCCTGCAAACCAGGGTTTGACGGTATGGCTGTCGGAGGAGGCCACCTGTATGGGGCTGTCCTGCAACAGCGAGCGAATATGGGCCGCCAGGATCTGTTGCTCCAGCCGGTCCGCCTGCCCCATTGAAGTCATGACCCACCATGTCAGAAGGACCGACAGCGCGCTGCAAGCAGCGAGGGCGGCGGCCTGGCGCCAGACTCCGGATGGCACGCGCCAGGGGACGAGCCGCTTTCCGACCTCCTCATCCGCCGCCCCGGCAAGGCGACCGTATATCCGCGAAGCCAGTGCTGCCGGCGCCGGTTCCCGCCCGAGCGCGGCAATCGCCTTGCTCGTGCGCCTGATGTCGCCCGTCAGCTCCCGGCAAACCGCGCAGGATTCGATATGGGCCGCGACCGAGGCGCGATCGTCACCCTTAAGCTCCCCGTCGACGTAGGCGCCCACCAGCTCGCGTGCCCGATCACAACGCATTGGGCTCGTCCTCGTTCATGAATCTGCGCAGGGTCTTGCGCAGCTCGCTGCGACCGCGCGCGAGGCGCGACATGACGGTGCCGATCGGCGCGCCGGTCACCCGGGATATATCGCGATAGGCCAGGCCCTCGATCTCTCGAAGCACCACGACCTCACGAAAGACAGGGGGCAGCTCGGCGAGCGCGCTTCGGACCAGGTTACGATCGACCTCGCCCATCAGATGCGCCTCAGGTGTCGGCTCCTCGGAGGCGAGCTGAGCTTCGGCCGGCTCCTCGCCCGGGCCGCCGAACGCTTCATCCAGCGAAATGACGTTCGCCGCCCGCCGACGATTGCTGAGCCAGCGATAAGCGGCGTTGCGCACGATGGCCCAGCAGCCAGGGTTTCGCATCGGTGCCGGTGAACCCATGGAAGGCGCGGAACGCGCGCATGTAGGATTCCTGCACAATGTCCTCCGCGTCAGGCGCGCTTCGAACGAGCCAGATTGCAAGATTGAAGGCGGCGTCCAGATGGGGCCGCGTCAACCGTTCGAAGTCTGATAGCTCGCTCATGCTCAGGTCGCGCTCGCACGCTTCATCTCATCCATATCCCTACGGCGCGCTTTTTATTCCCTGACATTGTTTTGATGACCCAACGCGGGGAGGCCGGGATTAGGCGCCGGTGCCCGTGAGTCCTGCTGGGTACGTGGCTCTGCAAGGGCAGGCCGCGCCGGACCCAGGAGAAATCCCATGAAGATCATCACTCTTGCCCTGATCGCCTTCTCGATCGCCCTCGGCCTCGTCAGCCCAGCCAATGCATTCGATCCCCAGACCTTCTGGCAGCAGCAGGAGAACAACGGAGGCGGTGGCAGCTAAGGGACGAGAGCGGGGCCCCATGCTCCTGCATGCGCCCCGCTCTTCCGCTGAGGACGCGATCGACCGCATGACAGGCTCGAGGACGGAAATATGGGCTGCCCGCGGCAACTCTCCTGCCGGAGTGGGGCATGCTTGTTCCGACGCCACCCGAGCCGCAAGAAAGGGAATCTTCTCATGGTGAACATGTCACGCCGCGATGCCATCGTCTTAGCCGGACTTGGCGCTGCCTTCGGTCTCAGCTCCCGCCTGGCCCTCGTCGGGCCGGCCTGGGCCCAGCCGGCGCCCGACGCGGGCAAGGGCGTTTACAGGTACAAGGTGGGGTCGGTGGAGGTCACCGCCCTCTACGACGGCATATGGAAGAAACCGCACGATCCCGCATTCATCAAGAACGCAAGCATCGATGAGACCAAGGCGGCGCTCGCCACGGCCGGCATGACCACCGAGTACATGCCGATTCCCCTCACCGTGGTCGTCTTGAAGGTCGGCGACAAGCTCATCATGGTGGATGCCGGATCCGGCGTCGGCCAATGGCAGCCGACCGCGGTCAGCCTGCCCGGCAATATGGCGGCAGCCGGCATCGACCCCGCCCGGATCGGCACCATCCTCATCTCGCACTTCCATCCCGACCACATCTTCGGCCTGATGGAAAAGGGCACCGATGCGCCCGTCTATCCGAACGCCGAGCTCGTCGTCAGCGCGACCGAGTACAAGTGGTGGACCGAGCCCGACAGGGTCGAGAAGCTGCCGGAGGCACGCAAGGCGCTCGGCCGGCGGATCAACGCTGCCTTCCCGGGCTGGAAGAACTTCAGGCTCGTGGACGGCGAAAGGGAGGTGGCGCCCGGCATCCATCTCGTCAATGCCCCGGGGCATACCCCCGGTCACTCGGCCTTCCTTGTGACCTCCGGCAATCAGCAGCTGATGATCTCCAACGACACCGCCTACGTCCCTGCGCTACTGGCCCCGCATCCGGAATGGCAGGGCACGTACGATCAGGATGGCCCGCTGGCGGTGGAGACGCGGCGCAAGCTGATCGATCGTGTCATCGCCGACAGGATCGCGATCTGCGGCGCGCACTTCCCGTTCCCGGGCGCCGGCACCTTCGTCAAGGACGGCCGCACCGGGTATGCGTTCACGCCCGTCACCGCGTAAGCGCCCCGACTGCAAGACACACCCTGGATAAGGAACGCCCCATGCGCTCAATTCGACCCCGTACGCGCCTCGCCGCCACTCTCGCCGCATTCCTCGCGGGTGTGCCGGCGGCTACTATCCTTGGATCGTCCACCGCCCGCGCCGTCGATACCATAACATCGAAGGACGCACCCGACCTCACCTCCGTGCGAGCCAAGGTCAAGGCCAAGGACTATCACGCCGCGCTCGCCGAGCTCAGAGCCCTAGCGGACACGCATCAGCATGCCGACGTTTACAGCCTGCTGGGGTTCAGCCTGCGCAAGACGGGCGACTACGCGGCCGCGCTGACGTTCTACAAGAAGGCGTTGGATTTCGATGCCAGTCACAAGGGTGCCCGAGAGTACCTGGGCGAGCTCTATGTTGAAATCGGCGACCGGCAAAAGGCCCGCGAGCAGCTCGCGGTTCTGACGAAGCTTTGCCCGCAAGGCTGCGAAGAGCGCGAGGACCTCGAGAAAGTCCTGGCCTCGGCCGCGCCCGAGACAAAATGATGCGCGCGCTCCGTCCCGTCGAAGGGACCCTTGCAGCAGCCGGCCTGCTCGCGGGTCGGCTGCTGTTGGCGCTCGTCTTCGTGCATGAAGGGTGGAGCCTCATCGGCGGCTACAGCGACGCCGCGGCCTACATGGAGGGGTTCGGCGTTGCCCCCGTGCTGCTGCCGGCTGTCATCCTGCTGGAACTCGGCGGCGGCTTGCTGATCGCCTCCGGCATGTTCACGCGGGCTGCGGCGTCGGTGTTCGCGCTCTTCTGCTTGCTGACCGCGGTCCTCTTCCATTCGCAGCTTGCTGATCGCAATCAGCTGCTGCATTTCCAAAAGGACCTCGCGATCGCGGGTGGCTTTCTCGTCCTGATCTTCAGCGGGCCAGGAAGCTGGTCTGTTGGTCGATGCTTCAGAGCTGCTTTCGCGCGCCGCACGACTGCAACGCGGGATGACTGATCGAACCTCTTGGGCTGGAGCACTGAAAACGCGGCAATGAGGCCTGCGAAGGCCCTTGTTGGGTTACCCACGGCAGAACTTTGCACACAGGGCCAGCCCTCATTGTCCGGTAGCGGCGGATCGGACGCCATCCCGGGTGGCCACAGCAACGCGTCTGACCCAAACCGGAAGCGCACGTGCCGCATGGCCCTGTCGCGCCGCCACCCCGCCCTTGCCACCACCGCCCGATGATTGCCCAGAACGGGTGCGCCTCTGCCCTGAAGCGGCGGCGTCCCGCCTTAGCCCGACCGCAAATGGGCGGCGAGGGCCTCTGCGAGGTGCGCCGCGGCGCGCGCGATCTCGGCGCTGTCGCCGGCGTATCCGGACGGGTCCACAGCCGCGGCGACCTCCTCGGCGCGCATGAGCCCGGCCATCTCCCCGTCGGCCGCCAGGGCCTCGCGCGGCGACAGGCCTGCGGCCAGCCCGGCATCGAGCGCGTGGTGCACGATGTCGTGTGCCCGCGCGCGCCCCACCCTTGGCGCAAGCTGCATCATCAGCCGTTCCGTCGCGATCCCGCCGTCGGTCAGGGCAAGGTTTTCCGCCATCCGCTGAGGCACTGGCCGGACGCGATCCAGCAGGTCCGCGAAGCCTTCGGCCAGTCGCCAGGCCAGCGGCACCACGCGGTCGGTGACCGCCGCCAGCAGGTGGTTCGCCACCGCGTCCCCCTCGTGCTTCGACAGACCGCTTTCGAGCGCGGGCACGGCGAAACTGCGCACCTCGGCACATTGCGCCAGGATGCGCACGACGTACTTGGGATTGACCTTGTGCGGCATCGTCGATGAGCCGACAGTGCCTTCCTCCAGCCGCTCCTCGATCTCGCCCACCTCCTCGCCCATCAGGCGGTAGAGCTCCCCCGCCGCCCGTTCGACCGTCATGGCAAGCAGACAAAGCTGCAGGATGTACTCGACGAACAGGTCGTTGACCGTGCGCCCGGCGACCAGCAGCTCGCGCAGCCCGAGATCGGCGGCAAGCGCGCGATTGAGCTCGCGCCCCCGTCCGCCATAGGCATGCATGGCGCCGACGGCGCCGCCGAAGGGCAGCGCGAAGCAGCGCCCGGCCGCGCCGGCCAGCCTTTCCGCCGTCCGGTCCAGCTCCTCGATCCAGCCGGCGACCTTGAAGCCGAAGGTGATCGGCAAAGCATGGCGGCGATTCGTCCGGCCCGCCATCAATGTATCGGCGTGGAGCTCGGCAAGCCTGCCCATCCGCTGGGCGACGCGGGCGAGGTTGTTCCGGATGGCGGCATCCGCCCGGCGCAGGAGCAGGATGCGGCCCGTCTGCATGACATTCTGGGTGGTCGCGCCCCAGTGGACATAGTCCCCGGCCTTGCCCGCCGCCTTTGCCAGCAGACGGGTCAATGAAAGGATCGGCGCCATCGTCCGGGCGGCGTCCGCGTCGATGGCCTCGCGCCCGATGTGCGCGAGGTCAGCAGCCCGGGAAATTCCGTCGGCCGCCCAATCGGGTATCATGCCCAGGCGCGCCTGCGCGCGGGCCAGCGCCGCCTCGACATCGAGCCAGGATTGGAGCAGCTGGTCGCGGCTGAACAGCGTATCCGGAGTCAGCTCGGTCATCGGCTTGTCCATCACTCGGCAGCCTCGAGGAAGCGCGGCGCCGCCTCGAGCAGCGTGCGGGTATAGTCCTGCGCGGGGCTTTTCAGGACCTGGGCCACCGGTCCTACCTCGATCAGGCGGCCGTGGAACATCACCGCGACCCGATCCGCGATCTGGTTCACCACCGCCATGTTGTGGGTGATGATCAGGGTCGTCAGGCCAAGCTCGGCGCGCAGCCGGGAGAGCAGGTTCAGGATCTGCGCCTGCACCGAGACGTCGAGCGCCGAGGTCGGCTCGTCGCAGACGAGCGCCGCAGGGCGCGTGATCAGCGCCCGGGCGATGGCGACGCGCTGCCGCTGCCCGCCCGAGAGCTGCGCCGGATAGGCGTTCAGCAGGTGCATCGGCAGGCGCACCATCTCCATCGCCTCGCGCACGCGCGCCATGCGCTCGCTCCGCGTGCCCTCGCCGCGCAGCGCCAGCGGGCGGCCGACGATCTCGGCAAGTGTCCGGCGCGGGTTGAGCGAGGCATAGGGGTCCTGGAACACCGGCTGCACGAACCCGGCGCGCTCCTGTGGCGAGAGCTCGGCGACGGGCCGCCCGAGCATCGCCACCGAGCCGGACGTGGGCCGGTCGAGGCCAAGCAGGATGCGCGCCAGCGTCGACTTGCCCGAGCCGCTCTCACCGACCAGCGCCAGCGTCTCGCCGCGCAGGAGCGCGAGGCTCACGCCGTCTACGGCCTTCACCTCGCGCACCGGCCCGAACAGCGCGCGGCGCGAGCGGAACAGGCGCGTCACGTCCTTCGCGGCGATGACCGCCTCGCCGGTCCCGGTCGCGGCGCCGACGGCACGCGCGGCCGCGGGCGGCGCGGCGCCCGGCAGCGTATCGAGCACGCAGCGCCAGCCGTGGCCGGCATCGCCGCGCATGCCGGGCGGGGCGGCCGTGCAGGCGTCGTGCACGTACTCGCAGCGCGGCGCGAAAATGCAGGCGCCGGGCACCCTGCGAACGGTCGGCACCGTGCCGGGAATGGCCACGAGCGGGCGCGGCCTATCCTCCATGCGGGGGATCGCGGCAAGCAGCGCGCGCGTGTAGGGATGCCGGGGCGCCGCCAGCACCGCGCCGGCTCTGCCCTGCTCGACGATCTCGCCACCGTACATCACCGCCATCCGGTCGGCCTGCGCCGACATGACGGCGAGATCGTGCGAGATCAGGATCATGGCCATGCCGGTCTCCGCCCGGAGCGAGGCGAGCAGCTCCAGGATCTGGGCCTGCACCGTCACGTCCAGCGCCGTGGTCGGCTCGTCGGCGATCAGCAGCTCCGGCTCGAGCATCAGCGCCATGGCGATCATCACGCGCTGGCGCTGGCCGCCAGACAGCTGGTGCGGGTAGCTCGACATGCGGCCGGCGGGATCGGGGATGCCGACCCGCGTCAGCAGCTCGAGGGCGCGATCGTGCGCGGCCTTCGACGACAGCCCGCCGAATTGCGTCGCGGCCTCCGTCAGCTGCCGCCCGATCGTATACACCGGGTTGAGGCAGGTCATCGGCTCCTGGAAGATCATCGCCACGCGCCGCCCGGGGATCGTGCCGGCGAACGCGGCGTCGGGCAGGCGCACCAGATCCTCGCCGTCGAGCGTGATGGTGCCCGCGGCGATCCTGGCGCTGGGCGGCAGCAGGCGCATCAGCGACAGCGCCGTCATCGACTTGCCCGAGCCGCTCTCGCCGACGATGCCCAGCACCTCGCCGCGCCGCAGCGACAGCGACACGTCGCGGACCACGTGCAGGGCATTGCCGGGCCGGCCGATCTCGACGCTCAGGTTGCCGATCTCGAGCAGCATCAGTCCCTCCCTTCCGGAGCGGTGATGTCGCGCAGGCCGTCGCCCATCAGGTTGGCACCGATGACGAGCACGAACAGGCACAGGCCCGGCAGGACGACCAGCCACGGCCGGTAGAACATCGCCTGCTTGCCTTCGGCGATCATCAGGCCCCAGGAGGGGGTTGGAGGCTGGATGCCGACACCGAGGAAGGACAGCGACGCCTCTGCAAGGATGGCGATGCCGAGCTCGAAGGTGAAGATGACGATGATCTGCGAGGCCAGGTTCGGCAGCACCTCGTGCCATAGGATCTGGCGGGGCGAGGCGCCGGCGGCCTCGGCGGCGGCGACGAAATCGAGCGCGCGGATACGCTGCGTCGCCGCGCGGGTGACGACGAGGTAGTAGGTCCAGTGCAGGGCGCCGATGATGCCGATCACCACCCAGATCGACGGTCCGATGATAAACACCAGCGCCATCGCCAGCAGCAGGCCGGGCAGCGCCAGCTGCGCGGTCAGCAGGAAGCTGACCGAGTAGTCCACCCAATTGCCGAAGTAGCCGGCCATGGTGCCAAGGGTCACGCCGATCAGCAGGCCGACGCTTGCGGCGCCCAGGCCGATGCCGATGGAGACGCGCGCGCCGTAGATGAGGCGGCTCAGATAGTCGCGGCCGTTCTGGTCGGTGCCGAGAAGATGCGCCCATGTCCCGCCCTCCGACCAGACCGGCGGCAGCATGCGGCTGCTCAGCGACTGCTCGAACGGGTCGTAGGGTGCGAGCACCGGCGCGAGGATTGCGACCAGCGCGAGCAACACGATGATCCCCGCGCCGATCAGGAAGCCGGGATGCCGGAGCGCGCGGCGGCGGGCGATCTGCCCCGGAGTGACCGGGTTTTCCTCGGCCGGTGCCCGGCCTGGCAGGTGATGCGTCTGGTCGGTCATCAGCCCAGCCTCAGGCGCGGATCGAGCGCCGCGTTCAGTATATCCGCCACCAGGTTCATGCCGACGAAGACGACGGCGAAGACGAAGATCAGCATCTGCACCGTGGGGATGTCGCCGCCAAGGATCGACTCCAGTGCCAGGCGGCCGAGGCCGTTGATGGCGAAGATCGACTCGGTGATCACCGAGCCGCCGAACTTCTGGCCGAGTTGCACGGCAAGCACAGAGACGACGGGCAGCAGCGCGTTGCGCAGCGCGTGGCGGCGCAGCAGGACAAGGCCGCGGAAGCCCTTGGCGCGCGCGGTGCGGATATAGTCGGCGGCCAGCACCTCGATCAGGCCGGTCCGGGTCAGCCGCATGACGGCGGGCACCGACGAGGCGCCCAGTACGAAGGCCGGCAGGACGAAGTGCCGCCACGTGTCGTCGCCGGACACCGGGAAGATCGGAACCATCACCCCGAGCAGGATGATCATGATGAGGCCGAGCCAGAAGTTCGGCACCGCCTGCGCAGAGACGGCGACGCTCAGCGCCAGGCGATCGATCCAGGTGTTCGGGTTCAGCGCCGCCAGCGCCCCCAGCGGGATGGCGATGATGATGGTGACTGCGAGCGCCGACAGCGCCAGCGCGATGGTGACCGCGGCACGGTCCGCGACCAGCTCGGCCACCGGCTTGTGCCAGTAGTAGCTCTCGCCGAAGTCGCCGTGCAGGATGCCGCCCAGCCACGCCGCGTAGCGCGCCGGCAGCGGCTGGTCGAGGCCGTAGCGGGCGCGGATCGTTTCGACGACGTCGGGCGTGGCGTCCTCGCCGGCGATGGCGCTGGCCGGGTCCGTGGCCACGTTCAGCAGCAGGAACGCCGCCAGCGACACCGTGAGGGCCACGGCGAGCGCGAGCGCGCCTCTGAGCAAAATGTATCGCAGCATGCTGCCTCGCTCAGTGCAGGCCGCGGCCACGCCGGCCGCCGCCCCTCATGGTGCTACTTCCAGGTCGCGTTCTGCAGCCGGGGAAGCCCGTCGGGATCGAGCGGGAAGTTGAGGTCCGGCGACACGAGGTAGTTCGCGGAATAGGTTACGAGCGGCGCCCAGTAGGCCTGGTCGGCGATCCGGCTCAGCGCCTTGTGGTAGAGGGACTTGCGCTTTGCCGGGTCGAGCATCCGCTCGGCTTCCAGCACGGTCTGGTTCAGCTCCTCGTCGCCGGAGAGGTTGCGGTCGGTCTCATTCGAGAAGTGGATGCGAGCAATCGCGGCGGTATCGGCTGTTCCGCCCGAGCCCCAGGTGCCGATATAGGCGGCGATCTTGCGACTGGCCCTCGCCTGGTTCAGCGACTGGAGCTTCACATAGCGCAGGCTCACCTTGATCCCGACCTTGGCCAAATACGCCGAGACCGCCTCCGCCACCGGCTTCTCGCGGTATGCCCAAAGCTCCAGCGGAAAGCCATTGCGGTAGCCGGCCTCGGCCAGCAGAGCCTTCGCCTTGCCCGGGTCGTAGGGATAGTCCTGCACCGAGGTGTCGCAGCCGAACTGCGCCGGGTGGCAGGCGGTATGGATGGGCTCGGCCGCGCCGCCGATCAGGAACTTGGCGATCTCGGCCCTGTTCAGGGCGTGGTTGATCGCCTGCCGCACCTTCACCTTGGTCAGGGGCCCCTTGGGGTCACTGTAGCCGGCGGCGTCCAGCACCAGGAAGGCGACGCGCAGATCGGGCCCCGACAGATGCCGGGCCATCGGCGTCGCGCCGAGGCTCCTGGCGAGATCGAGCGGCACGTTGAACATCCAGTTCACGCCGCCCGACATCAGCTCCGCCTGCTGCGTGCCGATATCCGGGATGTTGCGCACGATGATTCTCGAGATGGCGGGCTTCTTGCCGAAGTAGCCCTCGAAGCGTTCCAGCACCACCTGCTGGCCGGGCTGGAACCGCGTCACCTTGTAGGGGCCGGCGCCGATCAGCTTCTGCGCCATCGCATCGCGGTTGATGGTGCCGCCGCCGTCGTAGGTGCCGGCCTTGCGCAGCACGATCCGCGCGCCCATGTCGCGCAGCACCAGCGGATAGACGGTCTTGAGATGAAAGCGCACCGTGAGCGGGCCGGTGACCTCGGCCCTCTCGAGCCAGCGGCTCACGACGCCGTGGGCGTTGGACTCGGAGTCCTCGCGGTTGATCCAGTTGTAGGTATAGGCCACGTCCGCTGCCGTCAGCGGGCTGCCGTCGTGGAACTTGACGTCGTCGCGCAGCGTCACGTCCAGCGTGCTGTCGCCCATCAGCTCGTATCCCGACGCCACCGCCGGTCGCGGCTCCGCCGTCGCCGGATCGATGTCGAACAGCGTCGCGTCGGTCAGCTGGGCCAGGATGATGTACTCGCGCTTGGTGGTGTAGGCGTAATCGAGGTTCAGGATCTCCTCGGCCATGGCGATGCGCAGGGTGTCGTCCTTCTTGCCGGCGTGGACCGGCGCCGTCAGCAGCGAAGCACAGCACAGGACCGCGGCGGCGGCCGCAGGCTTGAACGCTTTCATCTTGCAGTCCTCCCAGACTCCCCGGAATGCTAGCGGCGGGCCGACCAAAGAAAAATTGCAAATAAAGGACGTAATGTTTCGTTTTCTTGAAGAGTCAGGCTCGCTGAGCTTCCGTCAGACACCCCGTCAGCCACCGGGCCCATGCTGTCGCCTCCCCCTGTGCACGCGCGCGGCACTCCCGCCCTGCCCGCGCACGGCTCCCGAGCGCGGCCGCGAATTGCGTTGTGCAGCCTTGCGTTGGCGTTATCATTCACGGAATTGCTAATGTATTTCAAGCCGCTAGGGGGGGGGCGGTGAATATCAAGGGCCTGCGCGCGTTTCACTTGGTCGTAGTCAACGGCTCGCTGGCGGCGGCGGCGGAGGCCATGCACCTCAGCCAGCCTGCGGTAAGCCGGCTGATCGCCCTGCTGGAGCATGAGATCAAGCTCACCCTCTTCCACCGTACGCGGCGGCGCCTGACGCTGACCGCCGACGGCGAAGCGTTCTACCGCGACGCGCGGCATGTGCTGGCCGGGTTCGACGAGATCCCGCGCATCGTCGGAGAGATCAAGGCCAAGTCGCGGCGGCAGTTTCGCCTGGTGACGGCGCCGCGCGTCGGCCAGGGGCTGGTGTCGCCGGCGCTGGCGCTCATGCGGCGGGAGAACCCTGGCCTGCGGTGCCTGGTCGACATCCAGTCACGTTTCGATATCGAGACCATGGTCGGCACCCGGCGCTACGACCTGGGGGTCGTCTCGCTGCCGGTCTCGCATGCCCTGGTCGATATCGAGAACAAGCCGCTGCTGCGCGTCCGCGCCGAGGCCATCCTGCCGTCCACTCATCGCCTGGCCACCAAGGCGCGGCTGACCGCGAGCGACCTCGCCGGCGAGCCGATGCTCGGCCTGTGGCCCGACCAGATCTGGCGCGGGCAGATCGATGACTTCTTCCGCGCCGGCGGCGCCGTGCCCACGTACGCGATCGAGACCCGCTCCTCGCTGATGGCCTGCCAGCTCGCCCGCGACGGCGCCGGCATCGCGGTGCTGGACCGCGTGTGCCTGCATGCCATCGATCTCACCAACCTGGCGCTGCGGCCGATCGCGCCGGAGCGGTGGATCTCCTTCGGCTACGTCTATCCGCGCGGCCAGATGCTGTCCGACCACGCGCGGTCGTTTCTCGACTGCCTGAAAAGGGTGATCGACGGCCTGCGCCGGCGCTCCAGCGAGGACGCGGCCGCCATCGTGCCCATCGCAGCCGACGATTGATGCCTCCTGCCCCGAGGCGGGAGCATCTTTGCTTGACGATGATAATTATCTGATAGTGCATAACAATTGGCTGACTGTTCGACACAACACAAGAGATCATTCGTCAATTCACATTCTTGATCGCCCACAGCTCCTGTAGGCGTTCAGGCAAAGGAGCCGTACCCGGCAGGCCGGCCGACAAGAGGATTGTTGTTGGGGAGGAGTACCGTGCGTAAACCTGCGGCGCTGCGCGCCACGGACAGTTCTGTCGTATCCGGCGCGGGTCTGCGCTCTGCCGCTGCCGGCCTCAGCCTGGCGCTGGTCGCGGCGATGTCCGGCTTCGGCCCGCCTGCGCAAGCGCAGGATCGGGAGGCCGGCGTTCAAGAGGTCGAGGACGGCGACGGCGCCGCGGCGCCGCGGCGAAAGGGCGGAGCGGCCGCTCCTGCCATCAGGTCCACCGTGGAGGGCATGGTGCTGTGGCGCGACGGCCCGCACGCCGTGCCGCTGACGGGCGCCCACAATGCCAATGCCGGCTTCACGCCGCTCGTATCGTCCGAGCTCGGCATCGGCGACAATGCATCGGCGGGCCTCAGGGCGACGTTCGAGGGCGAGATCCTGGGCCAGCCCGTCGAGATGTCGGCGTTCTACGTGCTGCCGTTCCTGACCGGGCAGCTGAAGACCGACCTCAGCTCCGGCGGCGTCAATACGACGCCGACCACCAACGCCGTGTACGCGAACGACCCCGGCGGCGACATCGCCAACTACACGAACTCGCAGAACATCGGCAAGCTGTTCGCCCACCACGGCACCAAGCTGCTCGGAGCCGAGCTCAACGCCAAGGATGCCCTGGGGCTTCCGGGCTTCATGCTCGGCGCGCGCATGTTCTATTTCGGCGAGGACCTCAACACCGTTACCTGGAAGAACAGCGACACCACCAGGGATGCGGTGGCGATCCAGACCGACAACTATCTGCTCGGGCTTCAGGCCGGCCTCGCGGGCATGGCCGACCTCGGCGCCGGCATCCGGGTCGGCGGCAGCGTCAAGGCCGGTCTCTATGCCAACCAGGCCATGCGCCTGCGGTCGTTCCTCTCCCGCAACCAGACCCAGGCCCGGGCGCAGCAGAACAGCCTCGACGGCACCGCGTTCGCGCAGGGCGTCGAGATCAATCCACGGCTCGAGATCGAGCTGGCCGATGGCGTGACATTCAGTGCCGGTGGCACCCTTCTGTGGCTCAACGGCGTGAGCGGCGCGCTGCCGCACTACGCCACCGTGACCGACCTGGCGGACCGCGACCTCCGGGCGCGGGACGATGCCCTGTTCTACGGCGTGCAGGCGGGGCTGACGGTCGATCTCAATGCGCTGGCCCCCGCGCGCGCGCCGTCCGGCGTCGCCGGAGCCGCAGGCGGCTCCGCGATGGAGGGGCTGGACGCGCGCATTGCGGAGCTGGAGGCTGGCACGGCAAGGAGCGCGCCCGCCCTGTCCGTCGATGTCTACGGCCGCGTGAACCGCATGGTCATGGCGTGGGACGACAGCGTGAAGAGCTACGCCCACATCGTCGACAACGTGAACAGCCCGACGCTGTTCGGCTTTGAGGGCGCAGCCAAGATCGCGCGCGGCTGGACAACCGGGTTCAACCTGGAAATCGCGGCCGAGCAGGGCCGCTCCAACGCCGTCAGCCAGCTCGGCAGCGACAATGCCGACGGGCCCGTCGACATTCGCTTCGCCGACTGGTGGCTCCGCAGCAACCGCTACGGCAGGCTGACGGTGGGCCAGACCGGCACCGCCACCTACCATGCGATCCTGAACGACCTCGGCGGCACCGTCGTCGCCGCCTCGCCGAGCATCGCCCTGATCGGCGGCGACATCATCCTGCGCGCCGCCGACGATCTCGACCTCGGCGCCGAGAGCCTTATCACCCGCACCGTCATCGGCGACTTCGTCGGCGGCGCGACGCTCGATACGCAGCGGCGCAATGCGGTCCGCTACGACTCGCCGCTGCTCGCCGGCCTTCAGCTCTCGGCCGCGGCCGGCGAGAACGACTTCTGGGACGTTGCCTTGCGCTACAAGGTCGATTTCGACCAATGGCGCTTCCGGGCCGCGGTCGGCTACATGCGCGACACCGACGCCGGCAGCCGCCTCGAGGTCGGCGGCACCCGCGACCGGCGCGAGTGGAAGGGCAGCGCCAGCGTTCTCAACGTCCCCACCGGGCTGTTCGTCACGGCGGCCTTCGTCAACCGCGAGTTCCACGGCAGCGATCCGTCCAACCAGGCCGTGTTCGGCGAGAACACCGTCGGCCTCGCCACCCCGCCTGGCACCAGCCGCCCGGACCTCCGCTACGGCTACCTCAAGGCGGGCCTGCGGAAGTCGTTCACCTCCCTCGGCGATACCAAGCTCTATGCCGAGGGCGCCATCGCCCACGACGGCCTCACCGGCCTGCGCGAGGGAGGTCCGTTGGAGGTGACAGATAGCCAGCTGCGCATGCTCGGGGCCGGCATCGTGCAGGACATCGACAGCGCCGGCATGCAGATCTACCTGGGCTTCCGCCACTTCGAGATGGACATCGAGGGCGTGCGCGACAGCAACAGCCAGCCTGGCGGCATCATCACCTCGCCGGCGCCGATCGGCGACGTCAACATCATCTATACCGGCACGCGGATCGAGTTCTGACAATGAGCACGCCCTTCATGGATGCCGGGACAGGCAGGCAAATGATCCGCACGGCATGCAGAGCGCTCCTGGTGCTGTCTTTCGCGGTGCCGATGGCATGGCTCACCGGGCCTGCACGCGCCGGCAACGGCACCATCCCGGTCGGCGAGAGCCAGTTCGAGGTCGGCGTGCCGCGCGGCCCGGTCACCGTCCATACCTACCGGCCGGCCGCCTACACCGCGAGCAGCCCGGTCTGGATCGTGATCCACGGGGCGCGGCGCGGGGTCGCCAGGCACATCGTTGCCGACTACTACGACGTCTGGGCGCCCCTTGCCGAGCGCCACGGCGCCCTGCTGCTGATGCCGGAGTTCATCGACCGCAAGTGGCCGACCTCCTGGCAGTTCCAGCTCGGCAACGTCAGGACGCGGACTTTCAAGCCGATTCCCTGGAAGCAGACCGGGTTCGCCGTCGCCGAGAAGGCCTTCCGGCAGGCCGTGGCGATGACCGGCAGCACCCGCCGGCGCTTCTCGCTCTACGGCCACGGCGCCGGCGCCCAGTGGGTGCAGCGCTACGTGCTGCACAGCGGCGGCCGGTACGTCGACCGCGCCGTCGCCGCCAATGCCGGCTGGTACCTGCTGCCCGACGACGAGTTCGCCTTTCCGTATGGCCTCAAGCGAGCCCCGATTCCGCAGTCCACGTTGCGCCAGGCATTCGCGACTGACTTTGTCCTGCTGCTCGGCCAGGGTGACACCAGCACCGGCGGCATCCTGCGCGACACTCCAGAGACGCGTGCACAGGGGAAAAACCGCTATCAGCGTGGCAACTTCTACTTCAAGCGCGCAGCATCGGCGGCGCGGCGCCTCGACGCCCGCTTCGCCTGGCGCCTGGCCGAAGTATCGAGTGCCGGCCACGAGAACGAGGACATGGCGCCGGCTGCTGCCGTCTTCCTGGCAGGCGGGCCCCCGACGTTGCGGAAATGAGGTCTGCGCCTTCGTCCCAGAGGCAGGAGAGCCGGCAACTCGCGCCGCGCAGGATGCGCCCTGACGGCGATCCTTCCTGGTGCTCACCTGGAAACTGGGTGTGGCGGCGGACCACGGCCGTGCCGACGTGCTACCCTCACGCGCCCCTGGCCCAGCAACCCGGATTTCCCAGCATCGTCAGGAAGGTCGCAGGGACTAGGTATCACCTTATGTAAGCTGTTGATATTCCAGGCACTGCAATGCGATCCAGTGCGACATGGAATGGTCGATTGCAGCGATTTAAGTGCTTGAAATCATTGGCGTCCCCGGCAGGATTCGAACCTGCGACCCTCGGCTTAGAAGGCCGATGCTCTATCCAGCTGAGCTACGGGGACACGCCTTGATCGAGACGCCCGGAGGCCGCCTCGGCGGCAAAAGACGACGGGAGGCTGCTGGAGTCGCTCCTGCTGCCCGTGCTTCTATCACGCTAAGACGGGACTGCGGAAGACCACTGGCTCACGATGCAGCGAGGACCGGTGCGGAACTTGTGATGCGCGAATGGTGGTGGAGAGCGCCACTGGCGGCCCGGAATGACGGCCCGGAACGGCCGGCGCGGAATGCCTGTGTCCCCGAATTTCAGGGGGGTGGAGGGCCGACCCCCAACCCAGGCCAGGGTCGGATCGGCCCCCAAAACAGCAGCCGCGCGGGGTTTGCGACCACCGTTCCCCACTGCCACTCGGTCACATTGACGAACGTCAGGCAAGCACCTTGGTGCCGACTATTACCGGATAGCCGAAATCATGTGGTTGCAATGCCACAAGGTACGCACGTCATCTTCTATATGTTTACATCGGCCTACTTGCTGCCGCATTGCCCACAGGCAGCCGGGACCGCCCACTCAGATGGCGGTGGCAAGCTTGGTGAGATGATGTCGCTGCCGGCAGGGCGGTCACGGCACCGGCGGCGAGGTGCGCATCGGATTGACACCACAGCCTGCGGCGGCGGCACGAGAGAGCAGGCACGCATCGCCATAGGAGTAGAACCGGTACCCCTCGCGGATGGCGTGGCCATACGCCGCCTGCATGGTGTCGAGGCCGCTGAAGGCTGAGACCAGCATGAACAGGGTCGAGCGGGGCAGGTGGAAGTTAGTGAGGAGGAGATCGACCGCCTTGAAGCGGTAGCCGGGGGTGATGAAGATGTCGGTCTCGCCGGCGAACGGACGGATGCTGCCGTCCTCGGCCGCGGCCGACTCCAGCAGGCGCAGGGCCGTGGTGCCGACGGCGACGATACGGCCACCGGCCTGGCGCGCGGCGTTGAGCGCGGCCGCTGCCGCCTGCGTGATCTCGCCCCACTCCGCGTGCATGCGGTGCGCGCGCGTGTCCTCCGCCTTGACGGGCAGGAAGGTGCCGGCCCCGACGTGCAGGGTGATGGTGTGCCGGGAGATGCCACGGGCGTCGAGCGCGGCCAGCAGCGCGCCGGTGAAGTGCAGGCCGGCCGTCGGCGCCGCGACCGCGCCTTCGCGGCGGGCAAACACGGTCTGGTAGGACTC
>DASURA010000152.1:0-3786 GCA_036280295.1 Hyphomicrobiaceae bacterium
AGCCGGCTGTATCAGACGCTGGTCGCCGACGAGAAGGTCGCCTCCAGCGCCGGCGGCTGGTACTCGGGGCTCAGCCTCGACAGCGGCTCGATCGGTGTCTACGCGGTGGCTGCCGAAGGCGTGCCGCTGGAAAAGGTGGAGCAGTCGATCGACCGTGTCCTGCACGACCTGCGCGAGCACGGCGTCACCCAGGCCGAGCTCGATCGGGCCAAGAAGCAGCTCCTCGCCGAGTTCGTCTACGAATCCGACAGCCAGGAGCAGGTCGCCCGACGCTACGGCGCGGGCTTGGCCCTTGGCCTGACGGTAGAGCAGATCGAAAACTGGCCCGATGTCATCGCGCAGGTCACGCTTGATGATCTGAAGCACGCAGCCGGGAAGTACCTCGACATTCGCCGTTCCGTCACCGGGACTCTGGTGCCCGTCGATGCAGGGCCCGAGGCAATCGCGGCCCCCAAGTCTAGCTCGCCCGCTGTGCCGCCGGCTGCGACCGAGAAACAGGGGGGACCCCAATGAGATCGTTCGCTCTCGCATCCGTTGCTCGCGAGGCACGTGCAGTCCGCGCCGCGGCTTGGTTCCTGTCCATAGCGTGCGCCGTCGTGCTGGCGGCCGTGTCGATCTTGCCCAGCGAGGCGCATGCAATGAACGTGCAGGAGGTCAAGAGCCCCGGCGGCATCAGCGCCTGGCTGGTCGAATCACACAACGTGCCCTTGATCGCCATGCGCTTCGCCTTTGACGGCGGCGGCAGCGTGCAGGACCCCGCCGGCAAGGAGGGCGTGGCGAACTTCCTTTCGAGCATGCTCGACGAAGGGGCCGGCGACCTCAGCTCCAGGCAGTTCCAGGAGCGCGTGGAAGAACTCGCCATGCGCATGAGCTTTGAGGATGGCCGCGATGCCTTCTACGGCAGCTTCGAGACGCTGACCGAGAACCGCGACGCGGCTGCCAAGCTGCTGGCGCTGGCGATCCTGAAGCCACGCTTCGATCAGGATGCGATCGAGCGCATGCGTAAGCAGCAACTGGCAAGCCTGGCCTACGCCGCGCGCGACCCGACCCGTGTCGCCCTCGAGCAATGGATGGCAGCTGCTTTTGCCGGACACCCCTACGGCCGGCCGGCCAATGGCACACCAGTATCCGTTGCCGGTATCGCGCGCGCCGACCTCACCGATTTCCACGGCCGCGTTTTCGCCAAGGACAACCTGCGCGTCGTGGTGGTGGGCGATATCGACGCCGCATCGCTTGGAACCCTGCTCGACACCGTGTTCGGCGCCCTGCCCGCCAAGGCCCGGCTCAATCCGGTCGGCAAGGCTCAGATCAACAGCAAGCACAAGCTGAATGTGGTCGACATGAACGTGCCGCAGTCGGTCGCGCGCTTTGGCCTGCCGGCCATGCCGCGCAGCGACAAGGACTTCATGCCCGCGTACGTGCTCAACACCATCCTCGGCGGCAATCCGTTCACCTCGCGGCTCTACAAGGAGGTGCGCGAGAAGCGCGGCCTGGCCTATGGCGTCGATACCACGATCGTGCCCATGCGCCATGCGTCGGTGTTCTTCGGCGGCGTCGCCACCAAAAACGAGGAGGTGGCCAAGTCGCTTGACGTGATCCGCGCCGAGCTGAGACGTATCGCCACCGACGGCCCGACCGAGAAGGAGATGGCCGATACCAAGTCGTATCTGACCGGATCGTTCGCGCTCCGCTTCGACTCCAACAGCAATATCGCCAGCCAGTTGCTGTGGATGATGATGGAGGGACTCGGGCATGAGTACGTCGAGACCCGCAACGCCCAGGTCAAGGCCGTCACCATCGACGACGTGCGGCGCGTGGCCAAGCGCCTGTTCGATGGCCATGAGTTGCTGGTGACGGTGGTTGGCAAGCCCAAGGGCATGGCGGCCTCGGGCGGTTAGCTGGCCCCAGGATCCGATAAGCAAAGCGCATCGCCCGAGTCCGCTCGTTGATCTCCTCCGCGAGGAGGATATCGGTGCGATGCTGCTTCGCCTTATCGCGCCCTCCATGCTACAGCCGGATCGCTTCGCATGAGGGCCCTGCCATGCTCGATCCGTCCAGCCTCCCTTACACGCAGTCGATTGCCGGCTGCCTGGATGTTGCGATCGGCCGCCACGGCCTGTCGGCAGCCGAGCTGGCGACCTGGGTGGAGCGGCTCACGCCCGCCATGGCGCGTCTGCAGGAGGACTATCGCACCGGCCGCCTGCCGCATCTCGCCATCCCTGAGCAAACGGCCGACATCGCGGAGGCGGAGGCTGCCTACACGCGGCTTGCACGCGGCGCCGATACGATTGTCTTCTTCGGCACCGGCGGATCGAGCCTCGGTGGGCAGGCGCTGGCGCAGCTCGGCGGCTGGAATATCCCCGGCGTGGCGGGCCCGGCCCAGAAGCGGCGGCCGCGCACGCGCTTCTACGACAACCTCGACGGCCACACGCTGGCCTGCTCGCTGGCTGCATTCGAGGACTTGGGCGCGGTGCGCTTCGTCGTCATCTCCAAGTCCGGTGGCACCCCCGAGACGCTGGTGCAGGCGCTGGCAACACTGACAGCGGTGAAGGCCGCGGGCCTTGAAAGGCGCATCCCCGAGCTGTTCCTCGGCATCACCGAGCCCAGGGCAGAAGGCAAGCCCAACGGCCTGCGCACGCTGTTCGAGCAGCACGACATCCCGTGCCTGGATCACCACCCCGGCATCGGCGGGCGCTTCTCCACGCTCACCAACGTCGGCCTGCTGCCGGCCATCGCCCGCGGGCTCGACGCCCGCGCCGTGCGCGCCGGAGCCAGGGCGGTGGTCGACGCGCTCTTGGCCGCCGCGAGCCCGCATGGCTTCGCGCCGGCGGAAGGCGCCGCCGTGGCCGTGGCTTTGGCCCGCGAGAAGGGCATCCGTGCCCAGGTCATGATGCCCTACGCCGACCGCCTCGGCCGCTTCGCCGCCTGGTTCGCCCAGCTGTGGGCGGAGAGCCTGGGCAAGGACGGCCAGGGCACGGCGCCCATCGCCTGCCTCGGCCCGGTGGATCAACACAGCCAGCTGCAGCTGTTCATGGATGGTCCGCGCGAGCACCTGATCACCATCGTGCGGGCGCCCAGCGCCGGCACCGGCCCGCGCGTCGACGCCGGCCTCGCCGATGCTGCGGGCCTCGGCTATTTGGCCGGGCGCTTCGCCGGCGACCTGGTGGCGGCGCAGTCGCACGCCGTGCCGCAGGCGCTGGCCCAGGCCGGCCGGCCGGTGCGCACCTTCGACCTCGCCGGCCTTGACGAGGCAAGCCTCGGCGCCCTCATGATGCACATGATGCTGGAGACGATTCTCGCTGCGCACCTGATGGACGTCGACCCGTTCGATCAGCCGGCGGTGGAATTGGCCAAGGTGCTGACGCGCGACCGCGTGGCGGCTATGTGACATGTCGGGTGGCAGACGGGGTCAGACCCCTGATGCACAGGTCGCGATTGAAACTTCAATGTTGGAGGTCAGGGGTCTGATCCCGTTTCCGCCTCATGTCCATCCGCCAGCTCAATCCCGAGACCGTCAACCGCATCGCCGCCGGCGAGGTGATCGAACGGCCGGCGAGCGTGGTGAAGGAGCTTGTCGAGAACGCACTCGACGCCGGCGCCACCGACATCGAGGTGGTGACGGCGGCGGGCGGAATCTCCTTGATCCGTGTCACCGACAACGGCGACGGCATGAGTGCGGCGGATCTGGCGCTCGCGGTGGAGCGGCACGCCACCTCCAAGCTCGCCGATGACGATCTCTTCAACATCGCCACGCTCGGCTTCCGTGGCGAGGCGCTGCCGTCGATC
>DASURA010000153.1:0-20040 GCA_036280295.1 Hyphomicrobiaceae bacterium
CTGCGCCAGTTCGAGATGCAGGGCGTGTTCCCGCTCAACGAGAGCGTCGCCATCGGCCGGTCGCGCGACAAGCTGCGGGCACTGCAGCTGCTGGCGCGGGAAGGCATCGGCCTGCCAGTGACGGCGTTCGCGCACGGACCCAAGCGGGCCGAGGATGTCATCAAGGAGGTCGGCGGCACGCCGTGCGTCATCAAGCTGCTGGAAGGCACGCAGGGGCGCGGCGTCATCCTGGCCGAGACGGCGGCATCCGCGAAGTCGATCATCGAGGCGTTCAGCGCCGCCAACACCAACATCCTGGTGCAGGAGTTCATCAAGGAGGCGGGCGGCACCGACATCCGCGCCCTGGTCGTGGACGGCAAGGTGGTGGCCAGCATGAAGCGCACCTGCTCGACCGGCGAGTTCCGCGCCAACCTGCACCTGGGCGGCAAGGCCGAGGCGGTGGTTATCACTGACGAGGAGGCCCGCACGGCCGGGCGCGCGGCCGAGGTGCTCGGGCTCAACGTCGCCGGCGTCGATATGCTGCGCTCGGGCCGCGGCCCGCTGGTGGTGGAGGTGAACTCCTCGCCCGGCATCGAGGGCATGGAGCAGGCGAGCGGCCTCGACCTGGCCGGCGCGATGCTGGATTTCCTGGAGCACCGCGCCGGGTGCGGCGAGACGCGCACGCGCGGGATAGGTTAGCAGGTTTCCTCTCTCAGGCCTTCTTCAGGCATGGGGAGAGGGCTAGGGTGAGGGGCAGTCACGCGCTCCAACGTCGGAGTGCATCCCTGCCCCTCCCCTCGGCTCTCCTCGCTTCCGGGGAGAGGGAGAAGACGGAGCCCGACATGACAACCTCCGACATCGTCATCGCCCCCTCGATCCTCTCAGCCGATTTCGCGCGCCTCGGCGAGGAGGTTCGCGCCATCGATGCCGCCGGCTGCGACTGGGTGCACGTGGACGTGATGGACGGGCACTTCGTACCCAACATCACCATCGGCCCCGGCGTGGTGAAGGCAATCCGGCCGCACACCAGCAAGGTCCTGGACGTGCACCTGATGATCGCGCCGGCCGATCCCTACATCGAGGCGTTTGCTGCCGCCGGCGCCGACATCATCACCGTGCACGCCGAGGCCGGGCCGCACCTCGACCGCTCGCTGCAGACGATCCGTGCGCTTGGCAAGAAGGCCGGCGTATCGCTCAATCCGTCGACCCCTGAGAACGTCATCGAGTACGTGCTCGACCGCCTCGACCTGGTCCTGGTGATGACGGTCAATCCCGGCTTCGGTGGCCAGGTCTTCATTCCTGCCGTGGTGGAGAAGGTCCGGCGTATCAATAGCATGATCGACAACCGCCCGATCCACCTGGAGGTGGACGGCGGCGTCACGCCGGAGACAGCCGGCGCCTGCGCCGCCGCCGGAGCCAACGCCCTGGTGGCCGGCTCGGCGGTGTTCAAGGACGGCACCTACGCGGAGAACATCGCTGCGATCCGGGCGGCTGCGGAGATCGGCGCCGGCCAGACCCTGCGGGTCTGACGGCGTTCGCCCTCACACCTTCATCTTCGGATCGAGCCAATCCCTGAGCGAATCGCCGAACAGGTTGAACCCGAACACGGCGAGCGAGATGGCGATGCCGGGGAAGATCGCCACCCACGGCGCGCTCTCGGCGTAGTCCTGGGCGCCGCCGCGCAGCATCAGGCCCCAGGCTGGCACCGGCTCCTGCACCCCGAGCCCCAGGAACGACAGCGTTGCCTCGATCAGGATCGCCTGTCCCACGGCCGCGGTGAACATGATGAGGTAGGGCGCCATCACATTCGGCACCATGTGGCGCAGCACGATGCGGGTGTTGGAGAAGCCGCAGGCGCGCGCGGCGTCGATGTAGGGCATCTCGCGCACGGCGAGGGCGCTGGAGCGCACCACGCGGGCGCAGCGCGGGATGAACGGGATGGTGATGGCGAGAATGACGTTCTGGGTGCCGGTGCCGAGGATCGACACCACCGCGAGCGCCAGGATCACCAGCGGGAACGCCATCAGGATGTCCATTACGCGCTGGAACAGAAGATCGAACAGGCCGCCGATATAGGCGCTGGCCACCCCGAGGATCAGCCCGATGGTGGCACCGACGGCGGCCGAGACAAAGCCGACCAGCAGGGCCGTGCGCGCGCCGTAGATGATGCGGGCGTAGAGGTCGCGGCCGAACTGGTCGGTCCCCAGCCAGTAGTCGGCGCTCGGCGCCTGCAGCATGGAGCCGAAGTTGTTGGCGGTCGGATCATAGAACGTCACCAGGTCGGCGAATGCCGCCATCACGATCATGACGACGACGACAATGCCACCGGCGGCGCCCAGCGGGTTCTGCCGGCAGAATTGCCACAACGCGCCGATACGGGAGCCCCTGGATACCAGCGGAGCGGCGGCAGCGGGCTGGGTCATGGTTGCCATGTGGATTCCATCAGCGCGTGTAGCGGATGCGCGGGTCAAGCCATGCGTAGACGATGTCGACCACAAGGTTGGTGAGGGCGAAGATGCCCACCGTCATCATCACCAGCGCCTGGGTCATGTTGTAGTCCTGGTTCTGAACCGACTCGACGAACAGCTTGCCGATGCCGTTGAGGTTGAACACCTGCTCGGTCACCACCAGCCCGCCCATCAGGAAGGCGAACTCGATGCCGATGATGGTGATGACGGGGAGCAGCGCGTTGCGCAGCGCATGGCGGCGAACGATCAGCTTCCGGAACAGTCCCTTGGCGCGGGCGGTGCGCACATAGTCCTCACGCAGCACCTCCAGCATGGCCGAGCGTGTCATGCGCGTGGCCACCGCCGAGTAGCGATAGCCGGTGGCGAGCGCCGGCCAGATCAGCATGCTCAGGTTGGTGATGGGATCGACCCAGATCGGGACGTAGGTGATGGGTGGCATCCAAGGCATGCCCCACCACGCCTTGGTGGCGATGAGGATGCCGAGGATGATCAGGATACCGAGCCAGAAGCTCGGCATGGCGACGCCGGCGATCGAGAAGGTCCGGACCACGTAGTCGGACCAGGTGTTCTGCTTAACGGCGGAAATGGTCCCGAGCGGAATGGCGATCAGGACCGCGATCAGCGTCGCCATGATGGCGACCTGCAGCGAAAGCTCGAAGCGCAGCCCGACCTCCTGCAGGATCGGCCGGCCGGTCCACATCGACTTGCCGAAGTCGAGGATGGCGAGGCCCTTGAGGTAGACGAGGAGTTGCACCAGCATCGGCTGGTCGGTGCCAAGCTCGGCCCGGCACTGGGCCAGGACCTGCGGATCGACACTGCCACCGCCGCTCGCCAGCCGCAGCACGCAGATGTCGCCGGGAATGGCGCGCATCAGGAGGAAGACGAGCACGGCCGCGCCGAGCAGCGTCGGAATCATCAGCAGGATGCGCTTGACGATATAGGTGGGCATGGCATGGGCCTGGGAAAGGTGTCAGACCCCGCGGGTCTGACACCAAGCTTCAACAGCATCGTGCGACGGTGTCAGACCCACAGGTCTGACACCGATCTCACTTATCGATCCAGACCGTCGAGAGGTCCTGGTTCAGGTAGTGGCTGGGCGTGATCTTCCACCCCTTCATGTACGAGCGGTGGGCGATGATGCGGTACCACCACAGCTGGATCGAGGAGTACGCCTTCTCGTCCAGAACCCGCTTCTCATAGGCCCGCATCAGCTTTTTCTGCTCTTCCACGTCGCCGGTTCTGTTCATGGCGTCGTTCAGCTTGATGAGCTCGTCGTCCTTGAAGCCGCCGTACTGGTCGCCGGCATCCGGGCGGAACTTGGAGACATCAACCAGCGGATTGACGACCGACTGGCAGTTATACTCCAGAGCCACATCGTACTTGCCCTCGCGCAGCGACGCGAAGTAAGGCCCGTCGGCCGCCGGCTTCTGGTCGACGGTGATACCCACCTGTTTCCACTGGTCGATCAGCCACGTGCCGACGATGGTGTAGGGCTGGTCGACGGTGCGGTTGAGCAGGCTGAACTTCAGGTCCGAGGCACCTGCCTCCTTGAGCAGCCTCTTGGCCTCCTCGCGCGACTTCTTGATGTCGGGCCAGTAGCCCGCAAGCTTCTCCAGCTCCGCCTTTGGCGTGGCCAGGGGATGGCCCGGAAAGACGATGCCTCCCACGGCCTTGACGATGGCAATCTTGGAGAGGTCCTTGGAGCCCTGCCAGCGATCGAGCGCCAGTGTCAGAGCCCGGCGCACACGCACGTCGTCGAACGGCTTCTTGCGCGTGTTGGGCGTGACGATCTGCACGCAGTTCCAGTCGCTCTCCTGCACCGTCAGGTCCTTGCCCAAGGCCTTGACAAGATCGTCCCGGCTCTTGGGCGGGATGCCGCGGAACTCGGCCGCAGCCTGATCGCCGCGGATCGCCTGCAGACGCAGGGTCTGCGTCTTGGCGATGATCGCCTCGAAACCGTCGAGATAGGGCTTGCCAGGGAAGTAGTAGTTGGGGTTGCGCACGCCCTTCACGAAGGCGCCGGCCTGGCGCTCCTTGAACATGAACGGCCCCGAGCCCATCACATGGGTCTCGTACCAATGCTGGTCGGCGTCGAGCTTGGCCTTGGAGTAGATGAAGTTATAGGGCGTCGCCAGGGCCGGGATGAAGGCGCCCGACGGATACTTGAGCTTGAACACCACCGTCTCGTCGTCGGGGCTCGTCACGCTCTCGACCATGGTGAACTGGGCGCGCCTGGCGCTCTGCACACCCTGCGGCGGGAAGATGATGCGCTGGAAGCTGGCAAGCACGTCCTTGGCGTTGAGCGCCGAGCCGTCGTGGAACTTCACGCCCTTGCGGATCTTGAACGTGTAGGTCTTGCCGCCGTCAGTGGGCTTCGGCATCTCCGTGCACAGGTCGCAAATGATCTCGCCCGTCTGCGGGTTCTCCGGATCAAGACGGATCAGCGTGCTGTAGAACGGCGCAATCGGATGAATCAGCACGAAGCTGTTCTCGCGGTGGCCGTCCATCGAGGGGAACTCGCCAGGCACGACATACTTGAGGATGCCGCCGCGCTTGGGAGTCTCGGTCTGCGCCTTAGCCTGCAACCCCGTGAATGGCAGAATCGCGAGTGCGGCCATAGCTGAAAGCAACGGCGTCCAGCGCCGGGTCTTCATGTCGAGTCCTCCCTGTATAGACTTTCGTGTTCTTCGATCGGCATCCCGCGAAGCCGACCGGCGACACCATCTCCCAATTCTTGATGCATTTCAAATGCCGATCGCAAAGGCCGGCCGGAGCCTCGACCAAGGCCCAGGCACCGGGTGTCGCCCGCATCGCCCACGGGCGAGGCCGGCACCCACCACCTCCGCTCGCATTAACGTCGCTCGCGTGCGCGAAGAGCCGGCCGACGCTGGCCTTGAGAATGGCTCCCGCCGGACGCTCCGCTCCGGGTTACCGGCTGCCCCTGAAGCCCAGTCGGCGTATCCCGCACCTGGATCGCAGGGTTAAGGAGATGTGCACCGGCAGGGGCCCTATTGCACCCCATGGAGTAGTAAGGTGCGACCGTGGCCGTGCGCCCCTCTCGCCAGGAGCCTATCGGAGAGCCTCCGCCATGTCGCAGCGCCCACCCAAGCCGGCTCCTCCCGTCATCGCAGCCCTGGACAAGCTGGAGCGCCTCTATGACGGGGGGAGCGCCGCCCTGATCGGCGCACTGCAGCGCTATCTCACAGGCGGCGCGACGCCGTCGCCGGACACGCTGACAGCGGCCTGCTACCCCCTGCTGCGAGTGGTCTATCATGACGGGGCTCGCGCCACCCCTTCGCACCGGCGGGCGTTCGGGCGTCTGCAGCGGCTCGGCGCGTACGAGACCACCGTCACGCATCCGCGCGAGTTCCGCAGCTATCTCGCCGAGCAGCTGCATCCGCTGGCGACCGAGTATGGGGCGCGGATCGAGGTGGAGCCGAGCAACCAGCGCATTCCCTACCCCTACGTGCTCGATCGCCTGGGCGACCTCAGTGGTGCGGCCGAGAACGCGGCGGACCTTGCCCGGCATTTCCCGACACCGCAGCTCTCGGCGGTCGGCGACGAGATCGCAGACGGCGCCTGGGACTTCCGCGAAGGCGAGCCGCGCCCGCTCGCCCTGTTCGATGCGGTGCGCGTCGACTACTCGCTGCAACGTCTCGTGCACTACACGGGGAGCGACTGGCGCCACGTGCAGCGCTGGATCCTGCTCACCAACTATCACCGCTATGTCGACCGCTTTGTGCGCTGGGCGCGAGATCAGCTCGCCGCCGACAGCCCGGTCGACCGGCAGCTGGTGCTGCCTGGCAATCTGATCGTTGGCCGCCAGCATGCCCCGGATGAGGCCGACGCCCTGATCGCCGGCAGCACGTGGCACCGCTTCCAGATGCCGGCCTACCACCTCACGGCGCCCGACGGAGAAGGCGTGAGCCTGGTCAATATCGGCGTCGGCCCCTCCAACGCCAAGACCATCACCGATCATCTGGCTGTCGTGCGGCCCAACTGCTGGCTGATGGTGGGGCACTGCGGAGGCCTGCGCCTGACCCAGCAGATCGGCGACTACGTGCTGGCGCACGCCTATCTGCGCCAGGACCACATCCTCGATGACCCGGTGCCGCCCGACATCCCGATCCCGGCACTGTCGGAAATCCAGGTGGCCCTGCAGGAGGCCGCCGGCATCGTCACCGGCGAGCGCGGCGAGGCCCTGAAGCGGCGCCTGCGCACCGGCACCGTCGTCACTGATGACGACCGCAACTGGGAACTGCGCTTCACCCAGGAGCGCAAGCGCATCAACCTGTCGCGTGCCATCGCCGTCGACATGGAGAGCGGCACGGTGGCGGCCCAGGGCTATCGCCTGCGCGTGCCCTACGGCACCTTGCTGTGCGTCTCCGACAAGCCGCTGCACGGCGAGATCAAGCTGCCCGGCGCGGCCAGCGCCTTCTACGAGCGTGCCGTCGGCCAGCACCTGGAGATCGGCCTAACGGCTCTCGATCTGTTGCGCGAGCGCCGCGACACCCTGCACTCGCGCAAGCTCCGGAGCTTCGACGAGCCGCCGTTCAGGTGAGGAGCGGTGGACGCGAGCGTCGGGCAAGCCCCGCAGATGGAAGCCGGCGCGAGAGGGCTGCTGGAGAAGAAATTAGACCAAAGGTCTAGAACATTTTCTATAATGGCACCGATGGCGTCGGCCGCAGGGGCCTGAAGGAGAGTTGCCGTGCTGCTCAGACGGGGGGAGAAAGCGGCCGGGGAGCAGTCCCATCGATGAGCAAGTACACGCCAGCCGTGCTGGTGATCGACGACGAGGTGCAGATCCGGCGCTTCCTGCGCGCCGGATTCGAGCTCGAAAGCTTCACTGTTCGCGATGCCGCCTCCGCCCACGAGGGCATCCGCGCGGCTACCCTGAAGCCCGCGGATCTCGTCGTGCTGGATCTGGGGCTGCCGGACATGGACGGCTCGGCGGTGGTGGAGCGCCTGCGCTCGTGGTCGCAAGTGCCGATCATCGTGCTGTCGGTGCGCTCGGAAGAGGAAGAGAAGGTGCGCCTCCTCGAGCTCGGCGCTGACGATTATGTGGTGAAGCCGTTTGGCATGGCCGAGCTGCTGGCTCGCGCGCGGGCGGCCCTGCGCCGACCGGGCGGCGCGCGCATCGTCGAGCCGGTGGTCCGCGCAGGCCATCTCACCATCGATCTGGCGCTGCGGCGGGTGCTTGTCGGCGACGAGCCGGTGCGGCTGTCTCCGAAGGAATACCGGCTACTGCAGGTCCTTGCCCAGCACGCCGGCAACGTCGTCACCCACCAGCATCTCCTGAAGGAGGTCTGGGGCAACGCGCACAAGGAGGACGCGCACTACCTGCGGATCTTCGTACGCAAGCTGCGCAGCAAGATCGAACGCGAGCCGTCCCGGCCGACCATCCTGGTCACCGAGCTGGGCGTCGGCTATCGCCTGTGCGCAGATTGACGCAGTCGGCGCTGCGGTCGGGCAGCCCGTCGCACGGACGTTTATGCGGAATTTACGCTTAACGTAGAAAAGGCTACGCCGTCGCTTTCAACGTTTGGCCTACCCTTCCTGAGTCTATTCGCAGCAGTCAGAGGAAGGGTTGGTCTTGCAGAGACGCCGCGCCGCGCCGGCTGCGTCCGGAAAAGAAGGCCTGGAGTGGGACATCGATGCCCTGCTCGCCGAGCGGGATCGGCTCATGAGCGAGATCTCCCTGCGGGCGCGCCTGAAATCCCTGCCTCCGATGCTTGTCAAGGCGAGGACACTGCTGACGCGCTTCTGGGGCAAGGCCACCTGGGAGGCCCGCGCTGAGATCCTCGCCGTGGCGCGCATGCTGCTGACCCTTGGCGCTGCCCAGCCGGCTCTCCGGTTGCCGAGAGCCGCTCCGGCCAAACGACCTGAGCAAGGTGGCCCCACCGCCTCGCCGCAGCGCAAGGCGACCGGCTGAAAACGATGCGCACCGGCCAGGTCCGCGGCGAAGGTCACACGGGCAGGCCGGCGGTGGCAACGCGCTTGATGGGCAGTCATGCCGCTGCCTATCCTGTGCCTCGTGCTCTGCGCGGAACGGCCGCGCGGTGCGACGACGCGCAGGACATCGGCCAATGCCCAGATGGAAGGGTCTTGTGACGCGGGAATCCCTCGTCGTCATCGCCCTCTCGCTTGCTCTGCTTGCCATCCTGACCGCAGCGATGGCCGGTGTTCAGAGCTTTGCGGATCTCGGCACGGTTACCATCGTCTATCTGATCCCGGTGCTGTTCGCGGCAACCAGGGGCGGCGCCTTTCCAGCCATCGCCACCGCGCTGACAGGCGTCGGCGCCGCTGCCTTCTTCTTCTACGAGCCGCTCTACGATTTCCGCGTCCACCGCCCCATTCACATTCTCGATCTCGTGCTGTTCGTCATCGTTGCCGTGGTCACCGGCAAGCTCGGCACCGATGCCCGCAAGGCGCGCACGCGCGAGCAGGCGGATACCTTGCGCGAGGCGCTGATCGGCTCGGTGTCGCATGAGCTGCGCTCGCCGCTGTCGTCCATCATCGGCACGGCCTCCATCCTGGCGCGAGCACCGGAGGTGCAGACCAGCGAGCGCCTCGTCTCGCTGGTACAGGGCATGCAGGAGGAGGCCGACAGGCTGAATGATCACATCCAGAACCTCCTCGATTCGACGCGCATCAGCAGCGAAGGCATCCGGCCACACAACGAATGGGTCGACCCCGGCGACATCGTCAACGCCGCCCTCAATAGGAAGCAGAGACTGCTGGCCAGCCATCAGCTCAGCGTGGTGATTGAGGACGACCTGCCGATGATCCACGTTGACCCGGCGCTGGTCGAACGGGCGCTGGAGCACCTGATCGAGAACGCCGTCAAGTATTCGCCGTCTGGGTCACGCATTGAGGTCAGGGCCGAACGGCGCGAGAGCACGGTCTGCCTCGCCGTCGAGGATAACGGCGTCGGGCTGTCGCGCGAGGAGCGGGATCGAATCTGGGAGCGCTTTTATCGCAGCCCGCGCCTGCGCGAGCGCATCGGCGGCTCCGGGCTCGGGCTTTGGATCGCGCAGGCATTGGTGACCGCCTGTCACGGGCACGCAGAGGTCTACAGCGCCGGTATCGGGCGCGGCTCGACCTTGTCGCTGCTCTTGCCCGTGCTGCGCGAGGGGCCGGTCGGCCGGGCGTGGGGAGAGTAGCGCCGACCTTAACGGTTCGCGCCGTTGCATGGAATGTGAAGGGCTCCCGGGTGCCGCGCCGTGCTACACGATAGGTATTCGCATTCCTCTGTGTAGCACGCCGAGAGGACAGAGCATGCAATACACCGTCGGGCTCAAGCTCAAGAGCAAAGCAGAACACACCCAGGTCGAGGCCGAGGATGCGCTGATTGCGGCGCTGAAGGTCAAGTCGATGCATCCCGACGCGCAGCTCACCTATGTGCGGCCGGCCAATCGCCGCGGCGATGCGCGCCATCCCGCGCATCCCCTGGACGAGCCGGATCTGGCTCAGGACTGACGCGGCGCCCCCCTCTCGCTCATTCGATGACCTTGCCCGGGGTGGCGAGCCCGGCGATCTCCTTGATGAGCTTGCTGATGATCATCTGCCCGAAGCTCTCGAAACCATGCGCCTCAAGAACGAACGCGCCCGGACCGCCGATGACATTGCGCTCATAGTAGACCTTGAGGCCGCCGGGCGGATGCGTATGGGTCGGATTGGTCGGCAGCGGCTCGTCGCTGAGGATGACCAGGCCGTTGACGGTCACGCCGCCGGCCACCGCCGCGTCGCGGGCGGCCGTCACGTCGGCGCCGCTGTTATTGGTGCCGTCGCCGGAGACGTCAATGACGCGACGGTCCGACTGGAACGGGCTGCGCGCCAGCAGGCCCTGGCTGAACTCGATCACCGAGCTGATCGACGTGCGCCCCGAGAACGAGCGCGGCGCGCCACGGATGCGCTGCGAGAGCCCTTGTGCATCGCGCTCGTTCGCCACCAGCGACCAGTCGACGACCACGCGCTGCTCGAACTCGCTCGCCCATTCCACGAAGATCACGGCGATGCGTCCGGTCGGCCCGCTGGTCATGACTTGCAGGACGCGAGGGTCGGCGAGAGCATTGGCCAGACCATCGCGCTGCAGCTTGAACTCCTTGTCGTCGACGCTCCGCGACACATCGGCTGCCAGAACCAGCAGCAAATCGACCTGCCCCTCCTCGTCGGCGCTGGCGAACCGAAGTGCAAAGCTTGTGACCAAGAGCAATGAAAGAAGAATACCCGCCAAAGGCTTGGCCATGATGGTCTCCGGTCAGACACCGGCGCCGGACTGGCCGGTAGCAGCCAGACTAAGCGGGCTTATGCGTGCGGTCGAGGCCTTAAGCAATCAAAGGTTGCTGATGGCGCAGCGGGCAGAGGCGCGAAGCGGGCAGAGGCGCGAAGCGGGCAAACGCGGAGCTTGCGTTGACGTGCATGGGCCCAGGCCCTCTAGATTCTGGGGCCCGCAAGTGCCCTTCGGGCACTCGCGGCGCCGGGGTGGCGTCGAGAGAAGTAGCGCGCGAGGCGGCGGCTCAAATCGTGTCGTCGCAGCGCCGCAGCTCGGCCTTGAGCTGCTCCAGCTTGGCGACGAGCTCGCGCGCAAGGATCTCCCGGCCCGTATGGCACTGCATCTTGATGCGCTCCAGGTCGACGTCGAATCCCAGCATCAAGCGCAACTCGCGCCGCACGTTATCGGGGAGCTCGCCGCCGAACCAGGCGCTGCCGAGCTCAACCAGGGCACAGATCTGCCCGACGGTTTTGGGTCCGGACGTACGCAGCTTATCCAGCGCCTCCGTCAGCTGGCCGACGGCGCGAACATAGTCCTTCGTGCACTGCGGCCGGTCGCCCACCTGAGGCGGCTCGATCGGGACGGGCTCCTGCGCGCGGGCGCTGAGGCTGAGGCCGACAACGAGTGCAACAAGGAGGACGTAGAGGATACGCATCCTGCGTGCTCCATGATCGTCTGGCGTAGGGCGGATCAGCGCGAATTGCTTAATCCGCCGCGGAACGGTGATACGGCGGATTACGATTAGCTAATCCGCCGTACGATGTGCGTATCGCTTTTCTGTGTCCACATCCAGGCGGGTCGGCTTGAACCCGGTCAGCGGCGGCACTAGCCTCAAGGCCAGCCAAGCCCATTACATGCGGGAGACGCATCCAATGCTGGACCGTCCAAGCAGGATCGAAGCCTACCAGACCTTCATCGACGGCAAGTGGAGCGGCGCGGCCTCGGGCAAGACGTTCGCCACGTACGATCCCTACACCGGCGAGCCCTGGGCCACGATCCCCGACTGCGACGCAGCCGACGTCGACCGCGCGGTCGGGGCGGCCTACCGGGCGTTCGAGACCGGGACATGGCCAGCCATGACGCAGAGCGCGCGTGGCAGGATCATGCGCCGGATCGCGCAGCTGATCGAGCAGCACGGCGAGCGCCTGGCGCAGATCGAGGTACGCGACAACGGCAAGCTGATCTCGGAGATGGCGGCACAGCTCAAATATCTGCCCGAGTGGTTCTACTACTACGGCGGCCTCGCCGATAAGATCCAGGGCGCCGTGGTGCCGGTCGATCGTCCGGACCACTTCAATTACATCCTGAAGGAGCCGGTCGGCGTCTGCGCCTTCATCACGCCGTGGAACTCGCCGTTGATGCTGGTGGGCTGGAAGCTCGCTCCGGCCTTGGCGGCCGGCTGCACCGTGGTCATCAAGCCGTCCGAGTACACCTCCGCGTCGCTGCTCGAATTCATGAAGCTCGTCATCGAGCCGTCGGGCCTGCCGCCCGGCGTCGTCAACGTCGTCACCGGCTACGGCGGCGTTGTGGGTGAGCCTCTCGTCACCCACCCCAAGGTTGCGAAGGTCGCATTCACCGGCGGCTCGGTCACGGGAGCGCGCGTCAACGAGCTGGCGGCGCGCACCTTCAAGAAGGTATCGCTGGAGCTGGGCGGCAAATCGCCCAACATCGTCTTCGACGATGCCATGCTCGACGATGCGGTAAGCGGGGCGATCTCCGGCATCTTCGCCGCGACCGGCCAGACCTGCATCGCCGGCTCACGCCTCCTGCTGCAGGAGAGCATCCACGATCAGTTCGTCGACAAGCTGGTGGCCATGGCCAAGCAGGCCAAGCTCGGCGACCCCGGCCTGCCCGAGACCCAGGTGGGCCCGGTGACGACGCCGCCGCAGTACGCCAAGGTGCTCTCCTACATCGACATCGCCAAGGGCGAGGGTGCCAGTTGCGTGCTTGGCGGCGGGCCGGCCACCGCCGAGGAGGGCGGCGGCAAGTATTTCGTCAAGCCCACCATCTTCACCGGGGTGAACAACGCCATGCGCATTGCCCAGGAGGAGGTGTTCGGGCCGGTCCTGTCGGTGATCAAGTTCAAGGACGAGGACGAGGCGGTCGCCATCGCTAATGACATCGCCTTCGGCCTCGGCGCCGGTGTCTGGACCCAGTCAGTGCGGCGCGCGCACAGTGTGGCGCGTCGCATCAAGGCCGGCACCGTGTGGGTGAACACGTACCGCGCCGTCAGCTTCACCATGCCGTTCGGCGGCTACAAGGCCTCCGGCCTAGGCCGCGAGAATGGCGCCGAGGCGATCGAGGGCTACCTGCAGACCAAGAGCGTGTGGATCAACAACGGCCCGGGCGGCGGCAACCCGTTCGTGATGAAGACGGCGTCGTAGCGCTCGGCGCGCCGCAATGTCGGAACGCCGTTCTATCCCCTCCCCCAGCGGCCGTGCCACCATTCGCGCGTCGTTTGCGTTGACGGGGACGTGGATGGGCCCATCCCACTATCCATGGGCAAACGACCGGCGTCCCGGCAGGAGAGGGGATGGCTCGAGATCCGGGAGGCTCGCTGCGTCGCCGCTGGCGGCGCCCAGCAATGGGCGTCGATCCGGGCGTGCAAGGCCTCCACCGATGGACGCACGCAGACCGCTGCGAACGCAATACGTGGCTGGGCTCGCAGCAGGTGGAAAATCGCCGAACGTGAGGTGCCGTGAGGCAGCCATTATCAGGAGGGCGCAAGCCCTCCGCGTTGCTTACGGAGTAAGCGCCCGTCATATCGTCGCGGTGAAGGACGACGGGGCAGATGGCGTCGAGACTCCCATCTAATAGGGTGCACGAGGTGCCAGAACCTGATGCCGATCTCGCAGCCGATGCTGCGGGACCACCGAGATTGACCTCGGTCAATGCCGCAAGGCGCGGAAGGAAGAATCCTCCCTCATCCGCAGCCCTGCTCCGCGAGATCGCCATGTACAAGCACATTCTGATCGCGACTGATGGCTCCGATCTGGCGCAAAAGGCCGTGCAACAAGGCCTGGAGCTGGCCAGGAGCGTCGGTGCCACGGTCACGGCGGTCACGGTAACCGCTCCCTGGCCCGTTGCCGAGGCCGGCGGCGTTATGGTTGCCGCGCCGATAACCGAATATGAGCAGGCGGTCGCCAAGGAGGCAGAAAGGGTTCTGGCCGATGTCGCCAAGCTGGCCGGCGTGCTCGGCGTAGCCTGTGCCACGGTGCATGTCCCGAATCAGTACCCCGCAGAAGGAATCATTGAGCAAGCTCAGCGCAAAGGCTGCGATTTGATCGTCATGTCCTCGCACGGACGGCGCGGGATCGCTAAGTTCGTGCTCGGCAGTCAGGCAACCAGGGTGCTCACCTACAGCACGATCCCGGTGCTGATCTGCAAATAGCACAGATAGTCTGTTGACGTGCATCAAGGCGGGTTGAGCAACCGTCTTCTATCTGGAGCTTTTTCCCCCCGAGCAACGCGACTGGAGTCTGGAGTTCACACGATGTCGGACAATGCCAGGGCAAGCAACGGCGCGGTTGTCATGCCTGCGCTGGGCCCCGAGCTGTGGGGCCCGGCGCTCGCCGGTGCCGTGAAGTGGAACGGCAAGATGTATGAGGGCCTCGCCCTGATGGGCAGCGAATGGCTCGACTTCGTGAACCGCCGCCTGAAGGAGGACCTGAAGCTGCCGCAGCTCGTGTGCGCGTGCAGCTCGCCCGAGGAGATGCGCGACATATATGCCGGCTTCTGGAACCAGGCCGTCGATGACTATCAAAGGGAGATGGTAGTGATGGCCAGGCTCAGCAGTGGCTTCGTCACCAACTCCCTGGCGGCGGCGCGGACCCGCATCGAGGAGGCCACACGAGAGATGCGCCATCCGATGCAGGTCGCGGCCTAGTGCGATGATTCGAGAAGTCCGCACCATCGCGCGCCGCGGAGCGGCTGAGCGGACTTCTCCAATGATATGAGCGCCGTTGACGCGACGGGCCTGCCCCGCCCCCCGTCCCACCTTGCCCGCGCCTTTCCGGGAGGAGTGCCGTCCGCGCCCTCCCTGGCCAGGATGCCGCATCCGACCAACGGCCGGTCGACCTCCCCCACGATCCGGTTAGGATGCGCCCCGACTATCGCCACAGTGGACGGGCCCGTGGCGGCACGAAAGGCGGCGGCGAGACGCCAGCCGTCAGGCAAGGAGTGAAATCAGCCTCATGCTACGCATCATCGCACTTGCGCTTGCAGCCCTGGTCGGCTGCATCGCACCGGCTGCGGCAGAATATCCCGAGCGGCAGATCACCATGATCGTGCCATTCGCGGCGGGTGGCCCCACCGATATCGTCGCGCGCATCGTCGGCGATTACATGCAGAAGACGCTCGGACAGCCGGTCATCGTCGAGAACGTGGCCGGCGCCGGCGGCACAACGGGCATCACCCGCGGTGCGCAGGCCAAGCCCGACGGCTACACCATCATGATGGGCCACATGGGCACGCACGGCGCCGCGCCGGCTCTCTATCCCAATCTCAAGTACGACCCAACCAAGGACTTCGCGCCAATCGGGATGGCCGCCGGCACGCCGATCCTGATCGTCGCCAAGAAGAGCTTCCCGGCGGCAAATCTCAAGGAGTTCGTCGCGTACGTGAAGAAGAACCAGGACAAGGTGAACGAAGGTCACGCCGGCGTCGGCTCGGTCTCGTTCACCACCTGCTCGCTGCTGCAGTCGCTGATGGGCACCAAGACGGCGCGCGTCGCCTACCGCGGTACGGGTCCGGTGCTCAACGACCTGGTCGCCGGCCAGGTCGACTTTGCCTGCGACCAGATCGTCAATCTGGTGCCGCAGATCCAGGCTGGCACCATCAAGGCTTACGGCATCGCCACGGCCGAGCGCTCGAGCGCGCTGAAGGACGTTCCCACCACCACGGAGGCCGGACTCCCCGAGTACCAGGTCTCGGCGTGGAACGCTCTCTTCGCCCCCAAGGGAACCCCGGCCGAGGTCGTGACCAAGCTCAACGGTGCCCTGGTTGCGGCCCTCAGCGATGAGCATACGCGCAAGCGCCTGCTGGAGCTGGGCAGCGTCATCCCGGATGCCGAGGGCCGGACACCGGCAGCGCTGCAGAAGCTGGTCGAGAGCGAGGTTGCGCGCTGGACGCCCATCCTCAAGAGCGTCGTCAAGTAGGCGGATCCCAGCGCGGATGTCACGCCGTGTCATCGCGGGGCTTGTCCAGCACAAGGCCCGCGATGACAGTATAGTCGCAAGATCAATGGGTCCGCTGCAGACCCGCGATGGCGCGACGCGAGTTGCTGCGCAATTGGCGCGGCAGCGCAGGACTCTCGGCGACGCTCTGGTGCACCCTGCGGCCGAGCAAGGCGGAGCGCAGCTCCCATTCGCTGAGCCCGCTTGGCTGCGCCAGCACCTTGACCTCGCCACCGGCCAGCACGGCCACCGGCAAGCCGTCCTCCAGCAGCAGGCGGTTACCAGTCAGTGCCGGCAGCCGCGCCCCCGGCGTCAGGATGCCGATCAGGTTGAGCGGATCCGCAGCTGAGATCGACGCCAGCCGGCCTTCCGGCGTCTTGCGCCGCGTCTCCCGCAGGAGGCTCACGGCCGCCGGCAGAGCGTATTGCTCGCCGGGAATGCCGGCGATGAACCGTCCGCCGCGGATCTCGCCGCGGCTCTCCAGCGTCCGGTACACGCGCAGCAGGTCGCGCCACGGCGGCAGCCGCGCGGCCTCGCGCTCCAGGAGCCGCCACACCACCACGCCGTAGCGGCGCAGCAGCGTGCGGGCGATATGCTCGATGAGCGCGGGATCGTTGCTGCCACTGGCCGCCGACGCCGCCGAGACGATCGCCCACCTGCCAGCGTCCTCCATGCCATAGGGGGAGGTGCGACCGCGCCGCCTGGCGCCGGCGAACGGCTTGCGCTCACCGGTGGGCACCAGCAGCGCCCGGAGCCCGCCGAAGCTGTCGGATGTCACCAGGCCATTGGCCACCAGCTCGGCAAGCGCGTCCTCCACCTGGGTCCGCAGCAGGCCGGTGCCGGCGACGATGTCGTGGAAGAACGAGGCGCCGTGCTGATGGATGAAGGCGGCCACCGCATCGGCCTGCCCCGACAGGCTCGGTGCGGCGTCCGTCTCGGCCATCGCCCGCCACGCAGCGACATTGCGGCGCGGCAGCAGGGCGATGGGCGTGGCCTTGATCGGACCAGTACGGCGCGGGGCGCCGTTGCTGCCGGCGCGAGCGTTGCCGTTCCTCAACCGCACCCAGGTGGTGCGACCGGAGCGGCAGGCGTCGTCGAGCCAGGCCTGATCGTATCTGTTGAGCCGCGCGCGGAGGATCTCCTTCTCCCAGGCGCTGGCCGGAGCCTCGAAGCCTTCAAGCTGCTCCACAACCTCCTGCAGTGCCTGCGGACCCTCCATGCGTGTCTCGGCGTCGACGTGCTGCCAAGCCAGCAGGAAGCGCATGAAGTCCCGCCCCGAGACCGGCTCGACCTCGGCGCGCAACCGCTTCACGGTGTAGCGATTGATGCGTGCCAGCAGCCCGCGCTCGCACCATTCGTCCTGCACGGCGTCCGGTGTAAACCGCCCGCGCATGGCGAAGCCTTCCGTCTGCAGTGCAATCAAGGCTGCCGCCAGCTCGATATCGTCCGCACCGATCGGGCGCGCCAGCGCCGCCTCGGTGACCGGCCCCAGGCCCTCCAGCCGGCCGCGCACGATCTCGGTGAGCGCCTCCTCGCGCGACCATGGCCTGCTCGCCAGCGCCGGCGGCGCCTTGAGCGCGGGCTCGATGGCGGAATCCGGCCAGAGGCTGGCAATCTGCGGCAGCCGCTCGGCGGCGATCCAGACCGCACCGCCTGGCGTGGCAAGCCGGCCAGCCCTTTTTTGCGCAGCCAGATCGGCGAGCCATTCGCGCCAGCCGGCCCCGCGTACAATTTCTTCCTCCGTGACAAAGCCGAGCCACACCAGCGCATCGTGCAGCTCGTCGGCGTTGGCTGCCTGTGGCCAAGCCTCCTCGCGTACGCGCGCAATCGCCTCCGGATCAAGGCGGCCCAAATCCGACGCCGATGCCGGATCGAGCCAGCGCCGGCTCATCACCGCCTGGGTGCGCCGCTCCTCCAGCGGCGCGTCGTCCAGGAATGCGTAGGGCCGCGCCGTGAGCACCTCGTGGGCCAGCGGCGATGGCTGGTTCAGGTCGCGCGCCACCACCTTTATGCTGCCGGACTCGATGCCCTGCAGCAGCCGCTTCAGGCCGGGCAGGTCCATCGCCTCGGTGAGGCAGTCGGAGATCGCCTGGTTGATCAGGGGATGATCGGGCACCTCACGCTCGCCGGTCAAGTTCTCCGCGCACGCGATCTGGTCGGGGAATACGCTGGCGATCAGGTCCTCGGCCGCCATGCGCGCCAATGGCGGCGGCACCCGCTTGCCGGCGCGGAAGCGCGGCAGCGCCAGCGACACGCCCGCTACCCAGCGCCAGCGGGTGATGAACATCGGCGCATCGAGCATAGCCTGGATCAGGACGTGCTCCACGCTGCCCGAGTGGAGATAGCGTGCCACCTCCATGAGATCGAAGCTGTGCGCGGTGGTAAGGGAGAGCACGATGCAGTCCTCGGTCGCCGCCGCCTGCAGCTCGAAATTGAACTTGCGGCAGAAGCGCTTGCGCAGCGCCAGGCCCCAGGCGCGGTTGATGCGGCTGCCATAGGGCGAGTGCACGACGAGCTGCATGCCGCCAGCCTCGTCAAAGAAGCGCTCCAGCACGACGGTCTTGAGCGTGGGCAGGCAGCCGAGCGCGCCATGCGCCGCGATCAGGTAGTCTGATATCTGCGTAATGGCCGCCTCGTCGAGGCCCAGGTCGTTGCGGAGCCACAGGCGCGCAGTGCCGCCGGTGGGATCGTCGGCGATCCGTGCCCCCATCGTGCCGCGCAGGCTCGACACGGCCGCCGACAGCTCGTCCGAGCGCCCCGGCGCCTCCCCGAGCCAGAACGGAATGGTTGGCGGCGCGCCGTGCGCATCCTCCACCCGCACCACGCCGCGCTCGACGCGCAGGATGCGGTAGGCGGTGTTGCCGAGCTGGAAAATATCGCCGGCGGAGCTTTCGACAGCGAAGTCCTCGTTGATGCTGCCGACCATGAGCCCCTGCGGCTCCAGCAGCACCTGATAGTCGGCGTTGTCGGGAATGGTCCCGCCGGATGTGAGTGCCGTCAGGCGCGCCCCGCGGCGGCCCCGCAGGACCCCGTTGACTGCGTCGCGATGGATCAGCGCGCCGCGCCGGCCGCGGCGAGTCGTGAAGCCGTCGGCCAGCATCGCCACGACCTCGTCGAATTTTTCTCGTCGCAGCTCCAGGTACGGCCACGCGCGGCGGAACAGGGCATACAGATCGTCCTCGCGCCATTCCTGCGCCGCCACTTCGGCCACGACCTGCTGCGCCAGCACGTCGAGCGGGGCGCCGGGGAAGATGATGCGGTCCAGCTCACCGCGCTCGGTGGCATCGATCAGCGCTGCGCATTCCACCAGCTCATCGCGCGACAGCGGGAACAGCCGCCCTTTGGGTATGCCGTCAATGGCATGGCCGGAGCGGCCGACGCGCTGCAGGAAGGTGGAGATGGCGCGTGGGCTGCCGAGCTGGCAGACGAGATCGACCTCGCCGATGTCGATGCCGAGCTCCAGCGACGCAGTGGCCACCAGCGCCTTCAGCTTGCCGCCCTTGAGGCGCTGCTCGGCATCGAGCCGCCGCTCCTTGGCAAGGCTGCCGTGATGCGCGGCGACGTTGGCCTCTCCAATGCGGTCCGCGAGATGCCGCGTGAGGCGCTCCACCATGCGCCGGGTGTTGGCGAAGATCAGGGTGGTGCGATGCTCTGCGATCAGCTCGGCGAGGCGGTCATAAACCTCGTTCCAGACATCGCCGGACATGACGGCTTCCAGCGGCGAGGCGGGCATCTCGATGGCGAGATCGCGCTTGCGCTTATGGCCGCGATCGATAATGCGGCAGGCGTACCGCTGCGCGGATTCCCCTCCCCCTTGTGGGGAGGGGTTAGGGGTGGGGGGACTCACAACCTTCGACGTTCTGGCATCCGCCGCACCCTGTCCCTCACCCACAAGGGGGGAGGGGACGCCACAGTCACCGTTCCCCACCAACAGCCTTGCCATATCCTCAATCGGCTTCTGCGTTGCAGAAAGGCCGATGCGGACGGGGGGCCGAGGGCACAACGCCGCCAGCCGCTCCAGCGACAGCGCCAGGTGCGAGCCGCGCTTGCTGGGCGCCAACGCGTGGATCTCGTCGACGATCACAGTGCGCGTCGTCTTCAGCATGGCCCGGCCCGAGTCCGAGCCGAGCAGCAGATAGAAGGA
>DASURA010000154.1:0-2750 GCA_036280295.1 Hyphomicrobiaceae bacterium
CCGCGCCCTACTCCGCCGCCAGTCTCACTGCGGCGTGGCGCTGATCGATGCGCTCCTCGATGACATGGCGGAAGTGGCGGATGAGGCCCTGCACAGGCCAAGCCGCGGCGTCGCCAAGGGCGCAGATGGTGTGACCCTCCACGCGCGTGGAGACGTCATACAAAAGGTCGATCTCGCTCTTGTCGGCCTCGCCGCGCTCCATGCGCTGCAGCACCCGCCACATCCAGCCGGTGCCCTCGCGGCAGGGGGTGCACTGGCCGCAGCTCTCGTGGCGGTAGAAGTAGGCGATGCGGCGGATGGCGGCGATGATGTCGGTCGACCTGTCCATCACGATGATGGCCGCCGTGCCCATGCCGGACTTGAGCTTCGAGAGCGTGTCGAAGTCCATGGTCACGGTGGCGCAGATATCGGCCGGCAGCACCGGCATGGACGAGCCGCCGGGGATGACGGCGAGCAGGTTGTCCCAGCCGCCGCGGACGCCGCCGGCATGGCGCTCCAGCAGCTCGCGCAGCGGGATGCCCATCTCCTCCTCGACCACGCACGGCTTCTCTACGTGGCCGGAGATCTGGAACAGCTTGGTGCCGGTGTTGTTGGGCTTGCCGATGCCGGCGAACCAAGTGGCGCCACGGCGCAGGATATCGCCGGTGACGGCGATCGATTCGACGTTGTTGACGGTGGTGGGGGCGCCGTAGAGGCCGACGTTGGCCGGAAATGGCGGCTTCAGGCGCGGCTGGCCCTTGCGGCCCTCCAGGCTCTCCAGCAGCGCTGTCTCCTCGCCGCAGATGTAGGCACCGGCGCCGTGATGAATGTAGAGATCAAAGTCCCAGCCGTGGATGTTGTCCTTGCCGATCAGGCGGGCCTCGTACGCCTGATCGACGGCGGCCTGCAGGCGCTCGCGCTCGCGGATGAACTCGCCGCGCACGTAGATGTAGCAGGTGTGTGCCCGCATTGCGAACGAGGCGAGCAGCGCACCCTCGATCAGCAGGTGCGGATCATGGCGCATGATCTCCCGGTCCTTGCAGGAGCCGGGCTCGGACTCGTCGGCGTTGATCACGAGGTAGCTGGGGCGCGGGTCGGCCTTGGGCATGAACGACCATTTGAGGCCGGTCGGGAAGCCGGCGCCACCGCGGCCGCGCAGGCCGGAGCTCTTGACCTCGTTGATGATCCAGTCGTGGCCCTTGTCGATCAGGGCCTTGGTGCCATCCCAGGCGCCACGCGCCTTGGCTCCCGCCAGCCCCCAATCCTGGAAGCCGTAGAGGTTCCTGAAGATGCGGTCTTTGTCAGCGAGCATGGGTGCGGCTTCAGTGAGGGTTCAACGGTTGGTCTGCTACCAGGCGACGCCGGCTGCCGCCACGCCGGAGGTGACGGCGATCGGCAGGCTGGTCTTAAGCGTCGCGTCGAAGGCGGAGGTCTGCAGCAGGTACATGAAGACGCCGCCGGTGACGGCATGCACGAGGGCGTAGGCAACACGCTGCCTGCAGTCCCGCGTCAGCCTGGAGCGGTGCCCGTCATGCTTGATCGGGTTCACGTCTTGGCCCATGCCTTCAATGTGGTGGGGCCGCCCTCGGGGCAGGAGGCCTGGCGGCCGGTCTGCGGGCCGGGCTTCACCGGCTCGCCCTTGGCGAAGCCGTCAAGCACCTTCTCGAGCAGCTCGGGCGTCAGGTCCTCGTAGGTGTCCTTGCCGATCTGCACGAGCGGGGCATTGGCGCAGCAGCCGAGGCATTCCACCTCCTCCCAGGAGAAATCGCCGTCGTCCGAGACGTGGTGCGGATCATGGTGGATGCGGCGCTTGCACACCTCCACCAGGGCCTCGGCGCCGCGCAGCATGCAGGGCGTGGTCCCGCACACCCACACGTGCGCCTTGCGGCCCACCGGGGCGAGCTGGAACATGGTGTAGAAGGTGGCGATCTCGTAGACGCGGATGTAGGCCATGCCGAGCATGTCTGCCACCAGCCTGAGCGCCGGCTCCGGCAGCCAGCCGTTGTGCTGCTCCTGGGCCCGCCACAGCAGCGGGATGACGGCGGAGGCCTGCTTGCCGGGCGGGTACTTGGCGATGGTTGCCTCGGCCCAGGCCAGATTCTCGGGCGTGAACTCGAAGCTGGCGGGCTGGTCTGGGCTCAGTCTGCGGACGGCCATCGGCTCTACGTGCCTTCGCGCTGGAACTCGGGTATGGCTGGCGGCCCTTATAGGGGCTGATCCGGCGATTGTCGCCCTTCTTTAGAATGGGCGCAGGGCTGCACGGAACGTGGCAAAGTCGCCCGGCGGGCCCTGGCATTGTGGGGGGTCCTTGACCGTCATGGGTGGCGGAGCTTGCCCGCTGCGCGCCAGCACAGCGAGGCCAGGACGGCGCTGGCGATGCCGCAGCTGATGTGGAATGCCACCTGCGGAAGGGCGGCGGTCGATCGGGCAGCGATCGAGGCATCGGCCGTGCAGACCACGACGGCGCCGGCGAACCATAGCGCGAGCGCCCGCCACTCGCGCAGCAGGGCGAAGGCAACGGCGAGCAGGCCCAGCCACACGTTGCGCAGGCCAACGACGTAATAGAGCTCCAGGCCGAGAGGGCGGCCGGGCACGCCAAAGGTCCGCGCTGCCGCGTGCGGGACCAGGAAGAAGCGGATGCCGATGAAGGTCAGGAGGGCGCCGCCGAGCAGGCAAACCGTCAGGACCACCCAATTCATGCGACGCTCGCGTTCAGAAAGCATTCCCGCACCCTCCCCTCTCTGTCGGCTACGCGTATTGTCAGGGCTTCA
>DASURA010000155.1:0-23598 GCA_036280295.1 Hyphomicrobiaceae bacterium
CCTTTTCGCGAGCACATCGCACCAAGCAAAGGTCGGGAGAGGGGAAACGATGACAGCCCTGATCGAGGCTGACGGGCTTGCCAAGAGCTTCGGCACGCTCAAGGCCGTGGACGGCATCAGCCTCCAGGTTCCGCGCGGCCAGGTGTTGGGTTTTCTGGGACCCAACGGTGCCGGCAAGTCCACCACCATGCGGTTGATCACCGGGTTCCTGGAGCCGGATGCCGGCCGGGCCCGGATCGCCGGATTCGACGTCCAGGATCAGGCCAGGGAGGCGAAGAAGCACCTCGGCTACCTGCCCGAGGGTGCGCCGCTGTATGCGGAGATGACGCCCAAGGGCTTCCTCACCTTCGTCGCCGAGCTTCGAGGCTATCACGGCGACGAATTGGCCAAGGTCGTCGCCAAGGCGGTGGATCGCACCGGCCTTCGCCCGGTGCTCAACCAGACCATCGAGACGCTGTCCAAGGGCTACAAGCGCCGCGTCGGCATCGCCCAGGCGATCCTGCACGAGCCGGAGGTTCTGATCATGGACGAGCCTACCGACGGGCTCGATCCAAACCAGAAGCACCAGGTGCGCGAGCTAATCGCGGAGATGGCGCGAACGACCGCCATCGTCGTTTCGACCCATATCCTGGAGGAGGTGGAGGCGGTCTGCACCCGCGCCGTCGTTATCAACAAGGGCCGCATCGTCGCCGACGGCACCGCCGAGGACCTGATCAAGCAGGTGCCTTATCACGGTGCGGTCAGCATCCGTGTCGCGTCCGACAAGGCCGAGGCGGTGCGCGGCGCGCTGGCGGCCGTCGTCGGTGTCAGGTCGATCGAGACCGTCGGCACGGCAAACGGCCAGCTGCACCTGCGCGCCATCCCGAGCAACGACGCCGGCATCGTTGCCGACGTGGCCGCAGCCATCCGTGCCAAGTCGCTCGCCGTGGACGAGCTCTACGTCGAGCGCGGCAAGCTCGACGACGTTTTCCGTCAAATCACTTCATCAGACCTGGACGACCGCAATGCTTGAGATCCTGCAAAAGGAGCTGCACGGCACGTGGATCGTTGCCAAGCGCGAGTTCCTCTCCTACTTCGCCACCCCGATCGCCACTGTCTTCCTGGTGATCTTCGTCGCCCTCACCGGCGCGTTCGCATTCTACTTCGGCAACTTCTTCGGGCGCGGGCAGGCCGACCTGTCGACGTTCTTCCTCTACCACCCGTGGATCTACCTGCTGCTGGTGCCGGCGATCGGCATGCGGCTGTGGGCTGAGGAGCGCAAGTCGGGCACCATCGAGCTGCTGATGACGCTGCCGATCTCGCCGTGGGAAGCGATCCTCGGCAAGTTCGCCGCCGCCTGGGCGTTCATCGGCCTGGCGCTGATCCTGACCTTCCCGATGTGGATCACCGTCAATGTGCTGGGAAACCCCGACAACGGCGTGATCCTTGCAAGCTACATCGGCAGCTGGCTGATGGCCGGGGCGTATCTGGCCATTGCCTCCTGCATCTCGTCGCTGACCAAGAACCAGGTGATCGCCTTCATCGTCGCCGCGACAGTGTGCTTCCTGCTGGTCATGAGTGGGCACGAGCCGGTGCAATACGTGTTCCGCGCCTGGGCGCCGGAGTGGCTGGTGGCGGCCATCGCCTCGCTCAGCTTCCTTTCCCACTTCGAAAGCATCACCAAGGGCATCCTCGATCTGCCCGCGATCATTTTCTACGTGTCCCTGATCGTCTTTGCGCTGTTCATAAACAAGATCGTCGTCGACCAGAGCAAGGCGGCGTGAGGGGAGGATAGTCCGTTATGGCTGAAGCTGATCGTACTGTCTCCGGCGTCGTCGATCGCGCCGCCGCCGCGCTCAACGGCATCAACCGCAAGACGCTGGCCTGGGCCGGCGTGGCGCTCGCCGCCGTTACCCTGCTGTCGGTCAACCTGATCGCCTCGAGCGCGCTGCGCGGCGCCAAGGTCGATCTGACCGAGGAGCGGCTGTTCACCATCTCCGACGGCACCCGCAAGGCTCTGCGCGCCATCGACGAGCCGGTCGACGTGACGGTGTACTTCTCCAAGAAGCTGGGCGAGCTGGCGCCGAACTACGGCAAGAGCTTCGAGCGGGTGCGCACCATGCTTGACCGCTACAGCGACATCTCGCGCGGCAAGCTGCGCGTCACCTACCTCGATCCCGAGCCGTTCTCGGACGCCGAGGAGCGTGCCGTCGCCGCCGGGCTGAAGGGCATCCGTCTCAACCAGGAGGGCGAGATGGGCTACTTCGGCATCGCAGGCACCAACACCATCGATACCCAGGCCAACCTGCCGTTCCTGGCGCTCGATCGCGAGCGCTTTCTTGAATATGATGTGACCAAGCTGATCGTCACGCTGGCGAGCCCGCACAAGACTGCAGTCGGCCTCATCAGCTCCATCCCGATGGAGGGTAGCCCCGGCAACCCGATGCTGGGGCAGCCGCCGAGCCAGGGCCCGTTGCTGATCGACCAGATCAAGGAGTTCTTCGAGATCAAGTCGATCGCCAAGGACGCCAAGGAGATTCCCTCCGACATTGGCGTGCTGATGGTGGTGCAGCCCGAGCACCTGTCGCCAGAGACCGCCTATGCCATCGACCAGTTCGCGCTCGCCGGCGGCAAGGTGCTGGCGTTCGTCGATCCGGTGGCGGAGACGACGCGCCAGGGCAACCAGATGATGATGATGATGCAGGGGCCGCCCGACCTCGGCGAGTTCAACAAGCTGCTGAAGTCCTGGGGCGTGGCGTTCGACACCACCAAGGTGGCGGCTGACCTCGATCGCGCCCGGCGCGTGCAGTTCGGCAGCGGTGCCAATGTCAGTGTGGCAAGCTATGTGCCGTGGCTCGCCCTAAAGGAGGACAGCCTGGACCGCAGCGATGTCCTGACCGGCAACGTCACCGCTCTCAACTTCGCCAGCGCCGGTATTCTCGAGAAGGCCGCGGGGGCGACCACCAAGTTCTCTCCGGTCGTGCACACCACCGCCGGCAGCATGCGGATACCGGCGGAGAGCATCAGCATGATGCCGGACCCGAAGGCCCTGCTGCGCAACTATAAGCCGGGTGGAACGCCGCTGACGATTGCGGCGCGCGTCTCCGGCGAGGCCAAGAGCGCGTTCCCGGACGGCGCCCCCAAGCCGCCGGCCGCCAAGGATGCGAAGTCGGATGGCAAGGCCGGAGCAGACAAGCCGGCCGCGGACAAGGCAGCAACCGACAAGAAGGGATCGGCCGACGCCAAGGCGCCAGCACCGAAGCTCGACGCGAAGGTCGATGGGAAGGCGGGCACCGGCACGGCCGCGCCGAGCAGGCCGCACATCGCCTCCGGCAAGATCAATGTCGTGGTCGTCGCCGACACAGACTTCCTGCAGGATCAGTTCTGGCTCGACGTGCGCGAGATGCTGGGCCAGCAGGTCGTGGTGCCCAACGCCCACAACGGCACCTTCGTGCTGGCGGCGCTGGAGAACCTCACCGGCTCCGACGCCCTGATCTCGCTTCGTGCCCGCGGCGTCGACAACCGGCCGTTCGAGCTCGTCAACCAGCTGCAACGCGAAGCGGAGGAGCGCTATCTGGCGAGCGAGCAGGCGCTGACCGGCCGGCTCAACGAGCTGCGCACCAAGCTCGCCAACCTGCAGAAGGAAGGCAGCGGCGAGCTGGTGCTCACCGACAAGGACCAGAAGGAGATCGAGAAGTTCCGCGCCGACCTGATCAAGACGCAGCATGAGCTGCGCCTGGTCAAGCGCGAGTTGCGCAAGGACATCGACCATCTCGACGGCGTACTCAAGTTCTTCAACATTGCGGCCGTTCCCCTGTTGATCGGCCTCGTCAGCATTGGTCTTGCCTACCGGCGACGCCGGCCATCGGGCGATGGCAACGGTCTGGCTCAGGGTGCGGAGGAGCATAGCCATGACGCCTAGGAGCTTCGTCTATCTCGCCGCTGCCGCCGTGGTGTCGGCAGCTGTCGCGATCGTCACGTTCGCCGCCAACAATCAATGGGGCACCGGCCCAGTCGGCGGGGCGCGTCTGATGCCGACGCTGGAGAATGCGATCGGCCAGGTTGCCGAGGTGTCGATCCAGCAGGGCGACACCAAGGTGGTGCTCGCCCGCTCGGGCGGCAGCTGGACGCTCAAGAGCCGGGGCGGCTACCCGGTCGATATCGCCAAGGTGCGCACGCTGCTGGTCGGCCTGGGTCAGGCGGAGCTGGTCGAGCCCAAGACCAACCGGCCCGACAAGTACCCGGCGCTCGAGCTTGAGGACCCGGCTGGCAAGGGTGCCAAGTCGCGCCTCGTCAAGCTGACTGACGCCAAGGGCGGTACCATTGCCGAAGCCGTGCTCGGCAAGAACCGTCAGGAAGGATACGCCGGCAAGACGGCCGGTACCTACGTGCGCAAGCCTGGCGATCCGCAGACCTGGCTTGCTAGCGTGGCACTGGATGCGCCCTTCGGGGTCAAGGATTGGGTCAAGCCGTCCGTGCTCGCCCTGCAGGCGGACAAGATCAAGAGCGTCAGCGTCGAGATCCCCGGCGAGCAGCCGCTGAAGATCGAGCGCACTCCGCCCGCGCCGGCCAAGGATGCCAAGACCAAGGATGCTGGCACCAAGGACGCCGGAGCTAAGGCTGCGAAGGCCACCGGCGCCAAGGATGCAGGTGCAACGGACGCCGCCAAGGCGGAGAGCAAGGACGCCAAGGCGGCCGCGCCGCCTGCCGAGCCCGGCAAGCTGGCGTTCGTCGGCTTCCCCGCCGACGGCAAGAAGCTCAAGGACGCCTACGCGGCCGAGGGGTTGGCGCGGGCGGCAGGCTCCATCGATCTGGAGGATGTGCGCAAGCTTGGGGCTCTCCCGAGCGATGGCATCAGCGTGGTGCGGATCGAGAGTGCCAACGGCCTCACCACCACCCTGCGCCTGCGCAAGGACGGCGACGCCTATTGGCTCTCCGTGACCGCGGCCGGCAGCGAAGGCGACGCCAAGAAGGCCGCCGACGAGATCACCGCACGCACCAAGGACTGGGAGTTCAAGATCCCTACCTACAAGGCCGAGCTGATCCTCAAGAAGCGCGCGGATCTGCTCGAGACGCAGGGCAGCTGATCGCGCGCTCTCTCATCCTCTTCGCATTAAGACGGTTGTCATCCCGGTGCTTGTCACCGGGATGACATTTCCGCGACGCGAGGTCCATACAGCCAAGCGGGCTTGGAAGCCCATCGGATCCCGCGGAGTGCCTCGCGTCTTGGGACCGATCAATCACACCAGCTGCTCTGTCTCACGCAAGCTTCCGCCTTCCCTGCAGAGGGAACGCTGGCTCGTCCCGTGCCAGCGAAGTGCGGACTGATGCTCTGGCGGGTGGCACGGATGCTGCTGCCCCCTGCTCCCTTTGAATAGCGCCAGAGACCGGTCTAAAACGACAGGAATCAGCCCGCTTCATGTTCGCCCCTCGTGGAGCCGAATGCGCTGGAGGGTGTATGGGAACGGAACACGGCATCGGATAAATCGATCTTTAAATCGACCATCCGGTATAGTTCAATATACAGAAGCAAGTATGTCCATTGTCTGGACGTGCAATTAATAACATTAATGCACCGCATTGACTGTTTGGTAATGCCATTAAAATAACGTCGCCGCCGTTGATGAGGGGGAATGGATGGCGGACGGATGGCAGTTTTCCGGGAGCCCAACCCGGCGCTCGCCGAATGACAACAGATAAAGGGGGAAGATCATAATGAAAATCATGATCACCGGTCATATGGGCTATATCGGCACCGTGATGACGCCGATGGTGCTGAAGGCCGGCCACCAGGTCATTGGCTACGATGCCGATCTCTATCGCCGCTGTACCTATGCGGCCGGAGGGGAGATCATTGAAGTTCCGGACATCCGCAAGGACGTGCGCGATGCGGCGGTGGAGGATTTCGTCGGCGTTGATGCGGTCCTGCATCTGGCGGCGCTCTCCAATGATCCCCTGGGCGACCTCGACCCCGATATGACCTACGGCATCAACCACCGTGCCAGCGTGCGCATTGCCGGGCTGGCCAAGGCGGCGGGCGTCAGGCGGTTCGTGCTCGCTTCCTCCTGCAGCAACTACGGCCGTGCCGGCGACGAGCTGGTGGACGAGACGGCGCCGCTCAATCCGGTGACGCCGTATGGGGAATCCAAGGTGCGCGCCGAGCGCGACATCGCCGGCTTGGCGGACGACGGCTTCTGCCCGGTCTACCTGCGGCCGGCCACCGCCTATGGCGTGTCGCCACGTCTGCGCTTCGATATCGTGCTCAATAACCTGGTGGCGCACGCCGTCACCACGGGGCGCATCTATCTGAAGTCGGACGGCTCGCCGTGGCGGCCGATCGTGCACATCGAGGATATCTGCCGCGCCTTCATTGCCGCGGCCGAGGCGCCCGAGGAGCGCGTCTTCAACCAGGCGTTCAATGTCGGCCAGACGGCGCACAACTATCGCATTCGCGACCTGGCCGAGATCGTCGCCGCGGTGGTACCTGACTGCGAGCTGTCGTTCGCGCCCGATGCCGGGCCGGACAAGCGCTCCTATCGGGTGAGCTTCGAGAAGATCGCGCGCGAGCTGCCCGCGTTCAAGCCGCAGTGGGACGCGAGAAAGGGCGCCGAGCAGCTGTATGCCGCCTATCGCGCCTCCGGGGTGACGATGGAGGAGTTCGAGGGCCCGCGCTACCAGCGTATCGCCCACATCCGCAAGCTGATGAGCGAGGGAATCCTGGGGGCGGATCTGCGCCTGACCGCGCAAGCCGACGAGCCGCGGGCGATGGAATCGGCGGGCGCCTGAACGTGCCAACGTATGGGGGCATGGCATGGACCAGCAAGCGGAAGCGGCGGCCCATCACATTGACAGGGGCGTCGCCGTTGCACGCGTTGGGCCTGCGCGGCATTTGACCCGGCCTGCTGAGTTAATCCAACCCATGGGAAGCATCGGCGAGGAGATCCATGCTCTCGCCGCGGAGATCTTTCCCATCTGCCGCAGCATCACCGGCAACGGCGTCCGCACCACGCTGCAAACGCTCGCCCGGCACGTCGCCTTCGAGGTGCACGAGGTCCCGACCGGTACGCCTGTGTTCGACTGGACGGTGCCGCGCGAGTGGAACCTGCGCGATGCCTATGTGAAGGACAGCAGCGGCGCCAGGGTGATCGATGTCGCCAGGTCCAATCTGCACGTGATGAGCTACAGCGTGCCAGTGCGGGCGCGGATGCCACTGGCGGAGCTCAAGGAGCACCTGTACTCGCTGCCCCAGCAGCCGGACCTCATTCCCTACCGCACCTCCTACTACACCGAGAACTGGGGCTTCTGCCTGCCGCACAGGCAGCTTGAGGCGCTGCCGGACGACATCTACGAGGTGGTGATCGACTCGACCCTGGCGGACGGCACCCTCACCTACGGCGAGCACCTGCATCGCGGTGAGAGCGAGGACGAGGTGCTCTTCTCGGCACACATCTGCCACCCATCGCTCGCCAACGACAACTGCTCCGGGCTCGCCCTGCTCACGCATCTGGCGAAGCGGCTCACCGGGGTACGCACGCGCTTGAGCTACCGTTTCCTGCTCGCGCCCGGCTCGATAGGAGCGCTCACCTGGCTCGCCCGCAACGAGCACACGGTGGGCTGCATGAAGCACGGCCTGGTCTTGTCGTGCGTCGGCGACGGCGGCGGCCCGACTTACAAGAAGAGCCGCCGCGGTGATGCCGAGATCGACCGGGCAATGGCGCATGTGCTGAAGCACGATGGCCGGCGCTCGGGACGGCAGCCGGAGATCCTTGAGTTCTCGCCCTACGGCTACGACGAGCGGCAGTATTGCTCGCCGGGGTTCGATCTGCCCGTCGGCCTGTTCCAGCGCAGCAGGTTCGGCGCCTTCCCCGAGTATCACACCTCCGCGGACAACCTCGGCTTCATTACGCCTGAGCACCTGGAATCGTCCTACCGTATGGTGACCGAGCTGATCGGCGTGCTGGAGGACAACCTCACTTTCCGGAACACCTCCCCCAAGGGGGAGCCGCAGCTTGGGCGACGCGGCCTTTACGGCGCGATCGGCGGCGACAAGAACGCCGCCGCAGGCAACATGGGCATCCTGTGGGTGTTGAACCTGTCCGACGGCCGCCACAGCCTGCTCGACATCGCCGAGCGTGCCGATCTGCCGTTCGCGACCGTGCGCGATGCCGCGACCTGTCTGCTGCGTGCGGGGTTGCTGGGATGAGCAAAGCCGTAGGGACGTAGGGTGCAACAAGCCGCAGCCGCGTTGCACCGAGACCATCACTGCGATCGCGTTTTCCCGGTGCAATGCGCTTCGCTCATTGCACCCTACGCGCTTTATCATTCCGAAAGCAACGTGTGGTAGAAATCAGCCGATACTGATGATGCGTAATCAGCAAAGAAGACGTCATGACCATCGCACCGAAGTTTCCGTCCGGGCGTTCGCGGCATGCCACGCAGGGAACATGCCGGCTCTGCGGCGCCGGGCTTGAGCACACCTTCGTCGATCTCGGCATGTCGCCGCTGTGCGAGAGCTTCCGCACCCGCGACGAGCTCGACAGCATGGAGCCGTACTTCCCGCTGCACGCGCTGGTGTGCGGCCAATGCTTCCTGGTTCAGCTCAAGGAGTACGTGAGCCCCGAGCGCATCTTCAGCGAGTACGCCTATTTCTCCTCATATTCGACAAGCTGGGTGGCGCACGCGGCGGCCTATTGCAGGGCTATAACCCGGCGCATGCAATTGGGGCGCGACAGTCTCGTGGTGGAGCTGGCGAGCAACGACGGCTACCTGCTGCAGCACTTCCTGCCGATAGGCATCCCGGTGCTTGGCATCGAGCCGGCCGCCAACGTCGCCAAGGTGGCGATCGACAAGGGGATCGCAACCCGCGTCGACTTCTTCGGCACCAGGCTCGCCGCCGAGCTGGTGGCGGATGGCGGGCGCGCCGACCTTATCGTCGGCAACAACGTGCTGGCGCAGGTGCCGGATCTCAACGACTTCGTCGCCGGCATGGCCGTGCTGCTGAAGCCGGAGGGGCTGATCACGCTGGAGTTCCCGCACCTGGAGCGGCTGATCGCCGAGAACCAGTTCGACACCATCTATCACGAGCACTTCTCCTACTTTTCGCTCGTCACCATCGAGCGGCTGGCGGCGCGGCACAATCTCAGGCTGATCGACGTGGAGGAACTGTCGACGCACGGCGGCTCGCTGCGCGTATATCTCGCGCACGCCGGCTCGCAGTGGCACCCGACGATCGGCGTAATTGCGTTGCTGGAGCGGGAGCGCCGCCTGGGCTTCGAGAACGTCGCAACTTACACCTTGTTCGCCGAGCAAGTGCAGCGCACCAAGAGGAAGCTGCTGTCTTTCCTGGTCGCCGCCAAGGATCAGGGCAAGCGCATCTGCGGCTACGGCGCGCCCGGCAAGGGCAACACGCTACTCAACTATTGCGGCATCGGCACCGACTTCCTCGACTTCACGGTTGACCGCAACCCCTACAAGCACGGCCGCTTCACACCCGGCATGCATATCCCTATTCGCCCGGTGGAGGCGATCGATGCGGCGCGGCCAGACGTGATCCTGATCCTGCCGTGGAACCTGCGGGCCGAGATCATCGCGCAGATCCGCCACGTGGCCGAGTGGGGCACCAGGTTCGTCGTCCCCATTCCCGAGGCAACCGTCATCGATCCACAGGAGCTGAACTGATGAAAGTTGTCCTGTTCTGCGGAGGACTGGGCACGCGCATCCGCGAGTACTCGGAGAACGTCCCGAAGCCGATGATCCCGATCGGCAACCAGCCGATCCTGTGGCACGTGATGCAATACTACAGCCAGTACGGGCACCGCGACTTCGTGCTGTGCCTCGGCTACAAGGCGAACGTAATCAAGGAGTTCTTCCTGAGCTACCGGCCGCACGTCTACGCGGACTGCGTGGTGTCGGGCTTCGGCTCGAAGGTGGAGCTGCTGGGCGAGGCGCGCGACGATTGGCGCATCACCATGGTCGACACAGGCGTGTGGCGCAACATCGGCGAGCGGCTGTGGGCGGTGCGCGACCACGTCAAGGACGAGGACATGTTTCTCGCCAACTACTCCGATGGCCTGACCGACGCCAACCTCGACGACATGATCGACACGTTCAGGCGCAGCGGCAAGCTGGCGTGCTTCCTGGCCATCCGGCCGCCGCTGACCTATCACCTCGCCGACATCGACGAGAATGGCAAGGTGCGCAAGTTCCGCACCTCCGACACCTCGGAGATCTGGATCAACGGCGGCTACTTCCTGTTCCGCAAGGGCATCTTCGAATACATGCGCGAGGGCGAGGAGCTGGTGGTTGAGCCGTTCCGGCGCCTGATTGCCGATGACCAATTGCTGGCCTACAAGCACGAGAGCTTCTGGCGCTCGATGGATACCTTGCGCGACCGGCAGACGCTGGAGGATCTGATCGAGAAGGGCAGGATGCCGTGGCGGCTCACTGGCCCGCGGCGCACCGAGACCGGCCTTTGCCAGTTGGTCGAGGCCGCAGAATGAGGCCGCTCCAGATCGCCCGGCCCGGCGAGCGCTTCTCCGTGCTCTGCCTCGGCGCGCATTCCGACGACATCGAGATCGGCGCCGGCGCCAGCATCCTGGGGTGGATCGCAGCCGGCGTCCGCCTCGACATCCATTGGTGCGTTCTGAGCGCCATTGGCCCGCGCGCGGCAGAGGCCGAGGCCTCGGCCAAGGCGTTCACGGCTGGCGCGGAGAGGACGAGGATCGAGCTGGCTTCGTTCCGCGACGGCTTCTTTCCCTACGACCGCGGCGAGCTGAAAGGCTGGGTGGAGGGCCTCAAGGCGCGGGTGAAGCCCGATGTGATCCTGACGCACCGGAGCGACGATGCGCACCAGGACCATCGCCAGGTGTGCGAGCTGACCTGGAATACGTTCCGCAACCACCTGATCCTGGAATACGAGATCCCCAAGTGGGACGGCGACCTGGGCTCGCCCAACGTCTACGTCCCGGCGGATCCCGCCATCATGGCGCGCAAGACCGAGCTCCTGCTTGCGCACTTCGGCAGCCAGCGCTCCAAGGACTGGTTCGATGCCGACACGTTTCTCGGATTGGCGCGCCTGCGCGGCATGGAATGCCGGGCGCCGGGCGGGTATGCGGAGGGCTTCTATTTGCGCAAGGCGGTGCTTGGGTCGCTGTAGGGCGGATCAGGGCGAAGCCCGCAATCCGCCATTCCACGTGCGAGACGGCGGATTCGCGCTGCGCGCTGATCCGCCCTACGAGAGGGTTCACGGTGCGGACACAGATCGACAATTTCGCCGCCTCCCGCCGCCTGCAGAAGAAGGCGCATGCCCTCATTCCGGGCGGGTGTCATACCTACGCGAAGGGCGACGACCAATACCCGGTGCTGGCGCCGGGGTTCATCGTGCGCGGTGCCGGCTGCCGTGTGTGGGATGCGGACGGCAACGAATACATCGAGTATGGCAACGGCAACCGCGCGGTCGGGCTCGGCCATGCCTATGCGCCGGTGGTGTCCGCGGCGCGCGCGGCGCTCGACCTCGGCTGCAATTTCACGCGGCCGGCGGCGATCGAGGTGGACTGCGCCGAGACGTTGCTCGACCTGATCGGCGGCGGTGGTGCCGAGATGGTCAAGTTCTGCAAGGACGGCTCGGACGCCACCTCCGGCGCGGTGAAGCTGGCGCGTGCTTATACCGGCCGCGACCTGATCGCCATCTGCAAGGATCATCCGTTCTTCTCGGTGGACGACTGGTTCATCGGCACCACGGCGATCAACGCCGGCATCCCCGAGGCGGTGCAGCAGCTCACCGTGTCGTTCCGTTACAACGACATCGCCAGCGCCAGCGCCCTGTTCGAGCGCCATCCCGGCGGGATCGCCGCGGTGATTCTGGAGGCGGCGCGCGCCGAAGAGCCGCGCGACGGCTTCCTGCACGAGCTGAAAGCGCTGTGCCACGCCAACGGGGCGTTGCTCATCCTTGACGAGATGATCACCGGGTTCCGCTGGGACAAGGCGGGGGCGCAGCAGGTCTACGGGATCGAGCCGGACCTCTCGACCTGGGGCAAGGCGATGGCCAACGGCTTCTCGGTGTCGGCGCTGGCCGGCCGGCGCGAGGTGATGCGCCTGGGTGGTCTCGACCACATGGACCGCCCACGCGTGTTCCTGCTGTCCACCACGCACGGTGCCGAGACGCACGCCTTGGCAGCGGCGATCGCAACCATGCAGGTCTATCGCGACGAGCCGGTGATCGAGCACCTCTATCGTCAGGGCACGCGCCTGCGCACGGGCGCCGAGGCCGCCATCCAGCGCCACGGTCTGGCGGATCACGTCAAGCTGACGGGGCGGCCGTGCTGCCTGCTCTATGCCACGCTCGACCGCGACGGCAAGCCGTCGCAGGCGTATCGCTCGCTGCTCCTGCAGGAGACCATCAGGCGCGGGGTGCTGATGCCGTCGCTGGTGGTAAGCTACGCCCACACCGATGCCGATATCGACGCCACCGTCGAAGCCATCGACGGCGCACTGGAGGTCTATGCCCGGGCGCTGGAGGACGGGCCCGAGCGCACCCTTGTCGGCCGGCCATCGCAGATCGTCTACCGGCGCTTCAACCAGCCGCAGGAGGCGGTGGCAGCGCGGTAGCCTCACAGGCAGGATGTGGGACTCCGGAGCATCGCATGGCCGACCAGCTTGTCACTCCGCTGACACGACGGAACCTGATTGCGGCAGGGCTGTGCGCGGCGGCGGTGGGTGCACTCGCAGGCGATCGCATGCGCGGCGAGGCTGCTGCCACCGCCACAGCGGCACCGCCGCCCGATATCGCATGGCCGAATGCCGCGTTTCCACTGAGCATCCCGGCGGGAGCGCGCCATCTCGTGGACGCGCACGGACGTCCATTCCTGCTGCACGGCGACAGCGCCTGGTCGCTGATCGCCGGGCTGACGCGCGAGGATGCGCTCATCTACCTGCAGGATCGCCAGGCGCGCGGGTTCAATGCCATCCTGGTCAACCTGATCGAGCACCGCTTCTGCCGCCATGCCCCCGCCAATGCCTATGGACAGAAGCCGTTCCTGACACCCGGCGATTTTGCTCACCTGAACGAGGCCTATTTCGCCCACGCCGACTGGGTCGTGCGCGAGGCAGCCGAGCGCGGCCTGCTGGTGCTGCTGGCGCCCGCCTATCTCGGCAACGGCGGCGGCATCGAGGGCTGGTACCGCGAGGTTGTGGCGAGCGGCCTCGACGCCATGCGCCGGTATGGACAAACCCTCGGCCGCCGCTATCGCGATGCCGGCAATATTCTGTGGGTGCAGGCTGGCGACTACGATCCGCCGCGCAAGGACCTGGTGCGCGCCGTCGCCGACGGCATCCGCGAAAGCGACACGCGCGCCCTGCACACGGCCCACGGGGGCCCTGGCAGCGCCGGCATCCAGCACTGGCAGGGCGAGCCGTGGCTGCAGCTCAATAACGTGTATACCTACGGCCCGGTCTATGCGGAGGCCCTCAGGCAATACGCGCGGGCGGAGCGGCTGCCGTTTGTTCTCATCGAGAGCGCCTATGAGAATGAGCACCGCGCCGGCGAGCTGCGCATCCGCTGCCAGGCGTATCAGGCGCTGCTGTCGGGGGCCGCAGGACAGATCTACGGCAACAATCCGGTCTGGCATTTCGACGGCCCAGGCCTGTTTCCGGCGCCGGCGTCCTGGCAGGCCCAGCTTGGCAGCCGCGGGGCGCAGAGCATGACGCATGTGCGCACGCTGCTCGCCTCCCTTCCCTGGTGGCGGCTGGTGCCCGATGCCGATGGCGCGCTGCTCACGGATGGCATCGGCAGCGGCCAGAACCGCGCCGTAGCGGCGGCGACGGCCGATGGCAAGGTGGCGCTCATCTACCTGCCGAGCCTGCGGACCGTGCGGGTGGCGCCCGATCGCCTGCGCGGGCCGATGGTGCGGGCACGCTGGTATGACCCCGCGAACGGGACCTATGCAGATGCCGGAGCGGTGCCCGCAGGGAAGGGGCGTCTGGCGTTCCGGCCGGCGCACGCCAACAGCGCCGGGATGGGGGATTGGGTGCTGCTCCTGGAGAGCGAGGCTTAGGAGACCGGAGCCATGGTTCAGCGCATTGGCCTGTTCGGGCTGTTCGGCGTCGGCAATATCGGCAACGACGGGTCGATGGAGTCGATGCTGCGCTTCCTGCGCGCGACGCGGCCGGATGCGGACCTCACCTGCATCTGCGGCGGCCCCGCGCTGATCGAGAAGCGGTACGGCGTCAGGTCGGTCGGCATCGGCGGCGATCGCACAGACCAGGGCGTGCGCGGGCTGCTCAACCGGCTGCCCCTGGTCCGCAAGCTGCTGCAGGGCGTCGATGCCTTCCGGGAGGCCCGCAGGCTCGATGTCATTATCGTGCCCGGCACCGGCATCCTCGACGACTTCGGCGACAGCTTCCTGGGCATGCCTGTGTCGCTGCTTACCTGGTGTGCTGCTGCCAGGCTGTGCGGCGCCAAGCTGGCGTTCGTGAGCGTGGGCGCCGGGCCGATCAGGCATCCGGTGAGCCGCTGGCTGATGCAGCGGGCGGCGGGCCTGGCGCATTATCGGTCCTATCGCGATACGGTGTCCAAGGCCTTCATGGACAGCATCGGCTTCGATACCGGGGGCGATCCGATCTTTCCAGACATCGCCTTCCGGCTGCAGGCGCCCGAAGGCGTAGGCGAGCGCGCCCCAGGCAGATCCGAGCCGCTGACGGTCGGCGTGGGCGTGATGGCCTATTACGGCTGGCGCGGTCCGGCCGGTCCGGGTGCGAACGAGATCTACGCCGCCTACCTGGACAAGATGGCCCGCTTCGTGCTGTGGCTGCTGGACCGCGGGCATCCGGTCCGCATCCTGACTGGAGAGACAACGGACCAGCAAGCCGTCGACGATCTCCTCCGCGTCATGGCGCAGAGGCGCCCCGACTTCGCCTGCGACCGCATTGCCGCCGAGCCGGTGCATTCGCTGCACGATCTCATGTCCCAGATCGCCATGACCGATATCGTGGTGGCGACCAGGTTCCACAACATCGTCTGTGCCCTGAAGCTGTGCAAACCCGCGGCTTCGATCAGCTACGCCAGGAAGAACGACGTGCTGATGGCGGAGATGGGCCTCGGCGAGTTCTGCCAGCACGTCGAGCTGCTGGATGTCGACAGGCTGATCGACGACCTCACCCGCCTGATCGCCGCGCGCGAGACGCACGTGCGCACTATGCAAGAGGTCAACGCGCTCTATCGCGAGCGACTGGACCGGCAGGAGCAGGCCCTGCAGGAGATGCTGCGATTGTAGGACGCAATGAGCGCCGCGCATCGCACCGATACGGACGCCTGGGTGCAACGCGGCTCGCGCCTTGTTGCACTCTGCATTCTATATTCAGGATGCCGACCGCTCGGCGGGGCGCTGGCGCAGCAGCGCGTCCATGACCGCCCCGACCATCTGCGCCGCCTTGTCCGGTGTTGGCTCGGCATCCTCGAACCAGGGCTGCAGCATGACGGCGGCAGCCTGGATGGCGATGTGCTGCAACCGCTCCTCGGAGCCTGCGTCCGCCGGCGGTGCAACGAATTGGATGCTGCTCATCGCAAATGTCTCCAGCTTGGCTTGGCGGGATCGGCTTGAGCCCCCTTGCGATACTATCCGCATGTTAGCGAACGCTTGAGGCAAGGGGTCTGAACCCGATACGATTTGACCTTGCGGACATTCGCCCGCATCTGCGCTAGTGTACGGATTGCGAAACTCGTCACATCGTGCCGCAAGGTTGGGACATATTGATCGCTGATGCGATCGAGATCGAGAAGTCCTCTTCTCATCCAATCGCCGCGATGGTGCGGACTTCTCGATCATCGCACCAGCCTCGCCGGGGCGCCTTGGTTACTCCAGCGTCGGAGATCGGCACCGGGACGGCCACAAGAAAGGATCGTGCCATGCATGGTATCCATCACGTGACGGCCATCGCGGGACGGCCGGATCGCAATCTGGCGTTCTACGCGCGGACGCTGGGGCTGCGCTTCGTCAAGCGCACGGTGAACTTCGACGACCCCGGCACCTACCATTTCTATTTCGGCGACGAGGTCGGCCATCCCGGCACCATCCTCACGTTCTTTCCCTGGGAGCATGCCGCGCCCTGGCGCGGCGGCATCGGCCTGACGCAGAGCACCGCTTTCCGGGTGCCGGCTGGCTCCATCGGCTACTGGGCGCATCGGCTGATCGATAAGGGCGTCGGCCACGAGCCGCCGGTCCGGCGCTTCGGCGAGGCGACATTGGCGTTCACCGATCCGGACGGCATGACTCTCGCCCTGGTGGGTGTCGCCGGCGCCGAGGCGGAGCCCGCCTGGAGCCACGGCGACATTCCCCCCGAGCACGCCATCCGCGGCTTCTATGGCGTGACGCTGATGCTCGATCACGCGGAGCCGACCGAGGCGGTGCTGACCGACGTGCTGGGGTTCAAGGCTGCCGGCCGTGAGGGCTCCACCCAGCGCTACCGCGCCAACGACGGCATCGGCGGCGTCGTCGATATCCATGCGGTCGGCGGCTTCCTGGCCGGGCGCATGGGCCGCGGCGCCGTGCATCACGTGGCCTTCCGCGCCGCCGACGATGCCGAGCAGGCGGAGATGGCGCGCCGCCTGCTGGACAACCACAAGCTGGAGCCGACGGACCAGAAGGACCGGCAGTACTTCCGCTCGGTCTATTTCTTCGAGCCCGGCGGTGTGCTGTTCGAGATTGCCACCGACGTGCCGGGCTTCACTGTTGACGAGCCGCAGGCGACGCTCGGCCAGGCGCTCAAGCTGCCGCCGTTCCTGGAGCCGCGGCGCCGGCAGCTGGAGGCAACGCTGCCGCCGCTGGAGGTGCCGGCGTGACCGCCAAGATCCGCGTGGTGGCATCGGGTGCGCCGCTCGACGGCGCCAGGGCAGCCATGGTGCTGCTGCACGGCCGCGGCGGCAGCGCCGAGGACATCCTGGCGCTCGCCGACGCGCTGGAGGCGCCGGACCTCGCCTACCTTGCGCCGCAGGCACCAGGGGGCACCTGGTATCCGCTGTCGTTCCTGGCGCCGATTGCCGAGAACGAGCCGTCGCTCTCGAACGCACTGGCCGCCGTCGGCGCCGTGGTCGATGCCATCGCGCAGGCCGGCATCGGGCCGGAGCACGTCGTGCTGGCGGGCTTCTCGCAGGGCGGCTGTCTTGCCCTTGAGTATGTGGCCCGCAATGCCAGGAGCTACGGCGGCGTCGTCGGCCTGAGCGCCGGGTTGATCGGACCGCCGGGCACACCGCGCACCTATGCGGGATCGCTCGCCGGTACGCCGGCGATCCTCGGCTGCAGCGATATCGACGGCCACATCCCGGAATGGCGGGTGCACGAATCGACCGAGGTGCTGCGCGGCCTCGGCGCCGAGGTGACGGAGCGCATCTACCCCGGCATGGGCCACACCATCAACGACGACGAGATCGCCCTGATGCGTCAGCTGGTGGAGGGGCTGCGTGGGGTGACCTCGTAGGGTGCAAGAAGCGAAGCGCATTGCACCGGGTCATCATGACGGCACCCGCGAACGGCGGTCTCGGTGCAACGCGGCTGCGCCTTGTTGCACCCTACAGCCACCGCCTACGCCATGTACTGCCCGCCGTTCGCATCAAGGCAGGCGCCGGTGATGAATCCCGCGTCATCCGCTGCGAGGAACGCCACGCAGCGTGCGATCTCATATGCGGTGCCGAGGCGCCCCACCGGTATCTGTGGGATGATCTTGGTCTCCAGCACGTCCTTCGGTACCGCCATCACCATCTCGGTCGCGATGTAGCCGGGCGCGATCACATTGACGGTAATCCCCTTGGCGGCGTTCTCCTGGGCGACGGCCTTGGTGAAGCCCAGCAGACCCGCCTTGGCCGCCGAGTAATTGGCTTGCCCGAATTGGCCCTTGCGGCCGTTGATCGACGAGATCGAGACGATGCGGCCGAAAGTGCGCGCGCGCATGCCGTCGATGACGAGCCGAGTCATGTTGAACACCGAATCGAGATTGGTGCGGATCACCGCGTCCCAATTCTCCCTGCTCATGCGGTGCAGCACGCCGTCGCGGGTGATGCCAGCGTTGTTGACCAGTACATCAACCGGACCCAATTCGCGCACCACCGCCGCCACGCCCTTCTCGCAGGCGGCGTAGTCAGACACGTCCCACTTGTAGATTGGGATGCCGGTTTCGGCCTGGAACTGGCGGGCGGCAGCGTCATTGCCGGCGTAGTTGGCAGCGACACGGCAGCCGTGCCGCTTGAGGGCGATCGAGATCGCGTGGCCGATCCCGCGTGTTCCCCCGGTGACGATCGCAACCCTGGGCATCTGGCGGTCCCCTTTACCTGGCGTCCTCGCGGGGCATGCTTAAACCGATAGAGTGAAAGAATTCCTCGACTGCGCAATCGATGGCCGAGGACGTCTTCGATAAGCAGGACGCGCAGTGCGGCAATTGCGGTCGGTCAATCGGGCGAAATCTGAACCGACTCCAGAAAAACGATGCCGACGCTAACGCAGATGATGGTGATGGCCGCAGGCCGCACTGCCGCACCGGTGCTCCGGGTGCGCTCCACGGCCCCTCGCCAGGGTTTGACCAGGGCATCTGAATCATGCCGCGTCCCGCCGACAGGACGCGGCATGAGGCTCAATCGCGCTCCACGCACATGGCGACGCCCATGCCACCGCCGATGCACAGCGTCGCGAGGCCCTTCTTGGCATTGCGGCGCTGCATCTCGAACAGCAGCGTGTTCAGCACACGCGCGCCGGAGGCGCCGATCGGATGGCCGATGGCGATGGCACCGCCGTTGACGTTGACCTTCTCGGTGTCCCAGCCGAGGCCCCTGTTCACCGCGCAGGCCTGGGCCGCGAACGCCTCGTTGGCCTCGATCAGGTCGAGATCCTTGACGGTCCAGCCTGCCAGCTCCAGCGCCCGCTTGGACGCCGGGATCGGCCCGGTGCCCATGATCGACGGGTCGACGCCGGCGTGCGCCCAAGAGACGATGCGCGCGAGCGGCGTGATGCCCCGCTTCCTGGCCTCCTCCACGGTCATCAGCACCACCGCGGCGGCGCCGTCGTTGATGCCGCTGGCGTTGGCGGCCGTCACCGTGCCCTCCTTGTCGAACGCCGGGCGCAGTTTTGAGACGGTCTCGTAGGTGACGCCGTCCTTGATGTACTCGTCCTCCGAGAACACCACCTCGCCCTTGCGCGTCTTGATGGTGACGGGCACGATCTCGTCCTTGAACTTGCCGGCCTTGCGCGCCGCCTCGGCCTTGTTCTGCGACGCCACCGCGAAGCGGTCCTGCTCCTCGCGGGGGATCTGCCACTGCCGCGCCACGTTCTCAGCGGTGGTGCCCATGTGGTAGCCGTTGAAGGCGTCCCACAGGCCGTCTTTGATCATCGTATCGATGAACTTCACGTCGCCCATCTTGGTGCCCTCGCGCAGATGCGCGACGTGCGGGGCCTGGCTCATGCTTTCCTGGCCGCCGGCCACCACCACGTGGGAAGAGCCCAGCTGGATCTGCTGGGCGCCCAGTGCAACCGCACGGAGGCCCGAGCCGCACAGCTGGTTAACGCCCCATGCCGGTGCATCGACCGGGATGCCGGCGCCGATCGAAGCCTGCCGAGCCGGGTTCTGCCCCTGACCTGCCGTCAGGATCTGACCCATGATGACCTCCGAGACCTCGCCGGTCTCGACGCGGGCGCGCTCCAGTGCCGCCGTGATCGCCACCTTGCCCAGCTCGTGGGCCGGCAGGCTGGCGAGCGCGCCGTTGAAGGAACCGACAGGGGTGCGGGCGGCGCCGGCGATGACGATGGTGGAAGCATCTTTGCTCATGGCATGGCTCCAGGGGCGAGGAAGGGGGAAGTGTGCGGGAAGATCATGTTATTCATATTAATAGCGCTCTGGGCGGTCTGCCACCCCGAAGGCATTGAGTGCACGGCACGTTCCCGCCTTCCCGGGGAGCTCCGGGCTCGACCCGCCGCCCTCTGCCAGGCCGGAGGCTGCGAGGAGGCGCATTGGGGACCTTTCCCAATTTCCGACGTCGCCCTGAGATTTACGCTGGTCTCGGGGGGCACGCTCGTGCTAGGTTGAACGATACGAAAGTTCTAATCCGATAGCGATGGCGCAATGCGCGTGCTCAGCAAGGTTGATCCACCTCCCGGCGGCAAGGACCCTGAAAGGGTCGAGCCAGTTGTGATCAAAAAGTACGCCAACCGCCGGCTCTATAACACGGATACCAGCACCTACGTCACGCTCGACGATTTGGCGGCGATGGTGAAGGGTGGCCGCGACTTCGTGGTGTTCGATGCCAAGTCCGGCGACGACCTGACGCATTCGGTGCTCACCCAGATCATCGTCGAGCAGGAGAGCCGCATGGGCGGCCAGACCCTGCTGCCGATTCCGTTCCTGCGCCAGCTGATCCGCTTCTACGGCGATTCGATCGAGCGCATGGTTCCAAGCTACCTGCAGGTGAGCCTCGATACCCTCGCCAAGGAGCAGGAGAAGTTCCGCAAATCGTTCGCCGACGCCTTCACCCCGGCCGGTGCCTTCGAGGCCTATCAGGATCAGGCGAGGAAGAACCTCGCGATGTTCGAGCAGGCTATGGCCATGTTCTCGCCATTCGGCAAGCCGCCGGCGGCGGGTGCTGCCGGGACGCCACGGCCGGCCGGGGAGGCCGAGGCTGGCGCTGCTGCTCCCACACCGGGCGCGCCACAATCTCCCGTCCGACCCGAGGTCGTGAAGCCCGCACCCCCTGCGGCTCCCGCCAAATCCGGGGAGCTGGATGCGCTCAAGTCGCAGATGGCGGCGATGCAGGCAAAGCTGGAGGAGCTGTCGCGCAAGTCATAAGGCTTTCGTGCCAGCCCTCATTCATCGGCTAGCCTGATAGGGAGTAGGGGTTCGGTAGACATATCGAGCGGCGTTGCTCGCAATGGAAGCTCTCCGCGCATTACGTACCGTAGATAATTCAGCTTGTCTTTCGGTGCGCCTTGCGACAGCAGCGCATTGAAGCGGTCGACCGCGAGGCGTCGGCCCGGCCTCGACAAGGACAGGGCGCGTACCATATCCCAAATCGGCTCACCGCTATTCCAAGGCTGGGCGTGGTACATCTCGGAGACCTCTTCCCCCACGAGCAAATTGCCTCCTAGGAAGCTCAGGACCGCCTCCGCTGGCTGCGCGGGACAGTGCGCCAAGGACACGGCCAGCGCGATGCGTACCGCCAGGTGATCCTCGCTGTCGAACATCTGCAGTAGCCATTGCGTGTCAGACCCGCCCTGAACTGAGAATTCCTGGGTCAGGATGGCGATCCCGCACCGAACTGCCGTATCGGTGCCGGCCGTCTCGTAACATCGGACAATAGGTGCCCAATAGGCGTCGGCGTGCTCGGGAAACCGGCTCAGGACATAAGCAGCGGCACAGCACGTCGCGTGCTCGGCGGCCTTGAGACACGCCGAATAAAGCGCTTCGCCCGCCTTCACCGCACGTCGTGTCTGGGCGACCCAGGCCAGCTCACGCTGCAACTGCCGCCTGAATGCCGCATTTTGGGGCTTCGCGATCCCCCTGTGCACATCAGTGTAGGAGGAGCCGCCGGCCAACATTCCCAGATAGCTCAACAGCTCGGAGCGGCCGGGTATCTCCTGCGCGGTGGCAAGATCAATCAGGAATGGCACAGCGTGCGGCGTTGCTTCATAGATCGTACCCTGATGCCACAGGTTTCCATGGAGCTCATAGAACGCTGAGCTCCGCTCGCTTTCCTCCGTGCTCGCCAAGGCGCGAATGAGCGCAGGCACGTCCTCGGCGGTGCCGAAGGCGTGGTGAAGCTGCCGCCATGGCACCTGGTCCAGACCTTCGAGCATGGCACTCCTCTATGCCTCGGCCGCCCATTGCGATTTTGCGAAGAACCGCGTTTATCATAAGGCGGTCGCAGCATTGGAGCCCCACCGCCATGATGTCCGCCCAGGAGAACGAGCTGATCACCCGCATCGGACCGGGTACCCCGTGCGGGGCGCTGATGCGGCGGTATTGGCAGCCGGCGGCGCTCACCGAGGAACTCGCCGGCCCGCGACCGGTGAAGGCGGTGCGGCTGCTGGGCGAGGACCTGGTACTGTTCCGCGACGAGGCCGGCCGCCACGGCCTCCTGCGCCGCGACTGCCCGCACCGCGGCGCCGATCTGGCCTACGGCCGGCTCGAGGATGGCGGCCTGCGCTGCTCGTTCCACGGCTGGCTGTTCGACGTGACCGGCCAATGCCGCGACACGCCGGCCGAGCCTGACGGCGCCAACAGCCCGCTGTGCCGCAACGTCCGGCAGACCGCCTACCCGGTGGTGGAGAAGGCCGGCGTGCTGTGGGCCTACATGGGGGCAAATGGGGGGCCCGGCGGCCTCGCTGCCGCACCGGCGTTCCCGGCGTTCGACTGCTTCGTCGCGCCGGAGACCCACGTGTTCGCCTTCAAGGGCCTGTGGGAGTGCAACTGGCTGCAGGCGCTGGAGGTGGGCATCGACCCGGCGCACGCCTCCTATCTGCACCGCTTCTTCGAGGACGAGGACCGGTCCAAGGTCTACGGCAAGCAGTTCCGCGATGCCTCGGCCGACAGCGATATCCCGATGACGCAGGTGCTGCGCGAGTTTGCCCGGCCGGCCATCGCCGTGGAGGAGACCGGCTACGGCCTCAAGATCCTCACCACGCGCGACCTCGGCAACGGCAAGACGCACGTGCGCGTCACCAACCAGATCTTCCCGCACGCCATCTCCATTCCCTTGAGCCAGGAGATGATGCTCACCCAGTGGCACGTGCCGGTCGATGACGTGAATTGCTATTGGTACACCGTATTCACCAGCTTCGGCACCCCCATCGACAAGGCCGCCATGCGCGCCCAGCGCCTTGAGGTGTACGAGCTGCCCGACTACCGCTCGAAGAAGAACCGCCGCAACGACTACGGCTTCGACCCGCGCGAGCAGCAGACGCGCACCTACACGGGCATGGGCGAGGATATCAACGTCCACGACCAGTGGGCGGTGGAGAGCCTGGGCCGCATCCAGGACCGCACGCGCGAGCACCTGGGCTATTCCGACCGGGCGATCTCGGCCTATCGGCGGCTGCTGAAGCGGTCGATCGATCAGGTGCGGCGTGGCGAGGCGCCTGTGCTGGCCGTCGGGGCGGAGGACGCCGCCCGGCTGACGGGGCCGCTCACCATCGACGGCATCGCCGCCAACGACGCGCTCGCAACGTATGCGATGGATACAGACAGGCGGCGGCGCCAGGGCGCGGCGTGGGCGGGTGCCGCGGCAGGATAGCCTTGCTTCAGGCTGCGGCGATTGTGGCCATCAGGATCCCGGCAACAAGTGTCGGGATGAACGGATCAAGTGCCCGCAGCATGGCAATATTCTTCCATCGCGCCCACGATCTGCCCCCGCACCAGCGGCACGCACGCCGGTGGGAAATCCTGCACGAAGGTCGCCCCGGCCGCGTGCGCCTCGCCGATGAACTGCGCCAGCCGGTCCATCGCGCCTGTCGGCAGATCATGGAGAACGAGCAGCGCCCAGTCCAGCGCGCGGCATTGCTCCAGCGCCGTCTCCACCCAGCCGTCCGGGTCCTCCCAATCGTGGGGGATCGCGTTCCACAGCACGCAGGTGTAGCGGCCGGCCACCAGGTA
>DASURA010000156.1:0-3755 GCA_036280295.1 Hyphomicrobiaceae bacterium
TCGACCGGCTCGCCGGGCAGCGCGACCGAGGTGTTCGCGCTGCGCGTCATCGAGGCCGCCGGCCTCAACCCTGACAAGGACATGACGCGCGAGCGGCTCGGCGCGGCGGAGAGCGTCAATGCCATCAAGGACCGCAAGATCGAGGCGTTCTTCTGGGTCGGCGGCCTGCCGACGGCGGCGGTCACGGATCTGGCGTCAACGCCCAACACCAAGATCAAGATCATCGACATCGCGCAGTACGCCGCGAAGATGAACGCCAAGTACGGCCCGCTTTATGCCGAGGCGGTCATTCCGGCCTCCACCTACAAGGGCATGGAGCACGACGCCAAGAACATCACGGTGTCGAACATCCTGGCCGTCAACGCGAACATGGACGAGAAGCTGGCCTACGACATCACCCGCATCACCCTGGAGAAGCGGGGCGAGCTGGCGCTGGTGCACAAGGAGGCGCTCAACATCAGGCCCGATTGGCAGACCTCCAAGCGCGCCGGCATCCCCTGGCATCCCGGTGCGCTGAAGTACTTCAAGGAAAAGGGCATCAAGGTCGAGTGATGCCACGGTGGGGTCAGAGCCTGCGGGTCTGACCCCATCCACTGACATTTGCATTTTTTTATTCGTATCCGGCGGTGCAACTCCCGCTCCTGGCGACGGCAGTAGAGCTGACCGGCGGATTGTGCCCCGAGGGCAGCGCAGCGGGGTCGATTTCGCCCCCCAACACGTTGGCAGGGCACGGCCTTGCCCGTATGCGGGCTCACCGGATAGCCTCCCGGCAACGTGAGCATCCGACTTGCTGGCGCTCTGGGGGAGGCGTGCGTGCGGCACTGGATAGGTCTGGCGCTGAGCTGTGCCATCGCCCTTGGGCTTGCCGCCCCGGCGGCATGGGCGAACGACGACTGCTACCACGGCCTTTATCGTCTGACGGCCGATGCGGTCATCGCAGCCTGCAGCGAGCTCATCAATCGCAATCCGAATAATCGCACGGCGTACGACAGACGGGGCGATGCCTACAGAAAAAAGCACGACTACGATCGTGCCATCGCCGACTACGATCGATCCATCGCGATCGATCCAGAGTATGGCATCGCCGACACCAGCCGAGCATCAACGTTCGCGGACAAGGGCGACTACGAGCGCGCCCTCGCCGAGTTCAACCAGATCATCCGGCGCAAGCCACGAGACGACTATGCCTACAGCTTGCGGGCAGGTGTGCACGAAAAGATGGGTGACTATGACCGTGCCTTCGCCGATCTCACCCAAGCTATAAATTTCAGTCCTCCGTTGGCCGTCGCAGGCAACCTCGTCGGTCGGGCCATATTGTACGAGAAAATGGGCGACTTTGACCGCGCCATCGCGGACTACGCCCAGGTGATTGCCGGAAGCGATGCCTTCTGGGCCGGAATAGCCCGGTCGGCGCGGGCACACGCATACGCAGAGAAGGGCGACTATGCCCGTGCCCTGGCCGACGCCGACGATATCGTGCGGCGCAAGCCACGAGACACTCACAGCTACGTCCCTCGGGCGAATGTGTATGTGAAGATGGGGGACTACGACCGCGCCCTGGCCGACTACAATCACGGCATCGAACTTGATCCAAAGGCGGCGTCCGTCTACTGGGCGCGCGGCAGGCTCTACCAGCTCAAGGGAAATCATCGCCACGCCATCGCCGACGCGACCAGGGCCATAGATCTGGCTGCCGGGAAGGCACCGGATGCCAGTTGGATGTCCTTCCACTTTTTGCGTGGCGAATCCTATCACGCTGTTGGCGAGCTCGACCGGGCCATCGCGGATTTCAATGTCGCGCTCGAATTCTCCCCCGATAATCTGGCCGCTCTCGTGAGCCGCGGCAGGACGTACGAAGCCAAGGGCGATCGTGCCAGGGCGATCGGGGACTACGCCAAGGCTGCGAGCCTGCCGGCCGAGTGGAAGCGCGACAAAGACTATCGCGCCAAGGCGACGCAGCGGCTCGCCGCGATCAGATCGTCGTCTGCGCAGACGCCTGCTTCACGACCGCCCGCGGCGACGGCGCCTGCCATCGAGACTGCGCCATCGCCCGTGGCGCCAGCCTCCTTCGGTCGACGGGTGGCACTGGTGATCGGCAACGCGAGCTACAAGGTCGGGCCGTTGCAGAACCCCGGCAACGACGCAACCGCCATTGCTGCGGTCCTGCAGAACCGCCTGGGTTTCGACAAGGTGGTGCTGAGGCTCTCGGTGCCGAAGGCTTCCGGGCGGCGCTGCGCGCGTTCGCCCGCGACGCGAGGCAGGCCGGGCTGGCGCTGGTCTACTATGCCGGTCACGCCACCGAGCGCAATGGCAGGAACTACCTGATCCCCGTCGATGCGAGGCTTGAGACGGCCTCCGATCTCGGCATCGAGGCGATCACGCTCGACACGGTGCTCGAGCAGATCCAGGGGGCAGTCAGGCTCAGGCTCGTCATCCTCGATGCCTGCCGTAACAACATCTTCCCCTTGGCCGGCCGCAGCCGCGGCGTCAGCCGTGGGCTTTCGCGTGTCGAGCCTGACAGGAACACCTTGGTGATCTATGCCGCCAAGGAGGGAACGCTGGCCGACGACGGTGTCGGTCGGCACAGTCCGTTCACCGCAGCGCTGCTGAAGCGCCTCGCCATCCCGGGCCTCGAGATTCGTCTGCTGTTTGGCCAGGTCCGTGATGACGTGCTGGCGGCGACAGCGCACCTGAGCCCGCCGCAGGAGCCTTATGTCTACGGCTCGCTCGGCGGCCAGCCGATTTTCCTGTCACGCCCTAAGCCGTAGCCGTAGGGTGGGTTATGTTTTGGGGCCGAAGGGCCGTAACCCACCATTTTCCCTGGCTGGCAGTGAGCGAATGGGCCGTCTCATTGACGCGGATTGGGTGGCCTGGAGCGACAAAGGTCACCTGGCTGGAGGCGGTTTGCCGAGCAATACGTGCCAGCATCCGCGGGCCAATCGCTTCATTATCGTGAAAGGCGAAAACGTAGTCGGACGAACCCTGGCGCGAGAGCGTCTTTGTGGGAGCCGGAATGCGCTTCACCTGCCAGCCAATCCTCAGGAGGCGGCCAGAACGCGGCGCGCCTTCACTGATGCGCAAGTCGTCACGCTGATGGCAGCAGAATCCTGATCTCCACGGGCTTGGCCTCCACGTGCTCCAGCCGCTCGGCCAAGCGTAGGGTGGGTTAGGCCCGGAGGGGTCGTAACCCACCATCTTCCTTACGACAAACGTCGGATTACGTGCTTCGCGCCAACCCGACACCGCCGGTGCTCCAGGCGCTCGGCCACAACCCGGTGCGCCAGGATCTGGGCACGCGCAGAAGCCTCGTCTTGCGTCATGCCGTAGGCCAGGACGCCAGGAAGCTGCGGGATCTCGGCGATCCAGCGCCAGTCGTCCTCAAGCTCGGTCTCCATATTCAGGCAAATTTTGAATTTCCGGCCCCCAATTTTCCGGCGTGAATTCCGGATTGTCGACGATGGCGGCGTGATCGAAGCGATCAAGGCATGGCCTGCAAACGTCGTTTGATCCTGGCTTCAAGCGTGCCGCCGTGCCGCGCGGCTATCAAGGACGAGCACCTTCGGCGTGGCGCTGGAAAAGTGCCAAACTGTATGTCCCCTCTGGTGAGGCGGCGGCGATGTGATGTACGAGGGTTGCCCGAATGGAACGGGTAGAGCCTCACACGAGGAGGATGAGCCGTGGGGCATAGTAGCGAAGTGTTTGTCGGGATCGATACCTCGAAGTTGAAGAATGCTGTGGCAATTGCCAGAGGCGGA
>DASURA010000157.1:0-4183 GCA_036280295.1 Hyphomicrobiaceae bacterium
TCTTCGGCCGTATGAGCGTGCTGGTGGTGCGCGTCGTGCACGTGCGCGTGCGTATGTTCCATCGGCTCATGCGTATGCTCGTGCTCGTGGTGCTCCGTGAGATGCAGCCAGACGCCGATGGCCATCAGCAGGCCGGCGCCAAGCAGGTGGACGGTCACAGGTTCTTGCAGAAGCACCAACGCTGCAATCGCGCCCAGGAATGGTGCCGTCGAGAAATAGGCGCCCGTGCGCGCCGTGCCGAGGTGCCGCAAGGCGTAGACGAACAGGACGAGGCTGACGCCGTAGCCCAGAAACCCGACCACTGCGGCCAGCAAGGCAGCCGCAAGACCGGGCACCTGGCTACCAACCAAAAAACCGAGCGCGAGATTTACGGGGCCGGCGATCAAACCTTTCCACTCGACAATCTCGAGCGGATCGGCCAGCGAGACCTGCCGCGTCAGGTTGTTGTCCAGTCCCCACGCGAAACATGCGCCGACAATTGCCAATGGCCCTACGAAGCTCGCCAGCTGCGGCTGCCCGCTCCACGACAGCATGAGAGCGCCAGCGACAATGCATGCGATGCCGAGCGCGATGCGCCGGTCGAGGTTCTCGTGGAAGATGAACCAGGCCATGAGCGCAGTGGCCACACCTTCCAGCGTCAGCAGAAGAGAGGCAGCAGAGGCGTCCGTGCGCTGCAAGCCCACCATGAGCAGAACCGGTCCCACCACGCCGCCTGCCACGATCGCGCCGGCAAGGTAGGGCACGTCCTTGCGCCCGAGCGCCGCCTCCGACGGAAAGGCCCGCCCGCTCACAAACACTCCGGCGCGCCGCAAGGCGGCAATCCCGAGGCCTGCTCCGCAATAGAGCACGCCGGCGAGGATGGCAGGATCGATATTGCCCAGGAGCAGCTTGGCGGCCGGCGTCGACACGCCGAACAGGGCTGCTGAGAGCAATGCAAGCAGGACGGCACGCTGGTTCATGTGATCAGGGTAGACTGCCACCCCCTTCGGCAACAAGGCGAACGCGGTCTTCCTCCAAGCCCTCTCGGGCCGAGAGCCAACGCAGAGAATTTCAACCATCCACACCAGCGCGACGCCACCAGCCAGCGCCGGGCGCCATCTTCTCATTCGCGCGCCTCCTCCGCACCAGCCGAGGCTTAGTCTGCGGCTCGCTGGCCGGGCGCATCCTGAGTGGGCGCCGCGCCGGCCGCCATACGGAGGAACCCGGCCAGGCGACCGGCGCAAGCACCGCCGATATTTAATGTATGCGGATGAACGCCTTAAGCGGAGAATATAGACGGGAGACTGGAGAGCCTCCCACCGGCCGGTAGGAAGGCTCTCGGGTTATGGGGGTGGGGAAGGAGCCCGCACATGTGTCAAACCGCGAACGCGCGCTGAACGGCTAGGCCGACATTCTGCGGACAGGAGACGTCGGGAAATCGCGTAAGTGCTGGCGCACCCGACAGGATTCGAACCTGTGACCTCTGCCTTCGGAGGGCAGCGCTCTATCCAGCTGAGCTACGGGTGCCTGGCCAAGCTTGGGCGCCCATTGGTCCGGGCTGCCATGTGTCGCGTTGATACCGCATTTGACTTGAGCCTGCAAACACCTCATCCATTGGCCATCCACCGCCGGTTGGGGCGGAGCGATGCGGGTGGGATCCAGCAACCTGATGGCCGACAAGAGCGATATCCGCCCCGGCGAGGTGACGATCGAGCTGCCGGCCAGCTTCGATGCCGGGGTCTACTTCATCGGCCGCATCCGCACGCCCTTCAAGCGGCGCGAGGAGTGCCCCAGGAGCACCGCCGCCTCGGATGCCACCGGCCGGATTGAGCTGGATCCGCGCTTTGCCGCCGGCGTCAGGGACCTCCGCCTCTATTCGCACGCCATCCTGCTCTACTGGATGGACCAGGCTCGGCGCGACCTGATCCAGCAGGTGCCGGGGCACCTTGGCCACCCGCGCGGCATCTTTGCCCTGCGCTCCCCCGTGCGCCCCAACCCGATTGCGCTCGCCGTGGTCGAGCTGGTGGGCTTCGAGGATGACGGCAGCATCACCGTGCGCACGGTCGACTGCGTGGACGGCACGCCGCTGATCGATATCAAGCCCTACTTCTCCTCCACCGACAGCGTTCCCGACGCCACGCGTCCGTAGACCGGGTGTCGGGGGCCAGCGTCGGCAGAAGATCGATCTCGACATGCGACGCCCGGCGCCGACGCCCGTAAAATGCCCCGACAACAACCGGAGGAGCCCGAACCATGCCGAGGATCGCCCGCGCCGACGTGGTCGGCAGCCTGCTCAGGCCGCAGTACCTGCTCGATGCCCGCAATGCCTGGCGCGAGGGAAAAGCCACAGGCACCGAGGTGCACGCGGCGGAGGACCGGGCCGTTGCCGAAGCCATCGCGCTACAGGAGGCCGCCGGCCTCGACGCCATCACCGACGGCGAGTACCGCCGCTACAACTTCATGGCGACGATGGGCGTCCGTGATGCCCGTGACGGATGCCTTTCCGGGTTCGCAACGCTGGAGGCCGACGCCGGCTGGATGCGGCTGTGGCTCAATCCGGACGGCTCCGAGGGCGGCTTGATCAAGACCGAGAGGGGGCCGCGCTCGCTGGTCGTCGACAGGATCAAGCCCAGTCGCGATGCTGTGGCCGAGGAATTTCCGTTCGCCGCCGGCCACGCCAAAAAGGCGCGCGTGAAGCTCACCTACCCCGCCCCCAGCATGCACCGCATCGCCTGGGAGCCGGAGCATTCGAGCGCCGCCTACCCCACCGCGCGAGAGTTCCTGCTCGACGTGCGCGACCATGTGCGGGCCGTTGTGAAGCAACTCGTCGCGCTCGGCTGCGACTACGTGCAGCTCGATGCGCCCAACTACTCGCAGTGGCACATCGATCCGCGCATCCGCGGGAAGTTCGCCGCCTGGGGGCGCGATCTCGACAAGGAGCTGATCGAGGATGCCGAGATCGACAACTCGGTGTTCGACGGCATCACCGGCATCACGCGCGCCATCCACCTCTGCCGCGGCAACGCCCCTGGCGGGCGCTATCTCGCCGACGGCGGCTATGGGGGCATCGCGGCAGAGCTGTTCCCGCGCCTCACCAACTACGACACGCTGCTCCTCGAGTACGATACCCCTCGCGCCGGGGATTTCAGCCCGCTCGCGCATGTGCGCCCGGATACCACAGTGGTGCTGGGCCTCATCACCACCAAGGACGGGCGACTCGAGGACGACGCCGCCGTCGAGCGGCGAATCAGGGAGGCCTCGGCCTACGTGCCCCTGGAGCGCCTCGCGCTCAGCCCGCAGTGCGGCTTCGCCTCGGGCGAGTACGCCACCACCATGACGCACGCGCAGCAGGAGGCAAAGCTGCGCCTGGTCGGCCGCGTCGCCGCCAAGGTCTGGCCCAACGGGTGATGGTGAGGCCGGGAGACGGCCGCGGCGGTGACAAAGGCGTACTTTCGGCCGGGTCCAGGAAACGACCGGGGAACCTGCGTCGGCTGGATGCCAGATACCTAGAGGATATTTCACTCTTCCCGCAGCCCCGATCCGACATCGAAATCTGCAGCACTCCGGCCGCCAATCCGTTTGGAGACCGGCACCTTGGCCTCAGGCCGCGGATGGGGCAATACTGCGGAGACGGCCGGAGGCCGCCGTTGAGCCGGTGGTGTGCCTTTGCGCTGCTTGGGAGGGGCGTATGCGGTATTGGATCGGCTTGGCTTTGGGCTGCGCGCTTGTCGGGGCCGCCACCTGGCCCGCGGATGCCGGGCCGCGGGAGGACTGCGGCCAGACCGGCAACCCGGATCTGGCCATTCGGGCGTGCACCGATCTCATCCGCCTCAATTCCCGCGACGGCGTCTCCTACGGCAATCGCGGCGAGGCGTATCGCCTCAAGGGCCTGCATGACCTGGCAATCGCCGACTTTAACGAGGCGGTGAAGCTCAACCCCCGCGACGACTTCGCCGTCGGCGGCCGCGGCGAGGCCTACCGCCTCAAGCGCGACTTCGACCGCGCCATCGCCGATTTCGACGAGGCGATCCGCCTGAACCCGCAGAATTCCTTCGCCCATGCCAGCCGCGGCGAGGCCTACCGCCAGAAGGGGCAGTTCGACAGCGCCATCATCGATCTCGAGCAGGCGCTGAAACTCAATTCGCGGCACGCCTTTGCCCTGGCGAGCCTCGGCGAGACACACCGCCAGAAAGGCGATATCGAC
>DASURA010000158.1:0-18120 GCA_036280295.1 Hyphomicrobiaceae bacterium
GCAGCCCAAGAGCGTGCAGACCGTCAAGGTGCGAATGGTTCGGGTGGCCACCGTCGGCGAGGCGCCGCCAGAGGCCGCCGATGCCGATACCGTGCGCTCGGTGCAGGAGCAGCTCAACCGGCAGGGCTACGGGCCGGTGCCGACGGATGGCGTCATGGGGATGCCCACCCGGGCCGCCATCGTCGGCTATGAGCAGGACCACGGCATGGCCCTGACAGGCGAGGCGAGCCAGGCCCTGCTCAAGGAGCTGCTGTTCGGCACGCCACCCGCGAGCGGAGCGCCGGACGCGCCCGAGGTGCGTACGCCGCACGCGCAGACCCTCATCAAGCAGGTGCAGGAGCATCTGGCAGCACGTGGCTACCATCCCGGCCCTGCCGACGGCAGGCTCAGCGCCGCGACCGTTGCCGCGCTCCGCACATTCGAGACTGATCAGGGCCTGGTGCCGAAGGGACGCATCTCTGCCGTTGTGGTGGAGCGGCTGCAGACCGGTATCGGTGGCGGGGGCCGGCATCCCAAGTGAGGGGCAGCCCCCTCGCTGCTCCGGCATGTCATGGGCTTCGAACGCGACGCCCGGGGACCCAGCCTCGGCCGCGTGATATACGCTGCGCAGGAACCCCGCAGCCGGGAGTGGCTCGTCGTCGATGCGCCTGAAATCGGAGATCTGGATCAAGGCTTATCTCAGGCGCTGCCGCGTCGATGGGGCCGATGCGCTGCTCGTGCGCCGGGGCGACGCTGACGCCGGCGCCATTTACATCAAGGTGAGCCGCCTCGACGGCACCGCGGCGCTCTACGGCCCGGCGCCCGCCGGGCTCGACGAAGCACGCGAGGAGCGCCGCTGGCAGCCATGTCTCAAGGACGAAGCCGTGCCGGAGCCGGATGCCGATGCCTACCTGGCGCGACAGGTCAACTTCGATGCCGACATCTGGATCGTCGCCGTGGAGGACCGCGCCGGACGGCATTTCCTCGACGAATGGCTGGCGCCGGCGTAGCCGCCGTCCCGCGAAAGCTGCGCGGCATGCGGTCGCCCTTGCAGCGTTGCACAGGTGTTAACCGGCTGTTAACGGCAGGAGCGCTCAACTCGTCTCGATTCGCCGAGACCCGAGTGTGCGTACGGGCGATGGAAGGGACACTGGCCGCCCCTGTGCGGCCGTCGGCTCGGGAGCATCGATGGCACACATCGTACCATTCAAGTCGGCTACTGCGCGGGGTGCGGAGGAGACGGAGGCCAGCCCGCCGGAAGGCGCGGAGATCATCATCTTCCCGGGCGTACGGCGCGAGCGCCATGCCGAGCCCGAAACCGACGCCGCGGCGACCATGGACGACGGGCCTATGCGGGATGTGCTCGAGCTGCCCGATTGAAGCTCAATGAGGGTCATCCCGCGCCCAAGGCAGCGGGATGACGTTCAATCCCTTGGCGCTGGCAATCGCTTAAATGCCGAGGCCAACAGACGGCAGCCTAGATCCGCACACTATCAGTGGTGAAGGTCGTGGATGAGGCATTGTGGATGTAGCCGCTGTTCAGCACATAGGCCCCTCCTACAGCCAGCACGATCGCCACCAGGCAGGCGAGCAAAAAAGCACGCATTGATTAGTCCCCTCCTCTATTCTGCAGGCGTGGCACCGCCGGAGACCCGGCCGCGCTGGGCCTCCTGCTCAAGCCACAAGCTGTGGTGTTGACGCGCCCAGTTGACGTCGACGCTGCCGGAGCCCATCGCCTCGAATGCGCCCTGCTCGCCGATGGTGCCGATGTAGATGTGCGCGAGCATGATGGCGATGAACAGCAGGCCGACGACGGCGTGCACCATCTGCGCCGTCTGCATCCCCGCGATGTCGGTGACATAGAAGGGGAACATCAGCAGGTAACCGGTTATCGCAGTCGCGCCGCCCCCCAGCACCACCACCCAGTAGATCGCCTTCTGGCCCGCGTTGAACCGCTTGGCCGGCGGATGGCTGTCGCCGACAATGCCGCCGCCCTGCGCAATCCACCGCAAGTCCGCCGGCGTGGGCAGGTTCCAGGCGAGCCACATCAGGAACATCACGATCACACCGATTGTGAACGGGAAGCTCAGGAAGTTGTGGGCGTACTTGGCCCACTGCGACAACCCGGTGAAGGCGGCCGGACCGATCAGCGGAAGAATCAGCTCCCGTCCGAAGGTGATGTTGAGACCCGAGAGGGCCAGCACTACGAATGAGCCCGCCGTCATCCAGTGCACGAAGCGCTCGAAGGCGTTGAACCGCACCAGAGTGCGCCCCGAGCGCCCGTTCTCGATCTTGACCATGCCCCGTATCAGATAGAACGCTACCAGCAGCGCCAGCATGCCGAGGATGGCGATGGCGCCGATCCAGCGCAGGGTCACCGTGCGGAACTCGCGCCAGGCGCGGCCCTCCGGCTGCTCCAGCACTCTCGAACGCGTGTCGGGCAGCGTGCCGCGACCCTGGATGCGCTGCACCTCATTCAGCAGCTGCCTCTCCTTCACCGACTGCGCCGTGGGGTTGACCTCGGCGGGTTGCCGCTGCGCCGACGCCGGCAGCACCACGAAGGCCGCGGCCAGAGCGAGCAGGATTGCGGCGATGAAGACCCGGAGCGACGCGCTCGTTGGCATTGCTATGCCTCCTGATCCTGTGTTTCCGCCGTGCGGCGGAGGCGAATGGGGGCGGCAGGTTTTCTCCCGCCGCCGAGTCCGTACGGTCGACTAGGCCTCGATGTTCTCCCGGTAGGCAGTCTGCCAACCCCATGCGCCGGAGCTGTAGCCGCGCCGGACAACACGCTCCTGGAAGATCTTGGCGATGATCTCGCCGTCTCCGGCCAGCAACGACTTGGTGGCGCACATCTCGGCACACAGCGGCAGCTTGCCCTCCGCGAGCCGGTTCGTTCCGTAGCCGGTGAACTGGCCGTTGCGGGTTCCGAACTCGGCGGCCGTCATGTCCGCCTCGGGGCCGCCAGCACAGAACGTGCACTTGTCCATCTTGCCGCGGGACCCGAAGTTGCCGACGCGCGGATACTGCGGAGCGCCGAACGGGCACGCATAGAAGCAGTAGCCGCAGCCGATGCACAGGTCCTTGGAGTGCAGCACCACGGCGTCTGCTGTCGTGTAGAAGCAGTTGACCGGGCACACGGCCGCGCACGGCGGATCCGTGCAGTGCATGCACGCCATCGTCACCGAGCGCTCGCCCGGCTTGCCGTCGTTGATGGTGACGACACGCCGGCGGTTGATGCCCCACGGTATCTCGTGCTCGTTCTTGCAGGTGGTGACGCAGGCGTTGCATTCGATGCAGCGGTCGGCGTCACAGAGAAACTTCATCCGAGCCATGATTGCTCCCTCCTCACGCCGCTCTGATCTGGCACAGGGTCACCTTTGGCTCCTGCATACCCGTGGCCGGATCGTATCCGTAAGTTGTGATCGTGTTCGCGCTTTCGCCGAGCACGATTGGATCAGTGTCATGCGGGTAGTTCGCCCGCAGGTCCTGACCGGCAAACCAGCCGCCGAAGTGGAAAGGCATCCAGGCCACGCCCCTGCCGACGCGCTCGGTGACGAGCGCCCTGACCCTGGCTCTGGAGCTGTTCTCCGCCCCGCTGACCCACACCCAGTTGCCGTCGCTGATGCCACGGTCCGCGGCATCGGCAGGATTGATCTCGATGAACATCTCCTGCTGCAACTCGGCCAGCCACTTGTTGGAACGGGTCTCCTCGCCGCCGCCTTCGTACTCAACCAGGCGACCGGTCGAGAGGATGATGGGAAACTCCTTCGCCACCCCTCTGTCCACCGCCGACTTCTGCACATCGAAGCCGATGTTCGGCAGCCGGAACTGCCGCGCGTTGGGCAGCGTCGGGTACTTGGCGACGAGATCGATGCGCGGGGTGTAGATGGGCTCACGATGCACCGGGATCGGGTCCGGCAGATTCCAGGCGTTCATGCGCGCCTTGCCGTTGCCGTAGGGGATGCAGCCGCGCTTCAAGGCCACGCGCTGGATGCCGCCGGACAGATCCGTTGACCACGACACCTTGTCCGGATCGGTGGGATTGACCTTGTTGATCACCGCCAACTCGGCCTCGGTGAGGTCCTTGTCCCACCCGAGCTTCTTGAGCACGCCGAGTGTGAACTCCGGATAACCGTCCTGGATCTCCGAGTCCTTGGAGTAGGAGCCCTCGGCGAGCAAGTTGACCTTGCGGACCGTGCCGTCGGGAAGCTTCTCCTCGCGCTCCACGCCGAAACGGGCGCGGAAGACGCCGCCTCCATCCATGGCCGCCAGGTTGGTATTGTAGAGCAGGGGTGTGCCCGGATGCCTGATCTCGGGCGCGCCCCAGCATGGCCAGGGCAGGCCGTAGTAGTCGCCCTTGTTGGGGCCTCTGGTCGCCCGCTGCGTGAGCATGTCGAAGTCGGCCTGATGCGCCAGATGCGACTTCAGGCGCTCCGGCGATTGCCCGCAGTAGCCGGTCGACCAGCTGCCGCGGTTGATCTCCCGAAGAATATCCTCTGCCGACGGCAGATTGTTCTCGACCTTGATGTTCTTGAACATCTGGTCGGCGAAGCCGAGCTTCTTGGCGATCAGGTACATGACCTCCAGATCGTCCTTCGACTCGAAGATCGGCTTGACGACCGGCTCGGCCCACTGCAGCGCGCGATTGGAGGCCACGCGCGAGCCCTTGCATTCGAACTGGGTTGCGACCGGCAGCAGGTAGGCGCCCTCCTTGCGGCCCGCCTGCACCGCCAGCGACGCCCACGTCGTCGGATGCGGATCGGCCACCACCAGAAGCTCAAGCGCCTTCAGGCCCTTCAGCGACTCCGGGATGCGCGTGATCGAGTTACTGGCATGGCCCTGCACGAACATGGCCCGGACGTTGTCCCTCTGGGCCACCTGATCCTTCGGCAGCAGGACGCCGTCGAACCAGCGCGTCAGCGGGATGCCTGGCGTCTGCATCATCTTCTTGTCGTCGAAGCGAGCGGCCAGGTACTCGTAGTCGACCTCCCATACGCGCGACCAGTGCTTCCACGCGGCTTCCGATAGGCCGTAATAGAAGGGCAGCGTCACGACATCGAGGCCGACATCGGTGGCGCCCTGAACGTTGTCGTGGCCGCGGAAGATATTGGCGCCCGTGCCGGGGGCGCCGACATTGCCGGTGAGCAGCAGAGCCATGCAGCTCGCCCGCACGTTGGCCGTCCCCACCGTGTGCTGAGTCTGGCCCATGCACCAGATCAGGGTGGACGGCTTCTCGGTCGCGAACATCTTGGCGACGCGCTCGAGCTGCGCGCCGGGAACGCCGGAGACGCGCTCGACCTCCTCCGGTGTCCATTTCTCCATTTCCTTGCGCGCGGCCTCGAAGCCGTAGACGCGCTGGCGGATGAACTCCTTGTCCTCCCAGCCATTCTTGATGATGTGCCACATCATCCCGTAGAGCACCGGGATGTCGGTGCCGGGACGCAACCGCACATATTCAGTGGCGTGCGCGGCCGTGCGCGTCAGGCGCGGATCGATGACGATCACGTTCGCCTTCTTCATCTCCGCGCCTTCGAGCAGATGCTGCAGCGATACCGGATGGGCCTCGGCAGGATTGCCGCCCATGATGATCTGCGTCTTGGCGTTGCGGATGTCGGTATAGCTGTTCGTCATCGCACCGTAGCCCCACGTGTTGGCCACGCCGGTGACGGTCGTCGAATGGCAGATGCGTGCCTGGTGGTCGGTGTTGTTGGTGCCCCAGAATGCGCCGAGCTTGCGGAACAGGTACGAGCCCTCGTTCGTCATCTTGGCCGAGCCGAGCCAATAGACCGATTCACTGCCCGACTTCTCCCGGATTGCGGTCAGTTTGTCTCCGATCTCATTGATCGCCTGCTCCCACGAAACGCGGGACCACTGGCCGTTCGTGAGCTTCATCGGGTATTTGAGCCGGCGCTCGCCGGAGACCAGCTCGCGCACCGAGGCACCCTTGGCGCAATGCGAGCCGCGATTGATGGGGCTGTCCCAGCTCGGCTCCTGGCCGATCCACACGCCGTTCGAGACCTCGGCCGTGACGGTGCAACCGACCGAGCAATGCGTGCAGATGTTCTTGCGGATTTCAACCTTGGCGCCGGGCGCAGGCGGCGGGCCAGCTTCGGCCTTGCGCACGTTGCCGAGCGGCAGTGCGCCGAGCGCAGCCAGGCCCCCGGCCGTGAGGCCGGAGCGGCGCAGGAATGCGCGGCGATCCATGCCGCCGCTGGTCTGGCCGGCAAATGCTGCAGAGAGTGCCCCGCGGCGTGCCTGGCGTTCGCTTTTCTTGATAAGCACGGTTTGGCCTCCCTTACGCTTAGCCTGGATACCTGTTGACCCGATAGAAGGTCTTCACGTGCTCGGTTTCCCGGTAGCGCGGCTTGCGTTTCTCGTCGTAGCTCTCAGTGTCGGCGCTGGCGTCTGCGGTGAGCGAGCCCACACCGGCAGCGACACCCGCTCCCGAGCCCAGAATACGGAGGAAGTCGCGGCGCCCCACCTTGACCTTGCGTTCATCCTTCATGCTCACCTCCTCACGATTCGTCCCGCCGCTATTGCGGCAGTTGGAACGCCTCAGCCTCTATGTCCAGGAATGTCCGGCCGATCGCGCCAAGGCGCGCGTAGAAGTCCGCCGTCGGGCTGTTCTCCAGGTCTGCGAAGAAGCGCCCCATCCACGGAGCGATGTGCCTCTGGAAGAGCTCACGATCAGCGTCGTCAGGCGCCTCGATGGCGCCGCTGATAAGAGCGGCCATGATCTCGCAGAGGGTCGCCGCGCTGTCCTCGGGCTCGGATTGCGCCTGGGCATGCTCGATTCCGAGCTGCGCGAGGTCGGCGCGCAAGCGCGCCAGCGGACGCTGATAGAGAAAGCCTGTCAGATAGTACGATGCGTAGGGCAGCAATTCGCCACGCCCCACGCCGACGAACAGGGTGAAGTGCTCCTGCGCCACGCGCTCCTGGTCGAGCCGGGCCGCCGCCTCGCCCATCGCTGCGTGCGCCATGCCAAGCTCGCTCGCATCGCCGCGCAGGCGCGCCAGCCGGCTCAGCAACTTGCTGTCGGGAGCCCGCGCCAGCAAAGTCGCCAGCAGCGCGTACTCCTGCGCGCGCGCTGCATCCACCTCGTCTGGGGCACGCATTTCAATAGCCTCCAAGCCGAAGAGATCCGGGCGCAGCAAGTTGCGCGCAACGCCGGTGGCCGCCTCGACCGACACCACCCGCTCAGCCGGAATGCGCTCCCAGTTCGATACGGAGGGTTGGGAGATGCCGATGCGGCGCGCCAGCTCGGTGACGCCACCAACGGCGCGAATAGCTCGATCCAGCCCTTGATCCCGCATCGCTCGGCCCCCTCGCTTTGGGAACTGCGCCTACCGTAGCGGGCCGGCGAAGCCATCGTCAATAGCTATAGACTATCAATCGACATTTCCGATTGATAAATAGCATCCTGCTTTGGGCCAACTCTTAAGTCTAAAGAGACATATACGTAATGCTGCATTGCATTCTTTACGATTGCAGTCATCAATTAAATCCCTGACTCCAATGCGCTTTGCTCATCTAGTTTTTTCTATCATTGACGCCATCTTAACCATGCATTGCAGCGGACTATGCCAAGCCCTCGGCATGGCGCCGCCGCCCGGTCATCGCCTGTGATGGATCCCGTCGACTGGGCGCCGCCTACTGACGAATGGGTGCTGCAGGGGAGCAATCGCGCTATGGCGCGAGGTGAGATTTGCCTTGCTCAGGCAAGGGGGCGGGCGTTCCGGCCGGCCCAGGCCCGCATCGACCCCGAAACCTCGTTCGCCCCGTGAGGGTTTACGATGCCAGCGGGGCGCGCGGCAGCACTGCTATCTCGGCAGCGCCCGGCCGTGTCCGCGCGGGCGCGCGATCACCCGGCGAGGGGTGTCTTCTGACTGAGGATGTTGCGAAGCAGGCCCCCCGGCAGGCGGGTCATCGCCGCCAGACGTTGCCTGCTCCGGCAAGGCAGCGGCATCTTGATCGGGCGCGGCACAGGGTTCGACGGTGTCCTCACGCGAGACGGCCACCGCATCTTCCTCTGCGTCCGATTTCTCCGTCTCCACCAGGTTGACAGGGTCCGGCGCGTTGGCTGTGTCTCCCACCGCCTGCGCGACGAGTTGCCGAAGATCGCTGGTGGCTCCGATCGGTCCAAAGCCAGGAACGCCCGTGGGATCCGTGAAATCCCACTGATTCTCGGCGATGCCGATGAAATCACGAATGGCCGGATCGGTCGTCCATGCGCGGCGCAAGGCCGCCGTTGCCAGCTCGGCGGGCACGCCCTTCTGCAGGAAGGCGCGGATATCGCTGCCTGCGACGATGGAATCGATCGGCGGCAGAGTGGCCGGATCGAAAGGCGGCTCGCGTGTCGCGTCCACCGGCGGCATATGGCCGGGCGTTCCGGCCGCGGGATCGGGAGCAGGGCGGTCCCGGTCTGGGGCGTCATCGGTCGCCCGGGCTTTCTTCTCGCGCTCCGCCGACTCGCGCTTGAGACGCGACCAGCGCGCCACGAAATTATCTTGCCCGCTCATGGCTTGCGTTCCTGTGGCTTCATGCGGTCGTGCGCTTTGTCGCCCTCCTGCCGTGAGCCACCGCCTCCCCGCGTGTCCGAGCTTCTGCCGTCGCGCTGGCGCTTCAGAAACGGCCGCTCGACATGATGCTCCGTGACGAAGGCCTCCACGGCGGCGGTGATCTCGCCGGGCATCGGCACGGTCTCAACAAGGTCGTTGCCCGCCTCGGTAAAGGCCTCGCCCTCGGCCGGATCGGCCGTAACCGCCAACACTTCATATGGTGGCTCGCCGCCCGTCGCGCGCAGCACGACCCACAACAGAGGCATGCGGGCGTCCAGGTTATCGATGTAGTTGCCAGTCTCGGTGCGATAGAGCGCGATGGTTGCCGTCCCTGCAAAAAAAGTTGTCTGCTCCCCAGTCGACTCCAGCGGTGTCCACGGCTCGGCCTCCGGAGTGCCGGGCAGCACGGCCACCGGCCGCCAAAGATAGTCGAGCCACGGGCTGGCGGCCTTTTTCCGCTCAACCAATACACCGACAGGAATGCTCACCAGGGCTCCCGTGCTCAACTTGCTGCCTCCATGCTCCGCACGGGGAGACCGACAATGAGGTTCTGCGGCTTCACGCGCAGAACCTTGTCAGCCGTCATCGCCGCAATAAGGTACACCGGCTGGTCTCGCATCCTCTCCTGCACATCGCTCTGGTCGTTGAAGGTGAGCCGGTAGAGCCCGACCACGCGGTGCCGCGTTGCCTCGTCGAGCTCATCCCCTCTCCAGAGAGCATCGCCGATCTGCGTTGCGTCTGCATCGAGCCCAACATACCAGACGAACGGAGCATTGTTGATCTCGGCCAGCGGCTCGATCTGAACCTCGATGGCCAGAAGGTGCGCGATCCACCGCCGGGCAACCTCGCCCAGCGCGGCAATGCCATGCCGGCCGGTTGTCAGGTCCAACGCCATGTCGAACCGGTCGCTTCGGTGCCAATAGACGCCGGCATTCTCCTCGCCCAGCACATCGATCTCTGCCGCCGTCGGCAGCCCGAGCATCGAAACCAGAGGCGACAGCGGCCGCCGGCCGATCCCCGATACCGTCTCCTCATCGGCAGCGACAAGCGATCCGTCATGCACGGTGAGCACTTGCGACCTGAAGAACATCTCAGCCGCCCGCAGCACGAAGGCATCGTCGCAGTCGTCGAGCACGTTGCGCAGGATGACATGTACGACCTGGCTGAGAAACAGATGCGGGACCCTCAGGTTGCGCCGCACAATATCAAGGTAGCAGGCTTCGAGCGTGGCATGCCGTGCAAGCTGGTCCCGGAAGGAGAGCATCACCTCCCAGTTCTCGCGCGCGTCGGCATCGGCAATGGCGGCAATCTCATCGCCGTGCACGGCCTTGCGCGGATCGGCGAGCAGGCGATTGTGCAGTGCACGCTCGGCAGCGCACGCCTCGGGCGGCGGGGCAAGCTCCGGGCGCGCCAGGTAGGCCTTGAGGAAATCGTCAGTGATTGCCAACCTGCCATCGCCATCGCGATCGAGCAGATGGTGACCGCAGGAGAGCCAAAAGTCGTGCCTTCTGCTCATGGGCGCGGCCGCCTGGCAAGGTTCAGCAAATCGATCTCCTCCGCAGGCGACTCGTCGGCATCTTCCACGATCGCAAAAGCTCGTGCAGGCTTCGTCGCGACGCCAGGAGCCAGCGTGCGGAAGCTCTCGCGGATGTCGCCGTTCTCAAGCCTGCGCGCCAGCGCGATTACCGTGCCCTCGGGATGGTTGGCCAGCGAGGCGGCGTATGCAATCTCCTCCTCCGCCGCCCCTCTCGCAACAGCCAGATCGGGAGCGCCGAAGCGCTCGACCAGGCGCCTGGCGAGAAGATCCGCTGCCGCCGCGCGGTCCGCTTCGCTCGCCTCGACCACCGCGACCAGAGTCGACCAGCCAAGCGAATTGATGCCGAGGAAGCCCGAGCGAAAGGCCGTGCGCGCCTTGCCCTCCAGCCCCGCGACGTGCATTGGCGCGAAGGCGAAAGTCCCCGGTACCGCCCATTCGCTGGGCTCCGCCGCCCGCGCGAAGACGAACGTGTCGGACGGATCGAGGCGGATGGTCCGCAAGAGCTTCACAGACGCGGCCCCCCAGATTCCGGATCGAGCCAGGACGCCGTGGCGAGCGCGGCCGAGAGGCTGTGCCGGTCCGGCTCTGCCTGCCCGCGCCATTTCACCAGCAGATCCCCTTCGGCGCTGAGCGATGGCATGGCACCCTTCTCGACTTGCAGGACTTCGAGATAGCGCTTGGTCACGCTCGCCCAGTCGCCCGTGTGCCAGGCATCGAGCGCCAGCATCAAGTGGCGCGCAAACGTCTCGGCGAGCCGGCCAGAGCCGAGATCGACAAAGCCTTCCTCTCCGAGCGCGGTTGCCAGCGGATGCAGGCCGGCCTCATCCTTGCCAAGCGAGACCAGGCGAACCGAGACGCCGAACACCAGCCAGTCCGGAACGGCGGTCTCGGCCGTGCCAGCCGGCCAGCCGAGCCGCCCACCCCCGATCAGGCCGCCATCGACATGGATTGCATCCGGCCAGCCGAAGGCGATCGGACGCTCCGGCGGAGCGTGCGCGGTGAGTGCGTCGCAGAGCGCCACCATGCAGTGGTAGAAGACACGGCGCGCACTCGCCAGCGGCTCGTCGGGCTCCAGCACGACCGCGAACTCTGCAAGATCGAAGCGGCCGACGTGCACCAGTGTGCCGGCGCCCGTTTCCGGCGCAATGGCCTGGGCGTGAGCGAAAGCGTCGCCGATCTCGCGCAGGCTCACAAGCCGGAACGGAGGCGGCAAATCGAGCGTCGAGGCTGACTTGCTATATGTTACCATGCCGTCACGATCGCTGGGCTTCATGGATTGGCGGGTTTAGTTTAAGACAATTATAATTCAAGCCCACCTCGGCAAGACCAAAATTCGTTCGCAGGTGCGCACCCAAGGGTCCAAGAGGAAAGCGGACACGATGACCTCACCACCGCGCAATGTGGTCGTCTGCTCGTGCGAGGACACCATGACCCTCGACACGAAGGCGATCCGCCGTGCATGCCGCGGCGGCAACTTGACGACCGCGCGACAGCTGTGCCGGGGCGAAACCGACCGCTTCAGGAGCGCCATCGAGGGCGAGGCGGCCGTCACGGTCGCGTGCACGCAGGAGACAGCCCTTTTCGACGAGCTGGCCGAGGCGGTCGGCAGCAGCACATCCATCACCTATGTCAACATCCGCGAGACGGCCGGATGGTCGCGCGACGGCGCAAATGCGGGACCGAAGATGGCCGCTTTGCTGGCGGCCGCCGCCGAGCCGATGCCGTCGGTTCCGGTCGTCAGCCTGGAGAGCGAAGGCGTCATACTGATCTACGGGCGCGACGAGCGCGCGGTGGAGGCTGGCAACCTGCTGAAGGAGCACCTCGACGTGACGGTGCTCATCAAGCCGCCGGCCGATATTCCGCCGCAGCGCAATACCGCCTTCCCCATTGCACGCGGCGTGATACGCGCTGCCAAAGGCCACCTGGGTGCGTTCGAGCTGACCGTCGACGACTTCGCGCAGCCGGCGCCGTCCTCGCGCCAGACGCTTGTCTTCGGTGAAGCGCGCAACGACACGCGGTCAAAGTGCGATGTCATCCTTGATCTGACCGGCGGCACGCCTCTGCTCCCCGCATCCGAGCTTCGCGACGGCTATCTGCGTGCTGATCCCGATCATCAGGCGGCCATGCTGGAGGCCGTGCTGCGGGCGCGCGACCTCGTCGGCTCGTTCGAGAAGCCGCGCTACGTCGCCTTCGATGCCAGCCTCTGCGCCCATTCGCGCTCGCGGATCGTGGGCTGCACGCGCTGTCTCGATCTCTGTCCGGCGGGGGCGATCGCTCCGGCCGGAAACCACGTTGCGATCCAGCCGGAGATTTGCGCAGGTTGCGGCCAATGCGCTGCCGCCTGCCCCACGGGTGCCGCCGCCTATGCCCTTCAGCCCGGCGATGCCTTGATGCGCAAGCTGCGCGCGCTTTTGCTCGCCTACCGCGACGCCGGCGGGAACGATGCGGTCGTCCTGCTGCATGACGAGGATCACGGTGGCGCACTGATCGATGCGCTGGCACGCTACGGCGACGGCTTGCCCTCCCACGTGCTGCCTGTTGCCGTCAACGAGGTGACACAGGTCGGCCTTGACTCCGTCGCCGCGGCGTTTGCGTATGGGGCCTCGGCCGTGCGCTTCCTGCTGCGTGCCCGGCCCCGCCACGACGTGACCGGCCTGCGGCGCACCCTGGCACTGGCCGAACCGATCCTGTGGGGGCTCGGCTTCGACGGCGACCGCACCGGCACCATCGAGACGGACGACCCCGACGCCCTCGACGCCGCCCTGCGAGCGATAGCGCCGATGCCGCCGGCGCCGCGCCCCGCAACGTTCCTGCCCGCGGGTGGCAAGCGCGACGTTCTGCGTGTGGCGCTGCGCGAGTTGCACCGCGCCGCGCCAGCGCCGACCGATGTCGTGGCCCTTCCCGACGAGGCGCCATTCGGTGCGGTCGAGATCAATGCCGCCGGCTGCACGCTGTGTCTCGCCTGCGTCTCGGCCTGCCCAACCGGGGCGTTGACCGACAATCCCGAGCAACCGATGCTGCGTTTCGCCGAGGACGCCTGCGTGCAGTGCGGGCTGTGCGGGGCGACGTGCCCCGAGAAAGTGATCACGCTGAAGCCGCAGCTCGATTTTCGGGCCGCCACGGCCGCACCGCGCGTCCTCAAGGAGGAGAAGCCGTTCTGCTGCATTCGCTGCGGCAAGCCTTTCGGCGTCCGCAGTGCCATTGAACGCGTGATCAGCAAGCTGGAGGGCACGCACTGGATGTACAAGGACGGCGCCAGCCGGATCGACATGCTCAGGATGTGCGACGACTGCCGCGTCGTGGTGATCTCCGAGCAGGACTTCGACCCCTACGGCGCGCCCCCGCGCGCCCGCGTTCGCACCACCGACGATTACCTGCGCGAGCGCTGGAAGAACGAGGACGATGGCTGAACGGCATCAGGGCCGGGTCGCCTTCCGCAGAAATTCCACCAGTGCGGCACGATCGGCAGCGCCGACCCGCTGCTCCGGCATCTTGGTTCCGGGCGTGTAGATTGCCGGTCCGACCTCGAACAGCTTCGAGATGGTCTCGGCCGTCCACACGATGTCGAGCTTCCTGAGCGCCGGAGAGAAATCATAGCCCGGCAGGGTCGCGATCTTTCGCCCGAAGACGCCGGCCAGCGTCGGCCCTGCCCGCGGAGGCTCGCTCGCCTTCAACGTGTGGCAGGCGATGCAGGCGCGGAATACCCGGGCACCCGGATCGTCGCCGTAGGCCGCCAGCGGATCATCGAGGCCGCCGTGCCCGGTCTCGCCCAGCGGCTTTCCGGTCAGCACATCCCATCTCCGCACCAGACGGTCGCTGCCGCCGGCCAGCAGCGTGCGACTGTCGGGCAGGAACGCCAGCGACCATTCCGGCGCCCCTGAACCGGCCAGCATCCGCTTCAGCGTGCGCTCAGCCAGGTCGATGATGGCCACCGTACCGCGCGCGCTCGAGGCCGCCGCGAGCTTGCCGTCTGGCGATATGGCAATCGCAATGACAGGCACGGTCGCCGCTTCAATCTTGCTCTGTACCTCGCCGGCGCTGGACAGGACGTAGACCTTGCCGGCGGCCCCGGCCGTGACGATCGCGCCGCCAGGGGCGACGGCCACGGCATTGAGCGGCGACGGCAGCTGCGCCACCGTGGGCGGAGCGCCCCCGGCCAAGGGCCACAGCCGCAGCGTCGAGTCGTAGCCCGCCGTCACTAGAGTGCGCCCGTCGGGACTGAAGGCGACGCCGTTGACATTCTGCCGATGGCCGCTGAAGACCCGCACAGCGCCGTCCCCGAGCGACCACAGTCGGGCGGTCCCGTCCCACGACGCGGAGGCGAGCGCCCTCCCGTCCGGCGCCACCGCCAGGCCCACGACAGGAGCCGTGTGCCCCTCGAAGACTTGCTCCGGCCGGCCGGCACCGGGTTGCCAGATGGCGATGCGGGCGTCCTCGCCACCGGTCACCATGCGCCCGTCCTTGAGGAACGCGACGGCATTCACCGCGCTGTCGTGGAACCGCAGCACACGCTCCGCGGTGCTGGAGGGCAGCGACCAGAGAATCGCCGTCCCGTCGAAGCTGCCCGTCATGGCGCGGGTGCCGTCAGGGGACACCGCAACCGCGCGCACCGGACCGCCATGGCCGCGCAGCTGAGCCGCGGCCGGCACCGCCGCAGCACCGAGGACGAGAAGCAAGAGGATCAGATCGACACGCCGGGGCATGACGGCTCCCTCCTGAGACTTCAGGACACCCTACCTGCTTAGCAAGGCAGGGCATGGCCGGCAAATCGCAGCGCGAGCCACGCCACAGCCGCCGCCCACCGGAGCGGTCTGTCATGCCGGGTCTGGCTGCGCCGGCGAAATGCGGTGTTCCGCGGCATCCGCCCCAGCCCACTCCCACTTGGCGGCAGCGCTTTCGGTCTCCGCCGGCCGCCCAGCCTCGCCGCAGCTCCGGGCACCGTTTTCCTCAGAGCTGCAACGCCGAGGGCCGGGGCTCAGACCCAAGCACCTGCTCGAACGTTGGGGTCTGATGGTTCCGGCAGGCAGCCCGGCTAGATCGCCAGATATTCGTTTCGGAGTTCCGCGTCGTCGAGCACGGCCTTGGCCGTTCCGTCGAAGACGATATGGCCCATCTCTAGGATCAACGCGCGGTTGGCCAGTTCCAGGGCGGCGACCGCGTTCTGCTCGACGATGATCGTGGTGATGCCGCGCTGCTTGATCTCCTCGACGATGCGCTCGATCTCCTTGACGATGACGGGGGCCAGTCCCTCATACGGCTCGTCGAGCAGGAGAAGCTTGATATCGCGCACCAGCGCGCGGGCCACCGCCAGCATCTGCTGCTCGCCGCCCGACAGCGTCACGCCATCCTGCCGGCGCCGCTCCGCCAGGCGCGGAAAATGCTCGTAGATCTGCTCGATCGACCAGCCCCTCGGCTCGGCAATCTGCGCCAGCTGAAGGTTCTCCTCGACGGTCAGCCCGGGAATGATCCGGCGGTCCTCCTGGACCAGCTGGATGCCGCGCCGCGCGGCCTGGAAGTCCCTGAGGCCATGGATCGGCTCGCCGTCCAGCCAGATCTCGCCGCCCCTCAGCTCCGGATCGAGGGTGCGCGCCAGCGTGCGCAGCGTCGAGGTCTTGCCTGCCCCGTTGCGGCCGAGAAGGGCGACCACGTCGCCCTCCGCCACGTCGAAGCTCACGCCCTGGACGATGTAGCTCTCGCCGTAGTAGGCGTGGATATCCCGCACACTGAAATACGGCGCCGACGTCGCCGCGGTCGCGGCCTTCGCGCCGATGTCGACCGCGGATGCGGTTGCAGTCATGCGTGCGCTCCCCCCAGATAGGCTTCCTGCACCTTCGGGTTGCCCCGCACCTCGTCGGGCCGGCCGTCGGCGATGATCCTGCCCTGCGCAAGCACGGTGATGCGGTCGGCCAGCGAGAACACGACGTGCATGTCATGCTCGATGATGACTTTCGTCATGCCGCGACCCTTGAACCTCTTCAGAAGGTCGATGGTCGAATTCGTATCGTGGCGCGACATGCCCGCCGTCGGCTCGTCCAGGAGAAGCAGCCTCGGGCTCTGGACCAGGCCCATGGCGAGTTCCAGGCGGCGCTTGTCACCCCGCGAAAGGCTGGCCGCGACGGCATCCTTCTGGCTTGCAAGGCCGACATCCTCCAGCCAGTGCATCGCCTCGTCGCGGATATCGGTCTGGCCGAGAACGGCCTGCATTGCGTTCAGCCTGAACGCACCGTCACGCTTGGCGAAGGCCGGGACCATGACGTTCTGCAGCAAGGTCAGGTCGGCGAAGATCTCCGGCGTCTGGAACACCCGGACGACGCCCATCTGGTTGATCTCGTGCGGCTGCTTGCCGGTGATCACCTGGCCGTCGAAGACGACGGCCCCGCTGTCGGGCGCGATCCGTCCGATGCAGACGTTCAGCAGCGTCGACTTGCCGGCGCCGTTCGGCCCGATGATGGCGTGGGTGGTGCCCGCCATGACCTGCAGGTCGATATCCGACAGGGCATGAAGGCCGCCGAAGCTCTTGTGCACGTCGGCGACATGCAGGACGACGTTGCCGCTCGACATCGACTACTCCGCCGGCTGGGGTTGGGTGGCGGGCATCTTGTTGCCGCGGCCCGGCTGCCGCCTGAAGAGGCTCCAGATGCGGCGCAAGCCCTCCATGAGCCCGCCCGGCAGGAAGATCACGATCAGCATGAAGACCACGCCGAGCGTCAGTTGCCAGCCGTCACCGACAAACAGCGAAAGGAAGGACACGACGGGCTGCTCGATCGAATCCGGCAGGAATCCGAGGACACCGTGCAGTGTCCGGTCGCCGAAGGCCGAGAAGATGTTCTCGAAGTACTTTATCGCCGCAGCACCGATCACGGGGCCGACCAGCGTGCCGACGCCACCGAGGATCGTCATCAGGACGACCTCGCCGGACGCCGTCCATTGCATGCGCTCCGCGCCGACGAGCGGGTCCGTGGCCGCCATCAGGCCGCCGGCCAGTCCTGCGTACACGCCCGAGATGATGAACGCGGCGAGCAGGTAGGGGCGCGTGTCGAACCCGGTATACGGCATGCGTACCTGGTTGGACTTGATGGCCCGCAGCATCATGCCGAAGGGGGAGCGGAAGATGCGCATCGCGATGAAGAAGCTGACGATCAGCATTGCGGCGCAAAGATAGAAGCCAGCGTATCCGCCGCCGCTGATATTGAGGCCAAAGAGGTTGACCCGCGGCAGCCCCGGCGCCGGCGCCCCGAACATCGCGTCGATGATGCGCGGATCCTGGAGGGACAGCTGGAGGCCGGTCTCACCATTGGTCAGCGGCGTCAGCACCGAATAGGCCAGGTTGTAGCTCATCTGGGCGAAGGCGAGCGTCAGGATCGAGAAATAGATGCCGGAGCGCCTGAGGCTCACAAAGCCGATGATCAGCGCGAACAGTGCCGCGAACACCACGGCCATGATGATGGCAGGAATGGCGTTCATGGTGAACAGCTTGAACGCCCATACCGCAGCGTACGAGCCGACGCCCAGGAAGGCAGCGTGACCAAACGAAAGATAGCCGGTCAGGCCGAACAGGATGTTGAAGCCGATGGCGAAGATGCCAAAGATGCAGAACTTCTGCATCAGTGCAGGATAGGCCGCGCCTATCGGCGCCAGGATGATCGGCAGGGCAAGGACGACTGCGCTGAATCCGGCCATCAGCAGCCAGTCGTTGCGGGCGGAATTGTTGAGCACCGCTTCAGCCCTCCATTACGCCTTTGCGGCCCATCAGCCCGCGCGGCAACGTCAGCAGGATGATGACCGCGACCAGATAGATGACGATGTGGTCGATGCCGGGCACGATCGCCTTGATCTCGTTCATCGAGGCGAAGGACTGGAGAATTCCGAGCAAAAACCCGGCAGCCACGGCGCCGCCAAGGGAGCCCATGCCGCCGACCACCACGACGACGAAGGAGAGGACGAGGAAGTCCATCCCCATGTGGTAGTCGGGCGGCAGGATCGGCGTGTACATGACACCGGCGACGCCGGCGACCGCCGCAGCGAGCCCGAACACCACGGTGAACC
>DASURA010000159.1:0-11543 GCA_036280295.1 Hyphomicrobiaceae bacterium
GTACAAGCCCGACAAACCGACGGCCGCCGCCGTCAGGGCGGCACCGCGCCCGCCGATGAACCGCGTCACCATGCGGTAGACATTGAGCTGAAAGAACGTCGTCACGCCGATGACGGGCGCGGCGCCCAGCACGATGAAGAGGCTCCAGGTCGTCGGGAGGAACAACTCCCCGAGACGCACGGACATCGTCAGCCACAACGCCAGATTGAAGAGGATGAAGTCATTGGCGGCAAGGATGGCGCGCTTCTCGTGCCGGCCGAGCTGCACGAGCCACAAGGCCAGGTAGCGCGCCTGCCGGTTGAGATCGGTCGTTCGCTGGTAGGTTGTCAACACCCCGGCCGCGGCCATGCGGCCGCCCCCCGTTGCAGTGAGCTGAGAACCTTCCGAGCGATAAACCCAAGGGCGAGACAAGTGAACCTTACAATCCCCGGTATCAACAGCATCGGCAACGGACAGAGGCGACGGCGCCCGTTAATCCTGCTACTGCGCTGCAGGCGCGTCGGCGGTCAAGCCTCCGCCCCCCTGCGCCCGATGGGACACTCGGGGAGCGACGCCGCTCACTCCGGCCGCCGCCAGAGCCACCGCGACAATGCTGGCGGCGACTTCTGATGACGATTGCGTGGGCAGCACCTAGAATGCTCTGCAATCAGGGCAGCAACGAAGAGCGACAGGGAACATCTGATGCGCGTGGCAATGATCGGCTCCGGATATGTCGGTCTGGTGTCCGGGGCGTGCTTTGCCGAGCTTGGCCATATCGTGACCTGTGTCGACAAGGACACGGCGAAGATCGCCGGGCTGCGAGAAGGCGTGATGCCGATCTACGAGCCCGGCCTCGCCGAGCTTGTCGCCAACAACGTGCGCGAGGGCCGGCTGGCCTTCACCACATCGGTGCACGGAGCTGTCGAGGAGGCCGACGCCGTCTTCATTGCGGTAGGAACCCCGTCGCGCCCGGCCGATGGGCTGGCCGACTTGACGTATGTCTACCAGGCCGCGCGCGAGATCGCCGGCGCTGTGCGCGGCTATACCGTGATCGTGACCAAATCCACGGTGCCCGTCGGGACCGGGGATGAGGTCTCCCGCATCATCGCCGACGTCCGCCCGGATGCCCAGGTCTCCGTCGTCTCCAATCCGGAGTTCCTGCGCGAGGGCGCGGCAATCCAGGACTTCATGATGCCTGATCGGGTCGTCATCGGCACCGACGATGCGCGCGCACGCGAGCTCATGGGCGAGCTCTACCGCCCGCTCGCCGAGAAAAAAACGCCGATCGTGTTCACGGCGCGACGTGGTGCCGAGCTCATCAAGTACGCGGCCAACGCCTTCCTGGCGACCAAGATCACCTTCATCAACGAGATCGCCGATCTGTGCGAGCAGGCCGACGCCGACGTGGCCGAGGTGGCCAATGGCATCGGCCTTGACCACCGCATCGGCCCGAAATTTCTGAACGCAGGCCCCGGCTACGGCGGTTCGTGCTTCCCCAAGGACCTGCTGGCACTGCTCAAGGCCGGGCTCGACTTCGGCGTCCCGATCCGTTCCATCGAGACCATCATCTCCATCAATGACCAGCGCAAACGGGCCATGGCGCGCAAGGTCATCGCCGTATGCGGCGGCAGCGTCAGGGGGCGCACCATCGCCGTGCTGGGACTCACCTTCAAGGCCGATACCGACGACATGCGCGAGTCACCCGCCGTCTCCATCATCACGGCGCTGCAGGACGCCGGCGCCAAGGTGCGCTCCTACGATCCGCAGGGTATGGAGCACGCCAGGTCGATCCTCAACGGCGTGGAGTTCGCATCCGATGCTTACGCCTGCGCGGAAGGGGCGGATGCGCTCGTGGTCATGACGGAATGGAGCCACTTCAAGGGCCTGGACCTGGGCCGGCTCAAGTCGCTGCTGCAACGGCCTGTCGTGGTCGACCTGCGCAACATCTTCAGACCGGAAGCGATGGCCGAGCACGGCTTCACCTATGTCAGCGTCGGCCGGCCCAAGATCGAGGGGAAGGCGTAGAATGTAGGGTGCAACAAGCGAAGCGCGTTGCACCGAGCCGCGACGTGCAGCGTCACGCGCTGCCTGCCTGTCGGTGCAATGCGGCTGGCGCCTTATTGCACCCTCCGGGCTGCGCTGCGCCTCCACCCCTCAATGCGTGGGATTTGAAATGAACGCCAACGCCGACATCCCGGCCCATGCCCGCCGCATCGGCGTGCTGCTGCTCAATCTCGGCACGCCGGACGCCACCGACTACCGGTCCATGCGGCGCTATCTCAAGGAGTTCCTCTCCGACCGGCGCGTCATCGAGGAGCCGCGCTGGAAGTGGTGGCCGATCCTGAACCTCATCATCCTCACGGTGCGCCCCGCCAGGCGCGGGCGGGACTATGAGAAGATCTGGAATCGCGACCAGAACGAGAGCCCGCTGAAGACCATCACCCGGTCTCAGGCCGAGCAGCTGGCGGCGGCGCTGGGCAACGGGCGCATCGTCGTCGACTGGGCCATGCGCTACGGCAACCCGGCTGTGGCAGAGCGTCTGGCTCATCTCCAGGCGCAAGGCTGCGACCGTATTCTCCTGGTGCCGCTCTATCCGCAGTACGCTGCAGCCACCACGGCGACCGCGTGCGATCACGCATTCCGCGCGCTGATGACACTGCGCTGGCAGCCGGCCGTGCGCGTTGCGCCGCCATATTTCGACGACCCGGTCTACATCGCAGCGGTTGCCGGCTCGATCAGCGCCCACCTCGCTACGCTCGATTTCGAGCCCGAGGCCCTGATCATGTCGTTTCACGGCATGCCGGTGAAATACGCCGAGAAGGGCGACCCATACCCCCGCCAGTGCGAGGCCACCGCCCGGCTGGTGCGCGAGAGTCTCGGCTGGCCGGAGGACCGTTGGTACCTGACCTATCAATCCCAGTTCGGCAGCGATCCCTGGCTGCAGCCCTACACCATCGACACCGTCTCCCGCCTTCCCAGGACCGGCATCAAGCGCCTCGCCATCGTCGCGCCGGGCTTCTCCGCCGATTGCCTGGAGACGCTGGAGGAGCTGGACATGGAGAACCAGCAGGCGTTCCGGGCCAACGGCGGCCAGCGGTTCGCCTATATCCCCTGCCTGAATGCCGGGCCGCTCGGCATGAGCGTCATCGAGGGCGTGGTGCGGCGCGAGCTGGCAGGCTGGATCTGATCCGCACCTGTCGACTACGGCAGTGATCCGCCGGCGACGAGCGGTCAAAATTCTTCGTCTGATATCGGAAATTGCGCCACAGTTCATTGATTTCCAATAATTTGTGCTCCACCTCTAAAACGCAATACCGAACGACACCAAATATTCATCACGTGCGAACCGGCCCGCTCACATTGCGAGCGGGCAAGCAGGGGGACGTCTGACATGGGCTTCGAGATCGTCGTGGTGCTGGTGGCGGCGCTGGTGCTCATTGTGCTGTGGAGCACCGTCAAGACCGTCCCGCAGGGGTTCAACTACACCATCGAGACCTTCGGCCGCTACACGCGCACGCTGACGCCGGGCCTGCACATCCTGATCCCCGTGATGGAGCGCATCGGCTACAAGATGAACATGAAGGAGCAGGTGATCGATATTCCTTCGCAGGACATCATCACCAAAGACAATGCCATGGTGACGGTCGATGGCGTCAACTTCTTCCAGGTCCTCAATGCTGCGAAGGCCGCCTACGAGGTTGACCAGCTTCGCGGCGCCATCGTCAACCTCACCATGACCAACATCCGCACAGTGATGGGCTCGATGGACCTCGACGAGTTGCTGTCCAATCGCGACACCATCAACGCCAAGCTGCTGCAGGTTGTCGATGCCGCCACCGAGGCCTGGGGCGTGAAGGTCACCCGCATCGAGATCAAGGACATCGCCCCGCCGCGCGACCTGGTCGACAGCATGGCCCGCCAGATGAAGGCGGAACGCGAGAAGCGGGCGCAGATCCTGGAGGCCGAGGGCCTGCGGCAGGGTGCCATTCTGAAGGCAGAGGGCGAGAAGCAGGCGGTTGTGCTGGCCGCCGAAGGGCGCAGGGAAGCCGCCTTCCGCGATGCGGAGGCGCGCGAGCGTGCCGCTGAGGCCGAGGCCAAGGCGACCGAGATGGTGAGCAAGGCGATCGCCGAGGGCAACGTCCAGGCGATCAACTACTTCGTCGCCAACAACTACGTGAAGGCGCTGGAGGCACTCGCCATCTCGCCGAACCAGAAGGTGCTGATGATGCCGCTGGACGCCTCGAGCGTGATCGGCTCTCTCGCCGGCCTCGCCGAGATCACCACCGAGGCGTTCGGCAGGGGCGGCGCCAATGGCCCCCGGCCGGCGGGACGTGTGCCGAACACGTAGGGCGCCGCAGAATGCAACAAGGTGCAGCCGCGTTGCGCCGGGACGCACCATCCAGACTGCCAGGCGGTAAACGGTGCAATGCGCTCCGCTTATTGCAACTTACGTTGAGCCTTCCCGGGGAGGGGACCCATGGAGACCATCTGGCCGCTGCTCTATAGCCTGGGCGCCTGGAACTGGCTGATCCTGGCGGTGGTGCTGCTGGCGCTTGAGATCGTGACGCCGGGCGTGAATTTTCTCTGGTTCGGTCTGGCGGCTGCCGTGGTTGGCCTGCTTGCCCTTGGCATCGGCTTCACTTGGCCCTGGCAGGTGCTCCTGTTCGTGGCCCTCTCCGTGGCCGTTGTGCTCTCGGTGCGGCGCATTGTGCGCCCGGACGTGGCACTCAGCGACCAGCCCGACCTCAATCTGCGCGGCCGGCAGTACGTCGGCCGCTCTCTGGTGGTGGAGCAGGCGATCGAGAACGGACGCGGCAAGGTGCGGGTGGGCGATACCCTGTGGTCGGCCGAAGGCCCCGATGCGCCCGCCGGCGCCCGCGTGACGGTCACCGGAACCAGGGGCATCGTGCTGCTGGTAAGCCCGGCGAGAGCATAATTGGGGTCAGACCTTGTTCGCGCCGTTGCTTGATCTGAACGAACGTCGGCGGACAGAGCTCTGCCCCCAAAGCGAGGTCACGTCCGTACCGCCAACCTGTACTGCCGCTCGCTGAGACCATAGGTCCAGGCCACGCCCTCGCGCGGCGTACGCACGGTCGGCGGGACTTGCAGGAAATAGCGCTTATGGATGCCATCGGGCTCGGGCGTGCCGTTGATCACCTCGACAGCGGCCCACGCCTCCCAGCGCCAGCGCTGACGCCAGAGAATGCCGGTGTCATCCTCGGCCACCTTGTGCGCACCGCCGTTCTCAACGAACCTCTGTGGTGTCATGATGTCGATCATGCAGCGCCGGATCTGCGGGTCGCTCGCAGCGTCGATGGCCCGCAGGTCGATCAGATCCGGGCGCTCGATCAGCCGTCCCGGCACGATGACGCCCTTCCAGGCATACACCGTCGTGTCCGGCCCGAAGCACAGCGCAGGGCCGTCGGCGGCATGCAGCCGTCCGTTGGCATCGCAGCGCATGGACCTCGGCCGCCGCACCAGCCAGCACACATGCTCGTGCGGCGCGATCCAGCAGGCGCTTTGGGCCAGTTCCCAAAGACCCGCGACCGACTGCGTCTGGCGCACCAGCCCGCACACGTCGTGCAGGTACTGCAGCGCGCCGAGCCAGGCCGCGGTCTGCAGGCTGAAGCCGCTGCTGGCGAAGGTGGCGCGCGCCCGCCGGCGCGGGAAGAAGTCGAAGAACCGCATGGGCAGGATCGGCAGCGCGCGCTCGCCCAGGCGCAACAGCGCCTCGTCCATGGTGGTGCAATAGCCCGGCAGCCGGGCGAGCCCCGGCTCCGAGGTCAGCGCCATGCGAACGCTGAGCGCAATCGCCCGGTCGACGGCCAGCTCCGCCTTGCGGCGCACCGCATCGATGACGACCGCCCGCACGCTGTCGCCCGCCGTATGACGACCGCGTGACCAGGAGCCCGCCAGCTCGACAGGCCCGTCCTCCCACAGCACATCCTGCGGCGGCGGCAATCCGGCAGCGGCATAAATGCCGTCGACCGCCGCGCGCGCGTTCTCGTAATCCGGCGGCGCGGTGGATTGCCGCAAGGCGTTCCACCGTGCCCCGTAGATGCTCAACGCAGCACGCTGTCCTTCCGACAGCGCACCAACCTCAGTCCGCAACAATGACGGCGTCCTTTGGCTCGAGCTCACGCTGGCGGCGAATGCGATAGGTGCCCTCGCCGAGGGCGATCGGCGCATGCTCCTGATGCCGGAGGGTGGCGGGACCGTCCTCGACCTTGACGTGGCCGATATAAAGGCCGCCGGGCACGTCACGCGCCAGCGCGTCGTCCCGGAACATGGTCACGCGATCATAGATGGTGTGGCGGTGGCCGGTCACCTCGCCCTCGGCGAGCACCGTGGCACCGGTGGCGTCGGGCGGCAGCATCGTGCCCGAGGGGCACACGTCGTCGACGCGCTCGATCAGTATATCGCCTTGGGCGTACATCACAGTCATGGGCTTGGCTCCTCTACCGACATCTCCCACTGCACAACGCATCCACTGCGCAACGCAGCCGTACCTTCGAAGACCAACCACCCCCGTATTCGTTCCGTATTCTCCCCCAAAAAAGCCGTCGCGCCTGCCCCCGAGTCGTCCCTTTAAGTTAACGCCGGAAGGACACTGCCTCCTGCAGGCAGCATTGCAACTGGTAGCACGCAAGGAGCCTGATTCATTTTGGCAACTTTGTGGAAGGTTAGCGCCGCATGGCGGCCCGGATGGCAGGGGTGGCCACCGTCGGTTGCATACAGCCAGCGCAACGCATTGCGCCGGGTGCCGCAAATCGGCAATGCGGCGAGCGCCTTACTGCATCAACGGCACGACTATCACAATCCGCGTGCGACCCGCCGCACACGGTAAATTGACCGGTTGAGATTGCCCGCGATTTGTGCGGAAGTGCCGGGGCGGGGGTGAGGGGATGCATATAAGGTTAAACGCGTGAGCGATTCGCACGACGAGGCCGTGACCGGTCGAGCTATGCCCAATCTTCTGGCAGACGACATCCCCGGCGCCGCCGGACGGCTTCCGCCCATCGCCGGGACGCCCACAACCACGGGCCGCGCGGGCGCTCTGGCGGCACTGGGCTCAGCAACGCGGACGCTCGATCTGGAATCCGAGGGTCTGAGCGCGCTGCGTGCCGCCCTCGACCTCGATCTGGGCGAGGCGTTTGGCGCTGCCGTCGGGGTGCTCGCCGCCGCCACCGGTCGCGTGATCGTGACCGGCATCGGCAAGAGCGGCCTCGTCGGCCAGAAGATCGCGGCGACGCTGGCCTCCACCGGTACGCCGGCATTCTCCGTGCACCCGAGCGAGGCCAGTCACGGCGACCTCGGCATGATCAAGCCGGACGATGCCATCATCGCCCTGTCCTGGTCCGGCGAGGCAGTCGAGCTCGGCAACATCGTCACCTACTCGCGCCGCTTCAAGGTGCCCCTCATCGCCATCACCTCCCGCCCCGGCTCCTCGCTGGCCAGGCAGGCGGACGTGGTGCTGGCACTGCCCCAGGCCAAGGAGGCCTGCCCGCACGGCATGGCGCCCACCACCTCCACCACCATGCAGATGGCGATCGGCGACTGCCTTGCCATCGCGCTGTTGGAGCGACGCGGCTTCACGGCGCAGGATTTCAAGATCTTCCACCCCGGCGGCTCGCTCGGCGCACAGCTGAGGTTCGTCTCCGACATCATGCACACCGGCACGAGCCTGCCGCTGGTGCCGGAAGGCAAGGCGATGGCCGAGGCCATCGTCATCATGACCGAGAAAAGCTTCGGCTGCCTCGGCGTGGTCGATGCCGGCGGCCGTCTCGTCGGCATGATCACGGACGGCGACCTGCGCCGCCACATGGGGCCGGGGCTGCTGCAGGCGCGCGTGGAGGAAATCATGACGCGCGAGCCCAAGACGCTGCCGCCCGATACCTTGTGCTCGGCCGCCCTGGAGCAGATCAACTCGCTGAAGCGCGGCAGCGCCGCCCGCCGCCTGCCGGGCGTCACCCAGATGTTCGTGGTCGAGGCCGGCCGGCCCGTCGGCATCGTCCACGTGCACGACCTGCTCCGCGCCGGGGTGGCGTAAGGGATCCCCTCTCCCCGCCGGCCTCGGGCCATCCGCCAGCATCACCCATCCTCCCGGCACCCGAGGGCGACGGGGAGAGGGATGGGTGAGGCGCAGCCAAGGCCCCCGCCCCATCGACGCAGCGCATCAATCTACACGCACGAGGCGCGAGAATTGCGGTCCGCGTGGATAAGCTTCCACTGACGGCTGCCCCCCCACCCTAACCCTCTCCCCGCAAGCGGGGAGAGGGGATCCGGGCGGCGTCCCCATCTCAGGTCGCGCCAATCAGGCGATCCATTCACCGTCGCGCCAAACGCAGCTTCGATGCTTGCGCTATAGTGCACCACCCTTGGACCAACCCCCAAAGGCCACGCCGTGCGCCTCGCCACGTTCAACATCGAGAACCTCGACATCGGACCCGACGCAGCGGTCCGGCTCGAGACCCGCACAGCCACCCTGCGTCCGATCCTGGAGCGCCTCGCCGCCGATGTGCTGTGCCTGCAGGAGGTGAACGGCCAGCACGTGCCGGGTGCCCCGGAACGGCGTCTGGTCGCCCTCGACGCCCTGCTGCAGGGCACACGCTACGCCGCCTACCACCGCGTTGCCACGACCGGTCCATCGGGGGTAGGCGCGGCCAGCGTGCACAATCTTGTCACGCTGTCGCGTTTTCCGATCCGCGCCCATCGCGAGGTGCGCCATGACCTGATGCGGCCGCCGCTGCACAATAGCCTCAGTGACGCTGCCAAAGACGCCCCACCGCAGCCGGTGACGTTCGACCGCCCGCTCCTTCTCGCCGTGATCGACGTCCCCGGCCCACGTCTCTTGCACGTCATCAACCTGCACCTGCGCGCGGCGCGCGCCAGCCCGATCGCCGGCGGCAAGCTGGACGGCACCACCTGGCGTACGACCGGCGGCTGGGCGGAGGGCTACTTCCTGTCCTCTCTGAAGCGCACCGCGCAGGCGCTGGAGCTGCGGCTGCTGGTCGATCAACTGCTCGCCGACGATCCCGGCGCCCTCATCGCCGTCGCCGGCGATTTCAACGCCGAGGACCACGAGACGCCTGTCCGCCTGGCCGTCGCCGAGCAGGATCAGACCGGAAACGCGGCGTTGGCGGCGCTGGCGCTGGCCGTCCTTGACCGTGCTGTCCCTGACGACCGGCGCTGGTCCGTCCTGCACCGCGGCCGCGCCCAGATGCTGGACCACATCCTCGCCAGCGCCGAGCTCGCGCGCCGCTTCGTGAGGCTCGAGGTGCATAACGATGGGCTGACCGATGAGGCCATTGACGATGCCGCCTGTGTCGTCGGCTCCTCGCACGCGCCGCTGGTTGCGGAGTTCACGACCAATTCGCAGGGTGGGTGAGGCCGCAGGCGCGGTACCCACCGGTCAACGGGAGACCACGCTACCGCAATCCAAGGACTCCGCGCGCCGTCTCGACGGCCGCAGATGCGCTGGCCCCGGCATCTACGACGCTCCAGGTCGCCGACATCCGGCCGATCCCGCGCGCCAGCTGCTGGCGTACGACATCGGACGTAGCGTCGGAGGCATCGTCCGTACGGGTCGTGACGCGCTCGATCAGCTGTGGCGCCGGCGCCTGCAGCCAGAGCCCCTGGAAGGGCACGCCGAGGTCCGCCGCCACAGCCTCGACGTCGGCCCGCTCATCAGGATCGGCAAATACCGCGTCGACGATGCAAGACTGCCCTGTCGCCAGCACCAGGCGCGCCTTGCGGCAGAGCGCGGCATAGACGGCCGTGCTGGCAGCAACGGTGTAGGCATCAGGGCCGAGCCGTGTCGTCTCGCTGACACCGTGCTGCGCCTTGCGCTCCAGGTCGCTGCGCAGGTGCACCGCACCGGGCGCGGCGCCTACATCGGGCGCCAGCGCCCGCGCCAGCGTCGATTTGCCGGTGCCGGAGAGGCCGCCGACCGCCACCAGCCGCGGCGCGGCCGGCGACAGATAGCCGACAGCTGCATCGAGGTAGCGCGCGGCCCCCTGGGCGCTGCGCGCGGCTGTCTCGCCCTGCTCCTGGGCGGCGCGCTCTGCGGTCACCATGGCGCGCACGGCGGATCTGAGGCCGAGGAATAGCGGCAGCGCCCGCAGCCCCTGCAGATCCAGGTCAACGCCCGAGCGCCAGAGAGTGCGGTTGAGCACGGCGTTGGCCGCCACCCGCTGCCCGCGCTGGTCCAGGTCCATCAGAAGGAAGGCGAGGTCATAGAGCGTATCGATGGTGGCGAGTTCGTCGTCGAACTCGAGGGCATCGAACAGCACCGGCCGGCCCTGCCAGAGCACAATGTTGTTGAGGTGCAGGTCGCCGTGGCAGCGGCGCACGAATCCCGCCGCTGCGCGCTCGTCGAGGATCGCCGCGGCACCTCGCCATTGCTCTGCCACGACCGCGCCAAAACGCTGCAGCGCATCGGCGTCGAGAACGTTGCCGACACCGGCCAGCGTGGCCGATACCGCAGCAATCAGCCGTTCGAATCGCGCGGCCCCATCCACAACCGCCGCCGGCTGCGCTGCCTGGTGGCTCTCGTAGACAGCATCAGCCAGGTCGCGCACCAGCTCCGGCGCCAGCGGCCCCGTTGCCGCGATCCGGCTCAGCAGCGCCGCCTGGTCGAACGCACGCATGCGCACCGCCCATTCGACGACCTCGCCATCGCCGCCGAGCCGCAGCCCGCCATCAGCGGCACGCGTGATCGGTACCGCGCCGAGATAGAGCTCCGGCGCCAGCCGCCGGTTGATCTCCACCTCGCGGGCGCACACCGCCTTGCGCTTCTCCAGAGTCGAGAAGTCCATGTAGGGAAAGCGCAGTGCGCGCTTGATCTTCCAGGCCTCGTCGCCCGCCAGGAAGACCAGGGCGCCGTGGGTCTCGAGGCGGTCGACCCGTTCGGGCCGCGGCGCATAAGAGGCCGGATTGCTCAGAAAGGCGATCACTGCGGCCTGGGCACCATCTCCGCATCCGGGATCGCCCGTTGTGGAAGGCCGCATCTCTGTCTCCTTCGCCCGTCTTGGCGCCAAGTCCTGGACCATGGTGAAAAGGCAGCGACGAGCTCACAACTTTGTGGCCGTAGATGGTGCGGCGCACCCTTGCGCTTCACCCTACCCGCCTATGACGGCCAGGTCCGCGACCGCGGCGGCGCAAGGTGCGGCCGTAGGCAGAAGCTACCTTGCGCGCCATCGATCTCATCCGCCCATCAGCGCCGGAACCCGGTTTATCAAGCCGGCGTTCCCGGTCCTAGGTCCTGATCGCGAAATTCGTCTCAGCGTGCCGCAAGCTGGGAACGAATGTCGCGATCTGAAGGGAACTAGCCAACATTATGATTGCAAGTGCGATTCAGATCGAGAAGTCCGCCTCGCCACCTAGCCAAGCCGATGAAGCGGACTTCTCGATCATCGCACTAGCATCATGGGTCACTCCATGGGCGGTATGCTGTCGATGCGCTACGCCCTGATGTATCCGAAAGAGACGAGCGCGCTGGTGCTGGTCAATCCGATCGGCCTGGAGGACTGGCGGGCCAAGGGCGTGCCGCTGGTGACGGTCGA
>DASURA010000160.1:0-8462 GCA_036280295.1 Hyphomicrobiaceae bacterium
GGTGCGCGCTCCGAACACCCACTTGATGTGCATGGCGAGGCCGAAGTCATCGCCCTTCGTGCCCCACATGTCGTGCACCGACCAGATGGCGCCGTGTGAGATTGCTGCCGCCAGCCGATGCTCGTGGCACGCTGCGCGGGCCGCATAGTAGCCGCCGAGGCTGGAGCCGCACACGGCGATGCGTTCCGGGTCTACGTCCGGACGGGTCAGGAGCCAGTCGATGCACTTGCCGATGGGCACCTCGGTATCCGGCCGGTTGGTCACCTTGTGGCGGCGCAGGGTGCCGCCCTGGCCCGGGCCGTCGATCATCAGCACCGAGATCCCGCGCTGCAGGCAGCCGTGCGTCTGCATGAACCACATCTCGTCCTTGATGGAGTCGAGACCGCCCATCGCGATGAGCACCGGCAGACGATCGCCGGGGAATGGCGCCCGCACGAAGTAGCCGCACATCGGCTTGCCGGGGTCGTAGGGGATGTCGACCACCTCGCCCGGCGGGTTGAGTCGGCGCAGGAACCGGTGCGAGCACGCCTCCATCTTCTCGAAGGTCGGCAGCCGGCGGGGATCGTCCGGGGCAAGATGGAATTCGGCTTGGCGGTAGTAATCGGCGGCACGCAGGAAACAGTTCATGGCCGTGCGGATATGGCCGGCCTCCTCCTCGGCGACGCCGCGCTGTGAGTTGCGGTCGGCAATGCGCAGCCACTCCCGATGCCAGCTCTCAAGATCGCCTGGGATCATGCGGGAGGCGGCCAGGAGCACCTCGCTGACGCTGCCGCCGCCCTCCTGCGTCTCGCCGAGGCCGCGGCGGAGCTGGTAGGCGAGCCAGGGATGCTCGGGCCAGTGATGCCATCCGAACGGCTCGTAGTGCGGGCCACGGTCGGCGGTGATTCGCTCAATGGCGCCGTCGCCGATGTCGGGATCTGCCTCGGCCATGTCGTCCCCCCATGTCTGGCCCATGCTTGAGCTCTTTTAGGCCCATGCTTGAGCGTGCGGCAGCAACTGTCAAGCTTAATGTATACACTTGGCCCCAATATCCATACTATCGCCTGAAAAAATCCGCGTTCTTGCGGCCTTATGTCCGATCATTGTGTACTCACTTTTCACTTGAGCTCGCGGACATCCACGCCCTATCAAGGCGCGGCCGCAACAGCCGCGAGCGCTCACGTGGAGACGATCTCGACCAGGACCGACCGGGGGGAGTCGACGCCGGGCGCCCGTAGTGGCACCAGCGCGCTCTCCATCGCCGATCGGCTGCGCGAGGCCATCCTCGGCGGCGAGCACCCCGCTGGCGAGCGGCTCAACGAGGTCCGCATCAGCCAGATGCTGGCGGTCTCCCGCACACCCGTGAGAGCGGCGCTGCAGGCGCTGGCCGGCGAGGGGCTGCTCGACTACGCGCCCAACCGCGGCTTCACGGTGCGCTCGTTCCCGCTGTCGGAGATCGTCGATGCCTATGAGATCCGCGGCTCCCTCGAAGGGGTGGCGGCGCGTTTCGCAGCCGAGCGCGGCCTCTCCGACGCCGACCGCGCTGTGATCGAGAAGTGCCTGGCGGACGGCGACAAGCTGCTATCGCGGGGCTCCTTCGAGCCGGGCGATCTCACCGCATATCGCGCCATCAACGGCGGCATCCACGACACCATCCTGGGGGCGGCGCGCAACCGCATGCTGGCGGAGATGATCCGCATCTGCCACCACGTGCCGGTGTCGTCGAGCCGAAACATTGTCGTCTTCGAGCACCGCGACGTGCGGCGGCGCCACGACGACCATCATCGCATCTACGAGGCGATCGTGGCGCGCGAGCCGTGGCGCGCGGAGTTGCTCATGCGCGAGCATGTGGCCGGCATCAAGACCTCGCTGGTGCGCCAGCTGGAGGAGCGCGGGGAGCGCGACGCCGGGCGGAACCGGCCGATCCCGGGCGAATAACCATGCATGCCCGTCAATGGCCAGCGCCGCTGAAGTCTAGGCCAGCGTCCTTCTCCGCGCTTGCTGACGGATATGCGCCGCTGCCAGCGCGTGAGCTCAGGGCGTGTTGAGCGAAGCCTGCGGCGTTTCCTGAGGAAGGTTATGGCTTAGACAGTCGCGGCGCGTGGATTGTGGATCTCCCGGGCTACTCTTTCACCCCAGCCTCGGCCACCACCTTGCCCCATTTCTCGCTCTCCGAGCGAATGTAGGCCCCGAAGGCCTCGGGCGTGCTTGGCGTGGGCTCGGCGCCGACCGAAGCGATGCGGCCTGCCACCGCTGTATCCTTCAGAGCCGCAGTGAACACGGTATTGAGCCTGGTGACGATGTCGGCTGGGGTCCCCGCCGGCGCGACCAGGCCGAACCAGCCAACCGACTCGTACCCTTCCAGACCGCTCTCGATCATGGTGGGAACCTCGGGCAGCGTGGCCACTCGCGTGGTAGACGAGACGGCGAGACCCAAGAGCTTGCGCTCGAGGATAAGCTGCTGCGAGGTGGGAATGTCGAGAACGGCGAGAGGTACGTGGCCGCCGAGAAGGTCATTGGCCGCTGGCGCGGTGCCGCGGTAGGCGACGAACGGGATCCTAACCTGCGCCTTCTGCGTAAAGAGAGCCGCTGTCAAGTGCATGGCCGTACCGTTGCCACCGTGGCCGATCGCCATTTTCTCCGGGCTCGACTTTGCGACCGCTATGACCTCGGCGACCGACTTGGCCGGCCCGTCAGGCCATGCCGCCAGTACGAATGCGGTCTTGGCTACCAGCGTGACGGGTGTCAGGTCCTTGATGGGATCGAACGGCATGCTCTGCTTGATATGTGGGTTCACGGCCAGCACGCCCGCGGCGGCGATACCCAGCGTGTAACCGTCTGGCGCCGCCCTCGCCACGGCGCCGATGCCGAGGTTGCCACCTGCGCCGGGGCGGTTTTCGATGATGATGCCCTGGCCGAGGTCCGCCGAGACTTTGGCCTCCAGTGCGCGGGCGACGATGTCGGAGCTGCCGCCCGGCGGGAAGGTGACGATCAGCGTGATCGGCCGGCTCGGATAGCTCTGAGCTGCCGCCACTGCGGGCGCCCCCAGCAGAGCGGCCGCAACCATTGCCGCTTGCGTGATTGAGCGGAGCATCTATCGTCCTCCCCGAATTTCGAGACTTTTGACGACAGCTTACGCGGCGGGGGAGAGCCATGGCAAGCCGGACGATTGTCACCCAGACGCTCATAGTCGGCGGCGGCCCCGTGGGGCTGACCCTGGCGATGGAGCTGTCGGCGCGCGGTATCGAGGTGGCGGTGGTTGAGCGACGCGCCGCCGGGGAGCCTCCGAGCGTCAAGTGCAATCACGTCTCGGCGCGCTCCATGGAGATCTATCGCCGCCTCGGCGTCGCCCGCAGTCTGCGCGACGCCGGCTTGCCAAGCGACTTCCCCAACGACATCGCCTATCGCCTGACCACCACCAGCGTGGCGCATGAGCTGGCGCGCATCCCAATTCCATGCCGCCGCGACCGCTACACGGCGACCGGCGGCCCGGACACGTGGTGGCCGACGCCCGAGCCGCCTCACCGGATCAACCAGCTCTATCTGGAGCCGCTGTTGTTCGCGCACGCCGCGCAGCAGCCACGGGTTACGGTTATGAATTTCACCTCGGTGGAGAGCTTTACGCAGACCGATACGGGGGTCTCGGCGCTGGCGCACGACATCAAGAGCGGCGAGACATTCAGCATCGAGGCCAGCTATCTCGTAGGCTGCGATGGGGCGTCCTCGTCGGTCCGAAAGGCGATCGGCGCGAATCTGACGGGCACGCCGGTCATCCAGAGCGTGCAATCGACCTATATTCGTGCGCCTGGTCTCCTCGCGTTGATGGGCAACCCCGCCTGGATGACACTGTCGCTCAACCCGCGCCGCTGCGGCACAGTTGTTGCGATCGATGGCCGCGAGACCTGGCTCATCCACAACCATCTGAACCGCGCGGACGAGACCTTCGAGTCGGTCGATCGCGACCGGTCGATCCGCGCCATCCTGGGCGTAGGGTCGGACTTCCAATACGAGATCCTGAGCAAGGAGGATTGGGTCGGGCGGCGTCTGGTCGCCGACCGTTTCCGCAGCGGCCGCGTCTTCATCTGCGGTGACGCCGCACACCTATGGATGCCTTACGCCGGCTACGGCATGAATGCCGGCATTGCCGATGCGGCGAACCTCGCCTGGTTGCTCGGTGCCGTGTTCGACGGCTGGGCCGCCCCTGCGATCCTCGACGCCTACGCGGCCGAGCGCCAGCCGATCACCGAGCAGGTGTCGCATCTCGCAATGGACATGGCTCTGAAGGTTCTGGGTCAGCGCCGCGCCGTGCCAGCCGAGATCGAGACGCCGGGGATCGAAGGTGATGCGGTGCGCGCCCGCGTCGGCCGGGAGGCTTATGAGCTAAACGTGCAGCAATATTGCTGCGGAGGGCTCAATTTCGGTTACTTCTACGACCGCTCGCCGATTGTCATGTACGATCACACTCGGCAGCCCGGTTACAACATGGCCGAGTTCACGCCGTCGACGGTGCCCGGTTGCCGCGCGCCGCACCTCTGGCTCCCGGATGGCCGTTCCCTTTGGGACGCGCTCGGACCAGGCTACACTCTGCTGCGCCGCGAGCGCTCAACGCCCACGGAGGTGCTTGAAGTCGCCGCGCGCGCGTCCGGCGTACCGCTGACAGTCGTCGATCTCGAAGGCGCCGACGACGCAACAAGGCTCTACGATCGCAAGCTGGTTCTCGTGCGCACCGATCAACACGTGGCTTGGCGCGGCGAGGCTCTGCCCGATGATGTGGCCGGCTTGGTGGACACGTTGCGCGGCGCCGCGGGCTGATTCGTTGATCAAGGGGCATACTGGCTCTGTGTCATCGGTGTCCGTGCTGTTATCGAGACATTGATGGTCAACAAAATTGGCGACCACGGCTCCTTCTCCAAGAACCTCTTCGAGCCGATCGAGAGGGCAGCATAAGCGAGAAGCATGGCGCTCTCGTCGGTTGTCCATAATAACCAGCCAGCCGAGGTCTCTCCGAAACACTTTCAGTTTCCTGCGTTGGACCCGAGGCGACGGTCGCTCGCCTGCAGCCCTCACCACCGCTCCGACATATGCACGCGGAAACGCGGGGAGCTCCTGGTGCTCTGCCAGGCGCGCACCTCAACCGTTTCATGTGGAACCGGCACCTTGCCGCGCTTGCACGCGACGCACCACCTGTTGTGCCAGCCGGTCGCCGTGCAGCTGATGGTGTCGGAGGCAAATCGCTTCGGTATGCTTGGCGCCCTTACTCCCGAGCTTCTTATTTGAACGCGCCACTCAACCGTTGACACGCGACGCACATGAGCAGCTGGCCAGCCAGTCGCACCAGAGGGGGGCCGCCATCCGGGAGCCTCGCCACTTCAGGTCCGCCACAAATGGAAACATTGCCTCGTCCTGGTCGGACGCGACTGCGTTCTGGTGCGTGATGCGGCCATCGCTGGGGGTAGCGAAGACGTGGAGCCAGATCGACACCCACCAGTTACTGGCTCTCGACGCTGCCGCACACCACGCCGCTCGCAAGCCTCGTCGACACGGCCAAGCTGCGCTGGCGCATCGAGCGTGACTTCCAGGATCTGAAGCAGGGGATCGGTCTCGATCACTACGAGGGTCGAGATGGCGCGGCTTCCACCACCACGCGGCGCTCTCGATCGCGGCCTACGGCTTCCTGGTCTCCGAACGGAGTCCGATTCCCCCTCAGCCTCGATCCGGCGCGCGCTCGTAGCAAATCACCACGCCAAGGCTTCACGCCGCGCGGCCACGCCACTGCGGCCTGAACGGCACGCGCCACTATCCATCAGCACCCTTCGCGCTCGGGAGCCATCGAGTCGCCACCGGGAACAAAAGGAGACGGATGACATTATCACCCCAAAGGCGCACCCGCTCGGGCCCCGCTTGTTCATACCGAGGCAGTACGGAGTCACCATGATCAGACCGATCCAAGCTCTGGCAGCGACATCGCTCTTGGCCGGGCTCCTGAGTGGCGGACCCGTCGCCTATGGACAATCCGGCTCTGGTGGTCACCCCCCGTCTGCAAATGCGGCCAAGACGTTCAGCATCCCTGAACCCATGCGGATCGAGCATGAAAAACTCCACGCCGCTCTTGCCCGCTTGACCAAGGAAAGCGGACGCACGGGCGAGGCGGCCAAGGCAGTTGCGCGGGTATTGGAGCCTCATTTTGCCAAGGAGAATGCGTATGCGTTACCCCCTCTCAGCCTCCTGAAGCCGCTGTCGCAGGGCAAGTTCGAGCCCAAGATGGCGGAAATCCTTAAGTTGACCGACCGGCTCGATGCGGACATGCCCACCATGCTCGCTGAGCACAAGGCTATAGAGGCGGCGTTGAAGAAGCTCCATGATGCCGGGACCGCCGAAAAGAATGTGGCAGGCATAAAATTTGCCGAGCATCTGGCGGCCCATGCGCAGGAAGAAGAGGAATTTACCTATCCGACAGCATTGTTGATCGGAAGGTATGTAAAGCTCAAGGCCGCACAGGGCACAAAATAGACCACTGATTGAACGCGCACACGACACCGTTGCCTGGTCGGTATTCCCCCGATGGTCGTGGAAAGCTCTTCAGTCGCTCGGCCAGGGGCGATGGCGAGCGCCATCCCCGCCCAGGTGCCTCGCCTGCGGTGGGATATGCTGTGCTTCTGAAGCAATACGAGCGACGAATTGAGTGTGACCATTATCACTTGCCGGGGGCTGGATACTGCACAAAGCGGCGCCGCCATGCCCCGAGCCGAGTCCAACAGGACACGCGATGCTGCCTACGCGCTCGCGGCGTGCTCGTAGATATCCTCCTCCTGCGCGTTGTGGATGCGCACGAGCGCCTCGATCGATTCGATCACCCGCTGGGCATCGCGGATGAGATAGCGATCGGCGTCGGCGGGGACCAGGCCGTCGGCGATGCGCGCCAGCAGGCCGGCCTGGTGAATGATCTCCCGGTGCGCCCGGCTCATGGCGCCGATGCCGTACCGGTCCGCCAGGTACTCGGCAAGGCGCGGATAGACCGCGCTCTCGTCCTCTCGCTCGTGCGCGACGATCTGCTCGGCCACGATCCGGCTTGCCTCCGCAATCAGCGCCACCGCCGCCGCGGGCTCGGCGTCGTCCAGGGCGTCGGCGATCTCGCGCAGGCGATCGAGCGCACCCTCGAGGCGCTCGTGGTCCTCGCGGAGCATGCGCGCGTCTGCGGCCGGCATGGGCGGCCGGCCCCACTTGCGGCCGGGGCTCAGGGCCCGGAGGGCGTTCAGGATCACGGCAACGTCGATTGCCTCCTGGGTCAGGGCACCGGCCACGGGGGGCAGCCAGCCCACGGCCGCTGCCGCCATCGCCACCCCCGACATGGCCATGCCGGCGACGACGCTCTGGACGGCGATGGCCCGGGTGCGCTTGGCAATGCCCACGGCGTCGGAGACGCGGTCCAGCCGGTCGACCAGGATGACCACATCCGCCGCCTGCGAGGACGCACTGGCCCCCCCGGCACCCATGGCGATGCCGACGTTTGCCTTGGCGAGCGCCGGCGCATCGTTGATGCCGTCTCCGACCATGATGGTCGGATTGAGGCGCTGCTCGACCGCGACCGCATCGACCTTGTCGGAGGGAACCCGGTCGGCGAGCACCGCATCGAGATCGAGCGCTGCGGCGATGGTCTCGGCGGCGTCGGCGCGATCGCCCGTCACCATCACGATCCGCTCCACGCCGGCGCTGCGCAGCGCACGGACGGCCCTCGGCGTCTCGCGCCGGAGCTCATCGCCGAGCAGCAGTGCGCCGATCGGGCGGCCATCGACGGAGACGAAGACGCTGAGAGCGGAACGCCACGCCGCGCGTCGCAGCGCACGCACCGCCCAGTCCTCCGGCCTGCGCGATCCGTACACGAGCTGGTGCGAGCCGGCCCTCACGTCCCGGCCGCCGATCCGCCCTTCCACTCCGGACCCCATGGTCTCGCGCACGGCCGATGGCAGGTCCAGCTTGAGGCCCTTGGCCACCGCGGCGGCGACGATCGCTTTTGCCACCACATGCTGCGACGCCTGCTCCAGCGAGCCGGCCAGCCGCAGCACCTCGTCAGCGCTCTCGCCCGGGGCCGCCTCGACCGCGACCAGACGTGCACCTCCCACGGTCAGCGTTCCGGTCTTGTCGAACATCACGGTGTGGGTGTGCGCCAGGGCCTCGAGCGGTCCTCCGCCCTTGATGAGGATGCCGCGCCGCGCGGCCCGGGATACGCCGGCGATGAAGGCCGCGGGTGCGGCGAGGATCAGCGGGCAGGGCGTCGCCGCGACCATCACGGCCAGCCCCCGGATCGGGTCGGCGGACAGGAGCCAGGCGGCGCCGGCGAGGATCAGCGCGACCGGCAGCAGCAGCAGGGCGTAGCGGTCCGCGAGGCGGATGAAGGGCGCCTTCGCGGTCTGGGCCGCCGTCACCATGCGCACGATCCCGGCGTAGGTGCTCTCGCCGGCGGTCGCCGTGGCCCGCAGCTCGAA
>DASURA010000161.1:0-4019 GCA_036280295.1 Hyphomicrobiaceae bacterium
GGCCTGAAGGAGCCGACATGCGCCGCACCGGATCCGCGAAGTGGATCAGCCAGCTCTCACCCGTTCCAGCAAGTGCCTCGTGCGCTGTGAAAGACGACACGTGTCCCCCCTCTCGGGCCCCTGAATGCCGCGGAGACTATAATGCCCCCTTGGGGTGGCAGCCAGAACGTCCGCGCTGCGAGCCGGAAACTGCTGTTGACAGGAGCGAAGCTGGAGGCATTGCTCGGACGCTGCAATGGCAAGCCCTGCCAGGAGAAGCTCGCCCCCTGGAGACAGCCATCAATGCGGGCCAGGACGGAGACGATGTCTTCGACGACGCCGCCAGCGAAATAAGCCTCGATGATCTGCGCGCTGCCGTCGGTACACCGCGCACGCCTCTTTGTGCGCCGCATGAGTCTGAGCCTGGCACCCTTGCCCCGTTCGCTGCGCTGCGGTGATTCCGGCGAGAACCAGGGGGCTTTGCTCCGTCGCAGCCGCAGCCCCGGCATGCCCGTACATGACCCAAAGCTGCCGAAGGTCGTGCCGCGCTCGCGACTGATCCCGCGCTCTATCTTTATGGAATTCTTATGCGCGGGCGATGAAATCCCCATCGCGTTCTTATGCACGCTCGCTTAGCTCCTCGGGCAAGGACAACGTGGAGCGCGCGTCATGCACGACATTGCATGCTTAGCACTCGGTCTCGCGATCTTCGCGCTGATGACGCTCTACACCCGCTGGGCGGACAAACTCGGCGGGTAGGGCGTGAGGCCAACCATGCTCGACCTCGTGTTCGGCGCCGTGGTGGCCGGCTGTCTCGCCGTCTACCTCGTCTATGCGCTGCTCCACCCCGAGAAGCTCTGAGACCTCTTGTGCTTCGCCTCGCCCGTGTGCGGCTCAATCTGGGTTGCTGCGGGTCCGCTTGGATCCTGTGCCATGACCCTCAACGGCTGGTTCCAGATCGCCTTCATGCTGGCGCTGGTGATAGCCACCGCGCGCCCGCTCGGCCGCTATACCGCAACGGTGCTGCAGGGCGGCCCGACCTTCCTCGACGCGGCACTGAGCCCACTGGAGCACCAGCTTTATGCGCTGGCGGGCATCGATGCGCGGAGCGAGCAAAGCTGGCGCGCCTACACGGTGGCCATGCTGATCTTCAGCGCGACCGGCTTCGTGCTGCTCTACGTCCTGCTGCGGCTCCAGCACCTGCTGCCGCTCAATCCGCAGGGATTCGGGCCGATGAGCCCGCACCTGGCGTTCAATACGGCGGCGTCGTTCGTCTCCAACACCAACTGGCAGAGCTACGGCGGCGAATCCACGCTTTCCTACCTCAGCCAAATGGCGGGCCTGACGGTACAGAACTTTCTCTCCGCCGCCACCGGCTTCGCCATCGCCGCCGCGCTCGCGCGCGCCTTCGCGCGCAGCGGCTCAGACACGGTCGGAAACTTCTGGGTGGATCTCACACGCACCACCCTCTACCTGCTGCTGCCGCTGTCGCTGGTGGTTGCCCTGGCATTGGTGGCTTTCGGCATGCCGCAGAACCTCGGTGCCTACGTCGACGCGACGACGGTGGAGGGCGCCAAGCAGACGCTGGCCCAGGGGCCGGTGGCGAGCCAGGTCGCCATCAAGCAGCTCGGCACCAACGGTGGCGGCTTCTTCAACGTCAACGGCGCCCATCCTTACGAGAACCCCAACCACTGGACCAACCTGATCGAGACCTGGGCGATCTTCTCCCTGGCACTGGGGCTCGCCGTCGCCTTCGGCCGCATGATCGGCCGCGAGCGCGAGGGCTGGGCGCTGCTCAGCGTGATGGTGCTGTTCCTGGCGGTCGGCTGCGGGCTGGCCTACTGGGCCGAGGCAGCGGGCAACCCGCTGATGCACGCTATGGGCGTCACCGGCACCAACATGGAGGGCAAAGAGGTGCGCTTCGGCACCGCGCTATCCACCGTCTGGGCCGTGTTCACCACCGGCGCGTCCAACGGCTCGGTCAACTCCATGCACAATTCCTACATGCCGCTCGGCGGGCTGGTGCCGCTTGCCCTCATTCAGATCGGCGAGGTGGTGCCGGGCGGCGTCGGCTCCGGGCTCTACGGCATCGTCGTGTTCGCCATCCTCGCGATGTTCGTGGCGGGGCTGATGGTGGGACGCACGCCGGAGTATCTCGGCAAGAAACTCGAGGCCAGGGAGGTGAAGATGGCGATGCTCGCCATCCTCATCATGCCGCTCTTCATCTTGGGGCTGTCGGCCGTCTCGGCGGTGCTGCCGACGGCGCTGGCCAGCCTCGCCAACCCCGGCGCGCGCGGCTACACGGAGATCCTCTACGCCTTCTCCTCGGCCGCCGGCAACAACGGCTCGGCCTTCGCCGGCCTCACCGCCAATACGCCCTGGTACAACACCACGCTCGGCATCACCATGCTGGCCTGCCGCTTCGGCATCATCGTGCCGGTGATGGCCATCGCCGGCGCGCTGGCCGCCAAGCCGAAGCTGGCACCCTCGGCCGGCACCTTCCCGACCGACGGCGCCCTGTTCGTCGCCCTGCTGTCCGGCGTCATCGTCATTCTCAGCGGACTGGAGTTCTTCCCCGCGCTCGCCCTCGGCCCGATCGTCGAGCACTTCCAGATGCTCGCCGGCAAGACTTTCTGACGCACCGCGACCGCAGGGACAAGGAGCCTCGCATGCACACGCTAAGCACAGCACTCGCGGGCGGCTCAGCCAGGCACACGCGCAAGCGCTACAAAACCACCATCACCGATGGCGCCCTCGTCTGGCGTGCGGTGCAGGATGCCTTCCGCAAGCTCAGTCTGCGCGCCCTGGTGAAGAACCCCGTGATTTTCACCACCGCCGCTGTGTCGGCGCTCGTGACGGTGCTCTTCATCCGCGACTTGGCGACAGGCCAGCCGGCGTTGTTCTCCGGCCAGATCGCCGCCTGGCTGTGGTTCACGGTGCTGTTCGCCAACTTCGCCGAGGCGATTGCGGAGGGCCGCGGGCGGGCGCAGGCCGATACCCTGCGCCGCACCAGGGAGGAGACGCGCGCCAAGCGCATCCTGATGCCGGGAGAGAACAACGAGTTCTGGGAGCCGGTCGATGCGTCCCAGCTGCGGCCCGGCGAGGTCGTGCTGGTCGAGGCGGGCGACACGATCCCCGGCGACGGCGAGGTCATCGAGGGTGTGGCCTCGGTGAACGAAGCGGCCATTACGGGCGAGTCCGCGCCCGTGATCCGCGAAGCCGGCGGCGACCGCTCCGCTGTGACGGGCGGCACCACCGTCATCTCCGATTGGATCGTGGTGAGGATCACCTCAGCGCAGGGCTCCTCCTTTCTCGACCGCATGATCGCGCTGGTGGAAGGCGCCGAGCGGCAGAGGACTCCCAACGAGATCGCCCTCAATATCCTGCTCGCCGGCCTGACCATCGTGTTCCTGGTCGCGGTCGTCACGCTGACCGGTCTCGGCGCGTATTCCGGGACCAGCGTCTCGGTGCCGGTCCTCGTCGCGCTGTTCGTGACGCTGATCCCGACCACGATCGGCGGCCTGCTGGCAGCCATCGGCATCGCCGGCATGGACCGCCTGCTCAAGTTCAACGTGCTCGCCATGTCCGGGCGCGCGGTCGAGGCCGCCGGCGACGTGGACACGCTGCTGCTGGACAAGACCGGCACGATCACGATGGGCAACCGCCGGGCGACGCAGTTCATCCCGCTCGACAACCTGGCCGCCGCGGAGGTCGGTCAACTGGCGGCGCTGGCCAGCGCCGCTGATCAAACGCCCGAAGGCAAGAGCATCGTCGATTTGTACCGCCGCATGCCGGGCGGCAACCCGGCCGGGGCCGTGCCGCCCCCTGGCTCACGGACAGTCGGCTTCACGGCTCAGACGCGCATGAGCGGCGTGGACCTGGTCGATGGTCGAGTCATCCGCAAGGGCGCCCCGGACGCCATCATCAAGTCGGTGCAACAGCAAAACGGCAAGCTCCCCGTCCTGCTGGACGAACAGGTCAAGACGGTGGCCGGCAAGGGGGCGACGCCGCTCTTGGTCGCCGAGGGCAACCGCATCGCC
>DASURA010000162.1:0-5592 GCA_036280295.1 Hyphomicrobiaceae bacterium
AGCAGAGCTTCCGAGCCGTGCATGGACACAAGCTCGTCCGGAGGCGTGCTCTTGCGAGCACCCTCAAGGGCGCGTGGCATGTTTTGCTGGGTATCCTCTCTCATCCAAACTGGACGGCAATCCTTGGCTGAGCTGGCCTCGGTTGACTGGGCGTCTGCGACGGCCCTGCCTATTCCAAGGACGCCTGCACGAATCCCCGAACGTCGGAGATTCGCTGTCTGAAAGATAGCCCTTTACCCTTGACATTTTCAAGACCCTGCACCCGGCGCCTTGGCTCGATTGCGGATGGCGGTCGAGGAGGCGGTCGACAGCGGCCCGGTGAGGAAGGTCCAGGCCGGCGGCCGCAGGTGCGGCACCAGCGCGGCCTCGCGCTCCGGCCGGCGGCTCCTGGCGAATGCCCGCGCCGCCTTGGAGGCCAGCGCCTTCAGGCGCCAGCCGGGACGGTCCACCACCACCACCGGCACCGTGGTGAAGATCTCGCGCCAGCGCGCCCAGTGGTGGACGTTGGCCAGGTTATCGGCGCCCATGATCCAGACGTAGCGCACCAGCGGATTGCGTTGCTTGAGGAAGGCGAGGGTCGAGGCGGTATAGGGGGAAGGCAGATCGGCCTCGAAGCCGGTCACGACGATGCGCGGATCGGTGGCCATGATCCGGCACAGCCGCAGCCGCTCGGCGAGCGGTGCCGGCGGATTGCGCCGCTTCAGCGGATTGCCCGGCGAGACGACCCACCAGACCTTGTCCAGACCGGCGTGCTTCAGCGCCGCCTCGCTGATCATCCGGTGGGCGACGTGCGGCGGATCGAACGAGCCGCCCAGCAGGCCGATCGTCTGGCCAGCCCCCGCGTAAGGCGGACGCGCGTGGATGCGGGTCGCGGGATGCGGAGCGGAAGGAGGGGGGCGCATCGAGGATTGGGGCTCGTGACAGAGTAAGGGTTGGACTCTAGTGAATGATCGAGAAGTTTGCTTCATCGGTTTGGCTAGTGCGAAGCGGACTTCTCGATCTCAATCGCACTCGCAATCATAATGTTGGCCAGTGGCCTTCAGATCGCGAAATTCGTTCCAACATCGTGGCACGCTGAGACGAATTTCGCGATCAGGACACAAGCTTGACGCGATGGCCGCGCCCAAGCCACAGGCGAGGCGCAGGATTCTCCAGGGTTAGCGCAGGAGGCGCCGATATGCTGTTTCCAGGGTTCACCCTCGAAGAGGTCAAGGTCAAGGACGGGCACGTCAGGCTGCGCCACGGCGGCTCCGGCCCGCCGCTGCTGCTCCTGCACGGCAACCCGCAAACCCATGTGATGTGGCACGCGGTGGCACCCGAGCTTGCCCGGCGCTTCACCGTCATCTGTCCTGACCTGCGCGGCTACGGCGGCTCGCTGAAACCGCCCGCGACTCCCGATCATGCCCCCTACGCCAAGGTCGAGATGGCGCGCGACATGGTCGAGGTGATGGAGCATTTCGGCTTCACGCGGTTCCAGATCGCCAGCCACGACCGCGGCGCGCGTGTCGCGCACCGCCTGGCGCTCGACTATCCGGACCGGGTGGAGCGGCTGGCGGTGCTCGACATCGTGCCGACCATCGAGCACTTCGAGCGCGCCGATGCGGCGTTCGCGCTCGGCTATTATCATTGGTTCTGGTTCGCCCAACCGCACCCGTTCCCGGAGGTCGTCATCAACGCCGCCCCGGACGCCTGGTTCGCTGCGCACACCTCGCGCGAGCCGAAGCCGTTCGGCTTCTTCCACCCGGCAGCGCAGGCGGATTACCTTGCTGCTGCACGCAACCCCGATGCCATCCGCGGCATGTGCGAGGACTACCGCGCCGCTGCCACCATCGACCTGGAGCACGACCGCGCCTCGCGCGCCGCCGGCCGCAAGGTGCAATGCCCCCTCCTGGTGCTGTGGGGCGCCAAGGGCAAGATCGGCCGGTGGTACGACCCGCTCGCCATCTGGCGCCAGTACTGCGCCGCCGAGGTGACCGGCGGGGCGGTCAATAGCGGGCACTATCTGGCCGAGGAGGCGCCGAGGGAGGTCCTGGAAAGGTTCGCAGCGTTCTTTGCTTGAGCGATCAGTCGTGAGGTTGCGAGGGGCGTGCCGGGATACGCTCCAGACATTGCATGGGCCCGCATGCATCGTTTATTTTGTTTGACGTGACGAAGTAATTCTGCGATGTTGTAGCTGTTCCGCCAGAGCTGGTGTCGTCCCAAGGGAGCGCTCCAAATGGAGATCCGCAGGATTGCCCGAATTGCGCTTGTCGCGGCAGGTGCCGCGGTCCTTCCGTTCGCAGCCGGTCGGCCGCAGGCGGCGGAGCCGGTGAACGACTACCCCACCGCTGTGCGTGCGGACTATGTGTTCGCCTGCATGCAGGTCAATGGCCAGACGCGCGACGCGCTGGAGCGCTGCTCCTGCTCGATCGACGTCGTCGCGTCGCTGCTTCCGTACGCCAAATATGAGGAGGCCGAGACGATCATGCGTTTGCGCCAGGTCGGCGGGGAGAAGATGGCGATCTTCCGCGGCAATCCGACCCTGCGCGGCGATGTCGACGATCTGCGGCGCGCCCAGGTGGAGGGCGAGCTGCGCTGCTTCTGAGCGCCGGTCGCCTGAACATCGATGAATAACCGTCGATGCCGATGACCGGCGGGCTGCCCCGGGGCGCAAGTGCAGCAGGGATGATGAGGTTGCGTTGCGACTAGAGTTTGGTGTCAGCCACTCAACGGCTGCGCCGACCCTCGATAACGAGAGGGCTGTCATCCCGGCACTTGGCTGCGCCGGCGAGGGCCGCTGTTGCCGGGATCCAATGCAAGCAAGCGCCCGAACTGACATTTGGCTGGAATCCCGGTGGCAAGCACCGGGATGGCGAGGTTGCGACCTGAGCTTGGTGTCAGGCCGGAGGGTCTCATGCTGCTCCTGCTAAGTCTTGGCCGTATCCCGTCGTCGCGAAAGGGGAGCGGGGGATCGGGGAGACTGATCTTCTCAAGGGCGAACGGCTTCCCCTTCCGGGTACGCACGCGGGGGATCGGGAATGGAATGGGGGTGGAGAGGCGCGCGTGAAGCGCGGGTCGTTCGCCACTCCCGATCTCCCTGCCACTCCCCACTCCCGCCTTACCGAGGCAGAATTTCGATGGAATGGTCTCGCCTCACCGGATCTCAGCGCGTGTTCATGGCCGACGGATCGACGTCGCGGAAGGTCACGCCGCGAGTCTCCTCGCCATAGAAGTCGACGTGGATGTGGTTGCCGTCTGGATCGCGGATGTTGATCTGCACACCCTCAACGCCCTGCACCTTGCGCGGATCATAGGGCACGCCCTCGCGCTCCAGCAGCGCGAGGAAGTCCTTGAGGCCGACGGCATTGAAGGCGAAGTGCTCCAGCTTCAGCATGCCGTCGTACTCCGGCAATGCGTCGACGCCTACCAGATGGATCGCCGCCTGGTCGCCCATGTAGAGCCAGGCGCCCGGGAACGGAAACGGCGGCCGCTCGCCGGCCGGCATGGCGAGGATGCGGGTGTACCAGTCCACCAGGCGCTCGACGTTGGTGGTGTGGATGTTGACATGATGGAGCTGCGTGATCTGTACGCCCATGGCGCGTCCTCCGGCTGACGTTTGGCGAGCAGGCTAGACGATGGCGTCCGACTGGGAAAGCGCGGCGGCGCCGGGCTTTTGCAGTGTCCTGATCGCGCATGACTGCCAGAAGCTGAAGTCGCAAGCGCTGCCATTGTTCACACATGGCGCGGTCGGCGAGGCACGCCAATAGGGCATTCGAGCGCTGCACGATCCCACCTGCCGAGCTCGGCGGCGGCGCCGTAAGTGCTTTGGAGAAACTCCATGAGTGTCGCATCAGGGTTGCTTGCGCGCCGCACGGCATCATAGGGCAGCACAAATTCGCCCAGGCCCTTGTCGAAATAGGCGGCGTCGGGTGCTGGGCGCACCCCGGCAAACCCATTCGGCGCGGGATAGGCGTAGGAGTAGAATGCCGGAAAGTCGATGGTACCGCCTCCTCCTGGCCAAAAGCCAGCGGAGGACACCTCGTGGCTGTAGGCCTCGCGCGTCACCTTGTCGGGCAGGGCCGGGATGCCTCCCGGATGCGGGGGAGCAGTCCGTCCTGAGAAGCGTGTTACAGCAAGATCGAAGCTGCCCCAGAAGAGATGCACCGGGCTCACCTTGCCCACAAAGCCTGTGCGGAACCGCTTCAGTACCCGGTCGACCAGCACTGTGGCGCGGAAGAAGTGTGTGACGGCCTCGGCCGCGTAGGGCCGGCTCGCCCGGTCGTCAACGAACAGGGCGGGGTCGGGCACCTCATTGGGCCGCCCGTCAAAGTCGGGGGTGCCACCAATCGAGCGAACCAGATCGACAAAGCGACCGTGGAACTCGGCAACCGACATCGGGCCGAGGTCAAACTGTCCCGTGCGCCCGTCCGTGGCGTCTGCTCTTACGACATGGTCGAGGAGATCGAAGACGACCTCAATTCCGCCCGGGTTATCGGGAACGAGCGATGTGGTGAAGCCGCGCGCGGAGACGTAGAACGTCGCATGCCAGGAATGGTTGATCCAGGGCGCACGAGCGAGCCGATATTTGCCGACGATCTGAAGGTACAGGTGCAGGGCCGAGCAAGTCTCGCGCCACGGGGCGTACGGGATTTCGGGCCAAGGATCGCTCATGTGTCTTCTCCATTGCGGAGGCCGCGACGCTTATATTCTTTCTCCACTCGTATGACCACGCCGGAGCGAGCGACGTTGAAGTGAGCTTGGTGAATCGGCCCCCCGGTTCGCACTGGACCTGCAGCTTCGGCGCTACCTTACGACAAGAACCCATCCCGTCCCTGATCCAGAGCGCTTGCATTTCTGTGGCCTGCTCGACGGCCCAAGTTTGTGCACAGCGGGGATCGAAGAGCCAAGATCGCGCTGCCCCCAAGTCTGGCTGAGTTGGCGAGGTCTCCTCAGGGTCAGAAGCGGAAAGTTTCTTGACGGATGATATATTTCCGGTTCGCATCCAGCGACAGACGTGAGCCGGCATCGCTCCATGCAATTGAGTGCACGACCCGCCAACACTTATGTTTGCTCGTGCGATTCAGATCGATTGTCCGCGATGGTGAGGATTTCTCCATCATCGCACTCGGTCAGAAAAGCCGGCCTCGGTCCATGATACTGGTCAATTCCCTGGTCGACGCCCGCAGGCAACGCGGTGCTCAGGCTAATTGCTCCCGCCGCAGCACGGTGCGGGCATGCATCAGGGCGAAGCCGAGCAGATTGGTGCCACGCCATTCAGCCGGCTGCCTGGCGCGTGAATCGTCGGCGGCGAGGCCGATGCCCCAGATCCGATCCAAGGGGCTCGCCTCGACCAGCACGGCATCGCCGGTTGACCGGAGATACGCGCCGAGATCGGGGTCTTGCGAAAACTTGGCAACGCTGCCTGCGACCACCAGGTCAAAGCGCTCGCGCTCCCAGATCTGCTCATCGAACCCGCGCACCTTGCGCCCCAGCGCCTTCACCTCGGCGGGTGTGCCGGCGGCGAGAATCTCGGCGCGGATGGCGGTATCGCCGAAGAGGCGCGCCTTCTCCGCCATCATGAAGTGCTCTGCGGACGCGTAGCTGTCGCCGGCG
>DASURA010000163.1:0-4023 GCA_036280295.1 Hyphomicrobiaceae bacterium
CCCAGGGCGGTGCCGCGCGAGCGTGTCCGTCAGATCCTGACGGCGAACGGCAAGGCGGTGTATCGGCTGGGATAGGTCGGCTGAATGGTGTTACCCTCCACTGGCTGGCGCAGGTCCTTGATCGGCGAAACGGATGTCATCCCGGTGCTTGTCACCGGGATCCAGCCAGCCCAATTGCTCCGGAGCCCGCACGTGCACTGGACCCCGGCAACAAGTGCCGGGGTGACATGCCCGAGATTTGCGTTTCGTTCAGATCGGAGGTCCTGCTACCCACGGGGAGTGCGCCATGTTCTCGCCTGAGCTGGTTGCAGAAGCTGCCGCCCTGCTTGAGCGCTTCCGTCAGCGCGGCCTCAAGCTCGCCACCGCCGAGAGCTGCACCGGCGGCCTGGTGGCGGGAGTGCTGACGGAGATTGCCGGGTCGTCCGACGTGGTAGAGCGCGGCTTTGTCACCTACTCCAACGCCGCCAAGCACGAGCTGCTGGGCGTGCCTGAGGCCATGCTGGCCCGGCATGGAGCGGTGAGCGAGCCGGTAGCCCGCGCCATGGCCGAAGGGGCCTTGGCGCACTCTGACGCCGATGTCAGTGTCAGCGTTACCGGCGTCGCCGGCCCTGGAGGAGGCAGCGCGGCCAAGCCCGTCGGCCTCGTGCATTTCGCGGCGGCACGTCGTGGCGGCCAGACATTGCACCAGGAATGCCGGTTCGGAGACAACGGCCGTGGTGCGGTGCGTCTTGCCAGCGTGCGGCAGGCGCTTCAGCTGCTCTCGCGCGCGGCCGTCGGCCCGACGCCGTAGATCACCCGCGCCCGCGCCTCGAACGCCTCGGTGTACTTGCGGAACGCGCGGTCAAACAACGCGCCGACCAGCATCTGGAGCATCATGGACTTCAAGTCATAGGCGATGGAGAAGTCCACGTCGCAGCTGGCGCCGCCGTGAGCTGGGCGGAGCTGCCAACGATTCTCGAGGCGGCTGAACGGTCCCATCTGTCCCGGCACACCCGCCGTCGTCACCTCCAGGTGCGCTGCGTCGATGCGCACATGGCTGGTGAAGGTCTCGCGGATCGCCTTGTAGCCGGCGGTCATGTCAGCCACCAGGATCTCTACCTCACCCTCGCGCTCGCGCCGGCGCACGGTGAGCGCCTCGCACAGCGGCAGGAACTCGGGATAGCGCTCCACATCCGCCACCAGCTCCAGCATCTGCTGCGGGGTGAAGGGCACGCGGCGGGTGGTGCGGAAGGACGGCATGAGAGACGATCGATCCAGTGGAGAGTGTCGAGGAGCGAGGGCGGATTAGGGCGAAGCCCGTAATCCGCCCCAGCGCGCCGCGAGAGGGGCGGATTACGCTCCGCTAATCCGCCCCACGGCTGCTGCGCTTATAGCACAAAAGCAGCAGCCCCGGCGCGCTTGCCGTCCTCGCGGCGAAACATCACGGGTCGCGCGCGCGACCGCATCAGCACGCCGCTACATTGAGGCGCCGCGCGCCGCGCCGACGCCCTCGCCGCTATCCAGCAGCCGGCTGCGCCGCAGTGCGCCACCCTGCTGCAGAATCGGATAGGCAACCGAGGCGATGTGCGCGGCAATCCGCTTCAGGTCGCGGACGATATCGATGTGCAAGGCGCTGGTCTCGATGCTCTGTGCCCGCCCCTCGCGCAGGCGCTGCAAGTGGTTGTCGGTCGCCGCCTGCTCCAGGTCGCGCATCCGTTCCTTCTGCTCCAGCAGCGCACGCGCCGCGTGCAGGTCGCCCAGCATGAATACGCTGGTGGCCAGACGCAGGTCGTCGAGGAGGCATTGGTGCATGTCGGCGATCTCGCGCAGCCCTTCCTGCGAAAAGGTGAGATGCTGCTTTATTTTCTTGGCGGCCAGGTGGCGCAGGCTCTTGTCCAGGATGTCGCCGATGTGCTCCAGGTTGATGGTGAAGGCGAGGACCTCTGAGCAGCGCCTGGTGTCGGCCTCGGTAAGGCTCGCCTCGCGGCTCATGGCGGTGAGATGCAGCTTTACCGCCCGGTTGAGTCGATCGAGGGTGTCATCCATGGCAGCGAGCCGGGCCAGCAGCTTACGGTCGTCGTTGCGCAGGGCATCGAGAAACATCCTGAGCATCGACTCCACGATATCGACCATGCGCAGGACCTCGCGCGCGGCGTCGGCCAGCGCGATGCTCGGCGTGCCGCGCATGGCAGCATCGATGTACTGCGGCCGGCCGGGATCGGCGGTGGCCGGCACTGCCGGCAGCAGCCTGGTGCACAGCCGCGCGAGAGGGTCGAGCAAGACCAGGCCGACGATGGCCAGGGCGAGATTGAACAAGGTGTGGAAGTCAGCGACCTGGCGTGCCGGACTTGCCTCCAGCGCCGCTACGCCCTGCGTGAGCCAGGGCAACAGTGGAACAGCGAGAAGACAGCCGCTGCCGCGGACGATAAGGTTGCCGAGTGCCAGCCGCCGCGCATCCGTATTGGTGCCGGCAGAGAGATACTGCGGGATCAGATTGCCCAGATTGGCGCCGAGCACCAGCGCCAGGGCCGCCGCCGGCGTCACGACGTGCTGGGCCGCCAGCGCCATCACCAGCAGCACCACCGCGACGCTCGAATAGGCCGCCCACGTGAGCAGAGCGGCGATGGCGATGTCGATTGCAGGATCGCCGGCCAGCATGGCGAACAGCTCGCGCAAGGCGCTGGCCTTCTCTACCGGCTCGATAGTCACGACGATCAGATGCAGGGCGAGCAGGATCAAGCCTATGCCTATGGCAACGCGCCCCAAGTCGCGCGTCCGGGTCTTGCCGCCTTTGTGAAAGCCGATCAGCCCGGCGAGCAGCAGCACCGGGGCGAACGCCCAGACATTGAAGGTCAGCACCTGCACGATCAGCGTGGTGCCAACGTTGGCGCCGAGCGTCACGGCCAGGGCGGGGGCCAGCGACATGAATCCGGCGGCGATGAAGCTGGTGGACATCAGCGCGGTTGCCGTGCTGCTCTGCAGCAGCGCCGTGATGCCCAATCCAGCCATGAACGCCTTGCAGCGATTGCGCAATCCGACGGCAAGCACCTGCCGCAACTGCCCTCCGAACGCGCGCACGATGCCGGTGTGGACCATATGCATGCCCCACAGCAGCAGCGCCACGTATCCCGCGAGCTGGATCAAAGCGGTGGTTGCGGGCAATTCCGGCATCGCCAACCTCCCGAGAGGTGCGCAATTGAGGGGCTTGTACTGAGATGGATAGTTGGCGCTTGCGTCGCTCAGCGCAAGGCCAGATTCCACAGCCTCCTCGGCTCGCTTGCGTTGACCTTCGTGAGCAACACGGCGTCTCGCGCCTACGGCATCCCGCGGGCCAGTGGCCGCGGTGCGCCGGCGAGCAGCGCAACGATCACGCCGATGCCGGCAAGGCTCGCAAAAACGAGAAGCGGGATGGTGTAGTTGCCGGTGAGATCGCGCAGGTAGCCCGACAAGAGCGGTCCCGCAGCCTGCGCCGTGACCTGCATGGTGAGGGCTGCGCCACGGATCGCCCCGAAGCTGCTGCGGCCGAAATAGTCGGCCCAGGCGAGCGGGAGAATGGTGAGGACGCCGCCGATGCCGATCCCGAAGCAGGCCGCGGCGACATAGCCGTGCAACGGCGTGGTGATGGCGATCATGAGAAGCGGGGCGATCGTCGTCAATGCGGCGGCAGTGGCGAGGCAGGCGCGGACGCCAAGGCGCCGGCCGACGAGACCGAAGATGATGCTGCCCAGTCCGGCCGAGATCGAGAACACGCCGACGATGCCGGCAGCCGTCGCCGAGCTGAGGCCGCGCTCGATCAGGTGCGGCGCCTGATGCAGGCTGACGCCCGCCTGGCCGGGAAAGATGACGATGGTGTAGAGCCCCAGCAGCCAGAAGGCCGGTGTGCGCATAGCCTGAGCCCGCGAAAAGCTGGGCTCCTCCGTGCGGGCCATCGAAGCCGCAGCCGCACGGGCAGCTTTTGGGGCCGCCGCCGCGTCATCGGCTGGCGGCCGTCCATCGGGGAGCAACCCCATGTCCTCCGGCCGCCGCACCAGGAACAGCCACGCC
>DASURA010000164.1:0-18346 GCA_036280295.1 Hyphomicrobiaceae bacterium
GAAACTGCCGCACCGGCAGGCTGAAGCCCGAGGCCAGCCCGATCAGCAGGATCATCAGGCTCACCACGCTGGCGAGCACCGGCCGGCGAATGAAGATGTCGGTGAACGACATGGGGGGCTCTCGCTGTGTGTCCTGCTTGGCGACGAGGGGCAGGTGGTCAGTGATCAAATAATGAGTGAGCGATTCTGGGATCGCTCGGCGGCTAAGGCTTCACGCCCACAACAGGCACCATCTGGCCATCTGACCGCTATTCCTTTGGCCTCTCCTCCGGCCGCACCAGCGGCTGGGCGTTGTCGATGCGGATGGCCGCGCCCGGATTGAGCTTGAGCTGGCCGGTGGTGACAACCTCCTCGCCCGCGGCAACCCCATCGATGATCGCGACGCGATCATCGCGCGACTGGCCGACCTTGATGAAGCGGCGCTCGGCCACCAGCTTGCGCTCGCCCGTCGCACTTGCCGCTGCTGCTTTGGCCTCACCGGCCTTGGCGCCGTCGTCGCCAGCAGGCGGCGTGGCGGCCTTCACCAAGTAAAGACTGTCGCCATAAAGACTGTAGCTCACCGCCGTGCGCGGCACCGTCACGACCTGGCGCGGATTGCCCACCAGCACGGTGACGTTGGCGAACATGCCCGGCAGCAGCTTGCGCTCCGGATTGGGCAGGCTGCCGCGCACCAGCAGCGTGCGCGTGTCCTGCGCCACGCGCGCATCCAGCGACTCGATGGTGCCCTTGAAGACCTTGTTGGGATAGGCATCGACACCGATCTCGATCTGCTGGCCGACGCGCAGCTTGCCGATCGCCTGCTCCGGCATCGGGAAGTCCGCCCGGATCGGGTCGAGCTGCTGCACCGTCACCAGCGTCATGCCTGGCGACACGTACTGGCCGCGCTCCACCTTGCGGATGCCAAGCCGGCCCGAGACCGGGGACTTGATGGACTTCTGGGCGATCACCGCCTCGATCCTGTTGACGGCGGCCTGGGCGGTGTCGCGCTTGGCGCGGGCGGTATCGACGTTGGCCTCCGACGTCACCTGCTTGGCCACCAGGTTGGATTGGCGTTGGAATGCCACCTCGGCTTCGGCCAGCGTCGCCTTGGCGCTGGCGAGGTCAGCCTGCTCGACGGCGATGTCGAGCTGCACCAGCGGCGCCCCCTGCTGCACGTCGCTGCCGCTGGCGGCATGCACCTCGGTGACGATGCCCGCCACCTGCGAGGTCACATCCACGCCGTGCGAGGAGAACAGCGTGCCGATCGAGGTGAGCTGCTCGATCCATTGCTCGTTGCGCGCCTTCTCGCTGGTGACTGTCGCCGGCGGCGGCACCTGCGCAGAAATGAAGCCCTTGATCATGTTGGGCTTGAACAAGAAGTTGAACCAGGCCAGGGCGCCGACGAACAGCGCCGCGAGCGTGGCGGTGATGACGAAACGGAAGCTCATGGGCGGAAGCTCATGGGGGCCGGGTTGGAGGAGGAAGTTGGCGGGACTAACATTGGAGGAGGAGCCGGGCACGACAAGCAGCGACCGCAGCCCCGCAGAAAATCCCGTGTCGGGTGTGATTTCCTTGCACTGGCATAGCGCTGGCGACGCCAAATTCAGTCAGCGTCGGCCGCGAAGCGCCTCTCGATCACGTCGGAAAGTGTCAGAAGCAAGGCGATGGCCTTGCAAGGTGTCAGGAGCGGACGATCCTGGCGTGATCCGGCTGCGCAAATTGGTGATTGTGGCCGCCATGACGCAACACGGCGAGCCCGTCACACGTCGAGCTCCGGGATCGGCGGCGGGCCCGGCACCAGGATCGACGGGTCGTCGTTGTCGGGCTTGTTCACCCGCGGCGAGATCGGCCACATCGCCATCGCCTCGTAGGGATAGGGCGTGAGGAGGTCGTGTGGATCGGGCTCCACGCAGGCCAGCCAGCGGTCGTAGCTCTGCGGCGCCAGGATCACGGGCATCCGGTCGTGGATGGCATTGATCATCGGATTAGCGGCCGTGGTGATGACGCAGAAGGTGCGGACAATCTCCCCGCTCTCCGGGTGGCGCCAGCTCTCCCAGAGGCCGGCCAGCGCAAACGGCGCGCCCGTCCGCATGGCGATGACGTAGGGTTGCTTTGGCGACTGCTTCGGCCCGCCGCTCCTCGTCTTCGCCCACTCGAAGAAACTGTCCACCGGCACGATGCAGCGGCGCCTGGCGTAGGCGGCGCGGAACATCGGCGCCGTCGCCACGCGCTCGGCGGTGGCATTGATCGGCCTGGAGCGCGGTGGCGCCTCCTTGATCCAGTGCGGGACTAACCCCCACCACAGCCGGTCGAGATGGCGCTCTCCCGTCTTGGGGTGCTGCCGGATCACCCAGTGCTCCTGCCCCGGCGCCCCGTTGTAGCGGGGGCCAGGCACCTCGAACAGCGGCTCGATCAGCGTCGTGACGTTGAGGCTGAGGACGCGGGGATCGCTCTTTTGCGTGATGCGGCCACACATGGCCAACAAGATATAGGCACCCGCCCAATATGCAAAAGGCCAAGGATCGCCGGACTTCAGGCCGCCCCGCATATGCGGGACTTGTTCCCGGCATCCAGCTCACAGCAGGCATCGGAGCAAGATGATCCGGCGACAAACGCCGGGATGACACGAATATGATTCCGGCTGACGCCGGGCGTTCACCGGACCACAATGGTGCAACACCGCGCTCATACATCCTGGGGAGGATCGGCATGTCCGAGACGCGACGCTGGAAGAACCGGCCGGAAAACTCGACCTGGGGCGACTATGGCCCCGACGATCAGCTCGGGCGCATGAACGAGGTGACGGCGGAGAAGGTCCGCCAGGGCGTCGCCGAGGTCCGCGAGGGTCGTACCTTCTGCCTCTCGCTGCCGCTCGACTATCCCGGCGGCAACGTCTTGAACGCGCGCCGCCACCCGCCGGTTATCCGCCCCACCGTGCGCGGCGACAGGCCCAACTGGCTCTATCGCGTCGAGCAGGATGTGCCCGGCATGGTCGATGTCATGAACGATGACGTGGCCATCCTGCACCTGCAGTATTCCACCCAGTGGGACAGCTTCGCCCACGCCGGTGCGCTGTTCGATGCCGACGGCGACGGCGTACCCGAGCCTGTCTTCTACAACGGCTACCGCGGCGACACCTTCATGGCAGGTCCCGCCGACGCCAAGGACGCCGGCGCCGTCCCCGGCACCGTCGTCGATGCCCGCTCCACCTCCGCGGCCAAGGCGCTGGGCGTCGAGAACATGGCGGTGAAGTGCCTGCAGGGCCGCGCCGTGCTGATCGATCTCTTCGCCCACTACGGCCGCCGCCGCCACGCCGTCGGCTACGATGACCTGATGCGCATCATGGCCGCCGACGGCATCGCCGTGGAGCCCGGCGATTTCGTGCTCCTGCGCACCGGCTTCGACGAACTGCTCCTCGAGGCCGGCGGCAAGCCCGATCACGAGACCCTGCAGACCACCTGCACCGGCCTCGACGGAGGTGACCCGCGCCTGCAGCAATGGATCAGCGAGAGCCGCCTGGTGGCGCTCATCGCCGACAACTACGCCGTCGAGATCCACAACATGGCGCTGCGCCCCGGCCAGTGCGCGGCGCTGCCCCTCCACCAGCACTGCCTGTTCAAGACCGGGGTCAACCTCGGCGAGCTGTGGCGTCTCTCCGAGCTCGCGGACTGGCTGCGCGCCAACAACCGCAGCCGCTTCCTCTTGACCGCCCCGCCGCTCCGCCTCCCCGGCGCCGTCGGCTCCCCGGCCACGCCGGTGGCGACGGTGTAGCGGCGTCAGACCCTGCGGGTGTGACACCCGGGTAGGGCCCGTAGGGTGCTGAGCCGAAGGCGCAGTGCACCGATGTTAGCCACTGCAGCCGCTTCCTTCGGCGACGGTGCGATGCGCTGCGCTTATCGCGCCCTACGACCTCACACCCCAACTTGCCCGCGATGGCGCAGGTAATGGTCGGCGAGCACGATCGCCATCATCGCTTCGCCGACCGGTACGGCGCGGATGCCGACGCACGGGTCGTGGCGGCCCTTGGTGAGGATCTCGGTCTCGTGCCCGAAGCGGTCGATGGTGCGGCGTGGCGAGAGGATCGACGAGGTCGGCTTCACTGCAAAGCGCGCCACGATCGGCTGGCCGGAGGAGATGCCGCCCAGGATGCCGCCGGCGTGGTTGGAGGTGAACACCGGGCGGCCGTCGTTGCCGAGGCGGATCTCGTCGGCGTTCTCCTCGCCGGTCAGCTCCGCCGATGCCATGCCGGCGCCGATCTCCACGCCCTTGACCGCGTTGATGCTCATCAGCGCCGAGGCCAGATCCTGATCAAGCTTGCCATAGATCGGCGCGCCCCAGCCAGCCGGCACGCCCTCGGCCACTACCTCGATCACCGCACCCACCGACGAGCCGGCCTTGCGCACCTTGTCGAGATAGGTCGTCCAGGTCTCGACGATGCCGGGGTCGGGCGCGAAGAAGGGGTTGTTGTCCACCTCCTCCCATGACCAGCGCGAGCGGTCGATCCTGTGGCTCCCCACCTGCACCAGCGCGCCGCGCACCGCTACATCGGGCAGCAGCCGGCGGGCGATGGCGCCGGCGGCGACGCGCATGGCCGTCTCGCGCGCGCTGGCACGCCCCCCGCCGCGGTAGTCGCGCACGCCATACTTCTCCCAGTAGGTGAAATCGGCGTGGCCGGGGCGGAACTTGTTCTTGATGTCCTCGTAGTCGCGCCCACGCTGGTCGACGTTGTCGATCATCAGCGCGATTGGCGTGCCGGTGGTGACCTGCTGGCCGTCCTCGTCCGCAAACACGCCGGAGAGGATGCGCACCGCATCGGGCTCGCGCCGCTGGGTGGTGAAGCGCGACTGGCCCGGCCGCCGCTTGTCCAGCTCGCTCTGGATATCCTCGCTGGTAAGCGGGATGCCTGGCGGGCAGCCGTCGACCACGCAGCCGATGGCGGGTCCATGGCTCTCGCCCCAGGTGGTGACGCGGAACAGGTGGCCGAAGCTGTTGTGGGACATTGGTCGAGTTGTCCGTTCTGGGGCCTCGCTCATAGCCCAGAGGACAGGACGTGGCAAACGGGAGGAGACGGGGTCACCGAGTCTAACCTCGCGCTAAACCCATCGCGCATTGCCGGCGGTGAGCACCAGGACCCTGTCCTGCGGTACGTCCAGGCTCGTGATCTCCCTGCCGGTGAGGCTGAGAACGAGGCCGCGCAGCACCTTGCTGACGCCGCCGTGGGACACGACCACGGCGTCCCGCTGGGATTCGCCAAGCCAGAGGGCCACCCGGTCGGACAGCATGCTGTAGCTCTCGCCGCCGTCCGGCTGCCAGCCCCACGGATCAGTTTCGCGGGCGGTAAAGCCCGCCGGATCGGTTTGTGCCAGCTTGTGCCACTCCCGGCCCTCCCAGTGTCCGTAGTGGATCTCGGCCAGCCGCGGGTCGATGCGATAGGCGTTGCGCGGAAGGGCCAGCGCATGGCGCGCGATCTCCATGGTCTCGCGCGCCCGCATCAGCGGGCTCGCCACATAGTCGAGCCCTGCGGCGGCAGAGCCCAGCAGATCGGCCAGCACCTCGCCGTTGCGCCTGGCCTGCGCGCGGCCGGTGTCGTTCAATGGAATATCGCGCTGGCCCTGGTAGCGTTTCGCCTTGTTCCAGTCGGTCTCGCCGTGGCGGAGGAAATAGAGGGTAACACCGGGTTTCAGCATATCAGGGCAATCTCGCTGTGCGGAGGCGGCAATAAGGTCCAGCCATGTTGTACGAAGACGGTCGTTGCGTGCGTTGTCCGCGATGTCGGTGCAATGCGCGGTTGCTTATTGCATCCTACGATGCAAGCCGTGTGAAGCCCGGGTAACAGGCATCGGCGAGGCCAGACGCCTTGAGCGTCTCGAACAGCTCGGCGCCAGAGGCGACCGCCACGACATAGGCGCCGGAGGCGCGGGCGGCGGTGAGGCCGAGGACGGAATCCTCAACCGCGGCGCATTTGCCCGGATTGAGACCGAGGGCGGCGGCAGCGTAGAGGTAGCTGTCGGGCGCCGGCTTCTTGGCGCGGCCGGAGCCGTCGTTGCCGGCGACCACGTCAAAGCGGTCGAGAAGGCCGCTGTTGGCCAGGATCTGCACCACCTCGTTCTGGGGGTTATTGGAGACCACGGCTTGGCGTAGCCCGGCGGCCCTGGCGGCGCCCAGGATCTCGGGGATGCCCGCATTGACCGGGAACGCCCGCTCAAGCCGCTGCGCCAGCCATTCATCGTGCGCGGCCTCCAGCGCGGCGGCCGGGGCGAGGATATCGAGCGAGCGGAACAGGAACGGCCAGAAGTCGCTGCCACTCATGGCGAAGCCCTCGCGCAGCACCGGCACGGGGATCGCGACGGAGCGGCCGGCGTGCTCAGACAGAATGCGCCCGCACACCTCCAGGTCGAGGCCGAAGGAATCGACCAGCGTGCCGTCCAGGTCCCACAGGATCGCCGCCGTACCTGCCGGCAGGTGCAGGCGGTCGTCGAGGCTGAGGGGCGGAGGCTCGGTCACGTCTTTGGCTCCGGTGATCTTGCGGGAATGGCGCCCTGGGCCTAAGGGATGGCTCTGATAGCAGCAGACGGCCCGTTTGCGTCAGCAAAATCCTGCAGGGCCGGCAGCAGGCGCCTGAAGCAGGGGAAGCCCATCGTGACCACCAACCTCTCCCGTTACGTGCTCGCCGACATGACGGGCGAGGAGCGCGGGCGCCTGCTCCTGCGCACCGAGGCCGATCTCGGGCCGTATCTCGACAAAGTCCGCCCCATCATCGAGGCGGTGCGCGACCGCGGCGATCAGGCGCTGAGCGACTTCGCCAAGCAGTTCGACGGCGCGCCGCTGCCGGCCGACGGCATCAAGGTGGGCGAGGCGGAGATCGAGGCCGGCTGCGCCAAAGTGCCGCCCGATCTTGCCAAGGCCATCCTCTACGCGCGCGACAATATTCTCGCCTACCACAAGACGCAGCTGCCAAACCCGATCATGATGACGCCGGTCGCGGCCGGCGTGCTGGCCGGCGAGCGCTGGGCGCCGGTGCCGTCCGTTGCCTGCTACGTGCCGCGCGGCAAGGGCTCGTTCCCCTCGGTGTGCCTGATGACGCTGATCCCGGCGGTGGTGGCGAAGGTGCCGCGCGTCGTCCTCATCACGCCGCCCGGCCCCGATGGCAAGGTTGACGACGCCACCCTGTTCTGCGCCCGCGCCGTCGGGGTGAACGAGATCTACAGGTGCGGCGGCGCCCAGGCGGTGGCGGCGGTGGCATACGGCACCGCCACGGTACCGAAGTGCGACAAAATCGTCGGCCCCGGCAGCCCGTGGGTGGTGGCGGCCAAGCAGCTGCTGTCGCGGCAGATTGATCCTGGCCCTCCCGCCGGCCCGTCGGAGGCGATCGTGCTGGCGGACGGCACTGCCAACCCGTGGAAGGCAGCGCTCGATCTCGTCAACGAGTCCGAGCATGGGCCGGACTCCTCGGCGTTCCTGGTTACGGATGACGCGCGGGTCGCCGATCTGGTTGACGGCTACGTGCCGAAGATCTGGGAGCGCCAGTCAGAAGGCCGGCGCAAGTTCTCGCAGGGCGTGCTGACGGGCAAGCGCGGCGGCGTGGTGCTCGCCCGCGACATGGAGGAGGCGATCGCCTTCACCAATGACTACGCCGCCGAGCACCTGCAGGTCCACTCGGCCGATCCGTTCCCGTATGTCGAGAAGCTCATCAACGCCGGCGAGATCCTGCTGGGCGAGCACGCTGCCATCTGCCTCGGCAACTTCGTGCTCGGCCCCAACGCCGTGCTGCCCACCGCCGGCGCCGCCAAGACGGCCTCGCCGCTGTCGGTCTACGACTACCTGAAGCGCACCTCCCTGGTGCACGTCTCCGCTGCCGGCTATCCGCCGCTCGCCGCCGCGGCCCACACGCTCGCGACGTACGAGGGCTTCGACGGCCACGCCCTGGCCGTCGCCCCGTGGCGCGACACGCCGCCGAAGTAGGCTGAGCGGCCGCAGTCGGGCGAATCAGATGATCAGGGTGCTAGCTATCCAGCATCGCCAACCGGATCCCCCTCCCCCTTGTAGGGAGGGGCGAGGGCTGGGGGGAACCCCGGCCTCGATGTTCTGCTGTCGGTTCATCTCCACGTCCTGCAATCCCCCCCACCCTGTCCCTCCCCCACAAGGAGGGAGGGGACGCTGTACCGATTGTCGTGCCACATGACGACCTCGTTCACGACCGCATTCGACATCCGCACCCTGGAGAAGCAAGGCCGGCGCCAGGAAGCGACAATCGCAGCGGCGCGGCTCTTAAGCGAGGAGACCGGCACTGCCTTCAGCGACGTTCAGATCAACGACGATCGCTACAGCCTGAACTCGGTGAACGGCACGGCCGTCGATGCCGCGGGCCAGCGGCTGTTCTTCAAGTTCCACACCGAGGAGGGCGAGGCCGAGACCGTTGGCGAGTATTACAAGGCGCACGTGCTGGCCGAGGCCGGCCTGCCGGTGGACCTGCCGCTCAAGGCGTCGAGCACGCCGGGGCGGCAGTTCGAGCTATACGCGTTCCGCCAGGATGCCAAGCTTGCCGATGTGTGCCTTGGGCTGGAGCAGGTGTCCGGCCCTCCGAGTCTGACACCATTCACGCCGGGCGATATCATCGCCGCCCAGGCCGAGCTCGACGACGTGACCTTGCAGGCCGCACTGGCGAGCCTCGCTCCGCCGACGCCGGAGTCCGAAGGCGAGGCGCTGCACCAGTTGTTTCATCACCGTCTCGCCACGCCCGGCGAGCCGGGGCTGGGCGGGCGCTATGCGCAGTTCTACCGAGGCCGGCAGGTGCCGATCGCCGGCACTGGCACCGAGCTGGCATGGGAGCAGCTTGCCGACCTCAAGTGGACCGTGAACGGCGTCAGCTACAGCCGCACGCTGCGCGAGCTGTTCGAGCGCAGCTACCGCCTGCTCGACCCCAGGGTGCTGGCACGGCTGCCGGTGATCGTGGCGCACGGCGACGCCCACAACGCCAACGTCTGGGCCCGCCGAGACGATGCCGGCAAGCTCCGCCTGGTGCTGTTCGACCCGGCATTTGCCGGCCGGACGATCCCGGTGTTGCTGGGCGAGGTGAAGGCCACATTCCACAACATCCTTGCCCACCCGTTGTGGCTGTATACGCCGGATCTCGCCGACAAGGCCTATCGCGTATCGGCCGAGCTCAAAGGCAACTGCATCATCGTCACCCACGACTGGGCGCCGTCAGACTTGCGGCAGCAATTCCTGGCGCTGAAGCGGGATCGCTACTGGGGGCCGCTTCTGGCTCGCCTCAAGGACACGCGAGCGTTGCCCGACGACTGGGAGGATACGATCCGCTCGGCGCTGTTCTGCTGCCCGACGCTGGTGATGACGCAGCTGCCCGGCCCCACCCGTTCGCCTGCCATCAGCCTGCTCGGGCTCGCCGTGTCCGTCATGTGCGGATCGGAGCCCGATGGCGATGGGGCCGATGTGGTGTCGGAGTTCTTCCGTAGGGTGCGATAAGCGGAGCGCATCGCACCGACCCACCGCGCGGCACATGCAACGACCGGTCTCGGCGCAATGCGGGTTCGCCTTACTGCGCCCTACAATACACATCCCCCGAATTCGCCACGTGCGGCAGCGATGCGATGTGGGCGGCCATCTCTGTGTGGCTGATCCAGCGGCCGAAGGTGAGGGCCTGGCTCTCGCCGAGGGCGATGTCGAAGCCGTACGCGCCCAGTGCCGCCAGCCGGTCCAGGCAGCGGAGGGCTATGTCGCGCTGGATGGTGGTGAACTCGAACGACAGCGCCGGCAGCGGTTGCGACAAGCCGGCGAGCACCGCCTCCTCGAAGCCCTCGACGTCGATCTTGGCGAAGGCCGGCAGGCCGTGCGCGGCGATCAGGGAGTCGAGCGTGCTGCACGTCACCTCCGCCTCGGCATCCCAGACCTGACCTTCCCAGCCGCCGGCGCCATCGGCCGCATCAATGAACGGGGCCGATGCGGTGGAGACCGTCGGGTTGGCGGAGTTGATGCGCAGGGTGAGGCTTCCCGCCCTGTCGCCGCACGCCGCCTCGAGCAGCATCACCTGTGGATCGTTGCCGTAGAGCATCCTGATCGCGTGCGCACACAACGGCTGCGGCTCCAGCGCCACCACGCGCGCGCCGAGCCGGCGGAAGGAAGCGATGCGGTCGCCGACGTGGCTGCCGATATCGAATGCCAGCCCCCCCGGCGGGACAAACCGCGCATACAGGCGATCCATCGCCGCGTCGCGTACCGGGTCGCCGTAGTAGATGTCGAGCGAGCGGCGGAGCGGGGCGAAGGCCGGATCGGCACGGAGGCTGGCGATGACTGTCATGGCGCGCTTGTCATACCGGCATTTGTTGCCGGTATCCATCTCTCGGCACCTCCGGAGCCCGCGGATGTCCGGGGCCCCGGGCACAAGGCCCGGGGTGACAAGCACGGAGACCAGACGCCGCTCATTGCGGCTCTCCTACCACCGCATACACCTCGGCCGGCATGGCAAAATCCTCCGGGATGCCGCAGAGGCCGGCCCGCTGCAGGAGCTTGCCGAACGCTGGGTGGGCCGTCGCCACCGCGAACGGCACTGCCAGCAGGTAGCCGGCGGTGAGCGGCAGGCTCCACCACAGCACAGCGGGCGAGACGGCGAGCAGGGCGCTGCACACGATGAGGCCGAAGAGCGTCTGTGGCCACAGAGCCAGGGTCGCCGCGCTCCACGACAGCCGCTCGGTATCGCGCGCCTGGCCGCCCCAGGTGACCGACCTGCCAAACGCCAGGCCGATCATGAAGACAGTGGTGCGGAGCGTGGAGACGGCGCCCTGCAGGAACGAGAACACCAGTTCGGTCGCGGCGCCGGCCATGAACCGCACGCGCCCGCCGTAGCGGGCCACGCCGCCGCGCGTCAGCATCGCATCGATGAGGCCGGCGATCTTCGGCATCAGGTACATGAGGAAAAATGTGACGTAGACGCCGATGGCCAGACCCGCCGGAAAATCCACCGCATCCCGCGTTTGCCACGCCGCCACGGGCAGCAGGCCGATCATCAGCGTCCACGCCGGAATTCCCATGAACATCATCACCGCCCAGGCCAGCTGGAGGCGGCTCGTGGGCAGGAGCCCCGGCAGATCCAGGAGCTTCAGGTACTGCATGTTGCCCTGGCACCAGCGGACATCGCGCTGTGCGAACGCCAGCATGCTGGGCGGGTTCTCCTCCCAGCTGCCAACCTCCTCCGGCAGGACGCGCACCTCGTAGCCGGCCCGGCGCATCAAGGTCGCCTCGACCTGATCGTGCGACAGCACATGGCCGCCGAGCGGCGGGGCGCCGGCCAGGATCGGCATGGCACAGTGCTCCAGGAAGGGCGCGATGCGGACGAGCGCGTTATGGCCCCAGTAGGGGCCGCAATCGCCGGACCACCAGGCCTGGCCCATGGTGTAGGAGCGCATGCCGTGGCGCATGCCGAACTGGAAGATGCGGGCGAAGCCGCTCGACGACGGCATCCCCACCACCAGGCTCTGCAGGATGCCGATCTTGGGATGCGCCTGCATCATGCGGGTAAGGCGCACGATCTCGGAGCCTGCCATGAGGCTGTCGGCGTCAAGCGGCAGCATCAGGGTGAAATTACTGCCCCAGCGCTCGCAGAAATCACGTACGTTGCCGGCCTTGAAGCCGGTGTTCCGTTCGCGGCGGCGGTAGACGATGCGGTCGCTGTCCGGGTCAGCGGCTTTCCACGCCGCCATTGCCGCCTCCTCGGCCGCAGCCACCTCAGGCAGGCTGGTGTCGCTCAGGACGAAGTAGCTGTAGGCCGCACCTTCCCCGGTGGCGTCGAGGCTGACTTTTACCGTCTTGAGACGCAGGATCGCCCGGCCCGGGTCCTCATTGCGCACCGTCATCAGGATGGCAGTCCTGATCCGGATCGGGCTCGGCAGGTCGCCCGCGGCCGCAAACGGCGCAGTTGCCGCCAGGGGAGCCTTGTGGCCGTGCAGCAGCCACAGGCCGATCAGGGAATTCCAGAACCCCAGCACCGCCCATGGCGTGCCGATGGCAAACAGCACGAGCAGGACCGCGTCGACAACGGTCCATCCACCGGCGCTGAGCACCGCCCCTGCGGCCCACAGCATCCCCGCATAGGTTACCGCGTTGAGGATCAGGACGATCCAGCGCCGGCGCGCCAGTGTAAGAGTGGACTGGAGGCCGGCGGGTGTCGTAAGCGTGGAGGCAGGCGGCGCCGCCTCCGGAGCAGGAGCGTCAAGGCTGGTAGTCATGTGGTTTTCGGGTCCCCAAGCACAACGCGAGCCGGCATCTTGGCAGGCGGGAGCGGAGACATGATGGCGGCCGCAAATCACGATCGCGCTGGCATTGCACGGGCGCTTTGGTATGCCGGCCACGGCGTGGTGGAGTGCCGGGCAGCGCCACTCCCGGAGCCTGCAGCTCGCGAGGCGCGCGTGCGCACGCTCTACAGCGGCATCAGCCGGGGAACGGAGCGTCTGGTTCTGCATGGTGCTGTCGGCGCGAGTGAATGGGAACGGATGCGCTGTCCGATGCAGGAAGGGGCGTTCCCGTTCCCGGTGAAGTATGGCTACTGCGCGGTCGGCGTGGTGGAGCAGGGGCCGGCCGATCTGGCGGGACGCACCGTGTTCTGCCTGCATCCGCACCAGGACGTGTTCCACGCTCCGGCCGATCGTCTCGCCCTTGTCCCGGCGCCAGTGCCGCCGCGCCGCGCCACCCTCGCCGCCAACATGGAGACTGCGCTGAACGCCCTGTGGGACAGTGGCGCCGGCGCGGGTGACCGCATCGTGGTGGTGGGCGCCGGCATCGTCGGGCTGCTGACGGCCTCCCTGGCCGCGCGGCTGCCGGGGGCGGCAGTGACAGTGGTGGATGTGGCCGAGGCGCGGCATCCTTTGGCGCAAGCGCTTGGTGCCGGGTTCGCCCTGCCCGCGACGGCGCCGGGCGAGGCCGATGTTGTGTTTCATGCCAGCGCCAACGGCGCCGGACTGAACACCGCCCTCGCCTGTGCCGGCTTCGAGGCAACCATTGTCGAGATGAGCTGGTATGGTGACCAGCCGATCACGGTCGGCCTTGGCGGAGCGTTCCACAGCCGCCGCCTCAGGTTGATCGGCTCGCAGGTCGGGCACGTTTCGTCCAGCCGGCGTTCGCGCTGGGACCATCGCCGGCGTCTGGATGCGGCACTGCGGCTGCTGGACCAGCCGGCGCTGGACCTGCTGGTCGCCGAGGAGATCGATTTCGAGGATGCGGCGGAGGCGCTGCCGCGTATGCTGGCCACGGATGCACAAGGTCTTGCACCAGTCATCCGGTATGCTCAGTATTAGCCGGGCGTTTGGCGTGGATACGCGGCCACGAAACCCGCCGCTTGACGCCCGAGCTTCCCCAGAGCCCACACAGAGCATCCAAGGAGCACCATGTACGCCGTCGAGGTCCGTGACCGGATCATGATCGCCCACAGCCTGCCCGACCCGTTCTTCGGGCCGGCGCAGCACATGCACGGTGCCACCTTTATCGTCGACGTGGCGTTCTTCCGCGAGACGCTGACGCGGCACAACGTGGTGGTGGACATCGGCGCGGCCCTGGACGTCCTGAAGGCGGCATTGCAGCCGCTCGCCTACCAGAACCTCGACGCGCTGCCGCAATTTGCCGGCCAGCTCACGACGACGGAGTTCCTCTGTCGCCACGTGTTCGACGCCATGGCCGCCGCGGCCCGGAGCGGTGCCCTCGGCGAGGACGGCAAGAGCCTCGCCAGGATCCGCGTGACCTTGCACGAGACCGACCTCGCGCGTGCCTGGTTCGAGGGGACCATCGCCTCGCCATGACCGCCGCCGTCTTCGCCATCCCCGGCAATATCGACCTGCTGACCGGTGGCTATGGCTATGATCGGCGCGTCCTAGCACGCTTGGGCGACCATGGCATCGATGTGCGCCATCTGGCGCTGCCGGGCTCGTTCCCGATACCGACGGTCGCCGATCTTGCGGATACGGCGCGGCTGCTGGGCGAGGTCAATCCGGGTGCGGTGCTCATGATCGATGGTCTTGCCTATGGCGCCCTGCCCGCGGCACTCATTGATGCCGTGCGCAGCCCGATCATGGCGCTGGTGCACCATCCGCTCTGCCTGGAGGCGGGTCTCGACGAGCCGAGCCGGCAGGCCCTGCGCGCGTCAGAGACGGCGGCGCTGGCGCGGGCGCGTCATGTCGTCGTCACCAGCCCGACCACCGCGGCGGCGCTCGCTGCCGATTTCGCGGTGCCATCCGAGAGGATCACCGTCGCCGTGCCTGGCACCGACCCGGTGCCGCGCGCGACCGGAACCGGCGTGCCGGTGCAACTCCTGGCCGTCGGCTCGGTAGTGGCACGCAAGGCCTACGACACGCTGGTGCGGGCGCTTGGCCCCCTGCGGCAGCGCGACTGGCACCTGACCATCTGTGGCGCCACCGACCTCGACCGGGGCGCTTTTGCAACCCTGCAGGCGGTCCTGCGCGAAACCGACCTTGGGGATCGTGTCACGCTTGCCGGTCCGGCCAATACGGACGAGCTGGCGCAACGCTATGCGCGCGCCGATCTGCTGGTGTCGGCTTCACTCTACGAGGGCTATGGCATGACACTGGCCGAGGCGCTGGCGCACGGCCTGCCCCTTGTCTGCACCACCGGCGGCGCCGCCGCCCAGACGGTGCCAGACGCGGCCGCCCTCAAGGTGCCGCCAGGTGACGTGGCAGCGCTGAGCGAGGCGCTCGCCCGCGTGCTCGACGACCAGGCCCTGCGCCGGCGCCTCAGCGACGCCGCCTGGGCGGCCGCGGCGAGCCTGCCGCGCTGGAAGGATACCCTTCGCGCCATTGCCAATGCCATCCGGAGCGTGGCCAGCATGAGTGCATCGCCATGAACGGAGAGCTCGACGACGATGTGTTCGATCCGGCGTGGCTCGATCTGCGCGAGCCGATTGATCTCCGCTCGCGCAACGAGGAGCTGGCGCGCGCACTCGCCCGCCACCTCGGGCACCGGCCCTCCATCGCCGTCGTCGACCTGGGGGCGGGCACCGGCTCCAACCTGCGCGCAACGGCACCGTTGCTCGGCCCGGAGCAGCATTGGACGCTCGTCGATCATGATGAGGCCGTTCTCGAGGCTGCGCTGTCGCGGCTGTGCGGCTGGGCGAGCAGCGTCGAGCGCAACGGCGGACGGCTCCTCCTCAGCAAGCACGGCAAGCGCATCTCGGTCCGCTTCACCCTCGCCGATCTTGCCCAGGACCTCGAGAACGTGCTGGACGTTCGCCCCGATCTGGTGACCGCATCAGCGCTGTTCGATCTGACATCGGATGAGCTGATCGCCACGCTGGCCGCCAAGGTCGTGCGGCTCGACGCAGCGTTCTTCACGGTGCTCACCTACAACGGCGTGCAGCGCTGGACGCCCCGGCACGACGCTGACTCGGCGATGGCCTCGGCGTTCCATGCCCACCAGGGGCTCGACAAGGGGTTCGGCCCAGCCGCCGGGCCGTTCGCACCGGCGCTGCTCGCGGCGGCCTTCGACGAGGCCGGCTATACGGTGAGCGAGGGGGACAGCACCTGGCGCCTGGAGGCCGGCGACGAGCGCCTGATCAACACCCTTGCCAGCGGGTTCGCCGCCGCCGTGCAGGAGACCGGGCGCGTCTCGGAGTCCGATCTCGCCAACTGGCTTGCCGTCAAACGGCGAGGTGCCCTGGTCGGACATACAGACACCCTGGCGCTGCCAGGGTAGGCGACAGGGTTACTCGCGGTTTTTCCTACCGCCTGTGGTCCATTTCTGGCGGTTTTGTCCTTCGTCTGCACGGGGCTGCGGTCTGGAGCTCCCGAGCACGCCCGTTTCCCCGTTGCGTGACCGGTGAGCAACATCGGGCAATCTGGCACAGCGCGGGAATGCTCGGACAGCAAAAAAACGCTGGTTTCTATCCGAATGGAGCCCAAACATGGCGGCCACGTTATAGGGGCGGGCCTGAAGAGCGTTACCCGGAGGTGCTTTGCATGTTGGTTATGCGCCGCCGCTTTGTCGAGCGGCTGCTGAAAGGCGCGATGGCGGCATGTCTGCTGGCTGCGGTCGCGGGGGCAGGCCGGGCGCAGACGCCGGCCGAGCTCATGGACACCTGTCGCGACGACGCCAAGCCTGCGCCGGTCCGGATCAGTGCCTGCACGCGTGTGCTTGACGCGACCGGGGAGAAGGACACGGCAGTGCGTGCCGAGGCATTCCTGCAGCGCGGGGTGTTGCGCGAGCTAGGCGGCGAGAGCGAGACGGCGGTGACGGACTATACCGAGGCCATCAAGCTGGGTCCCGGCAACGCGTTGAGCCATTTCAATCGCGGCAATGCCTATGACCAGCTCGGCAAGTTTGATCTCGCCATCATCGACTACAGCGCAGCCATCAAGCTCGATCCGAAGGAGCCTGATTACCTTAACAATCGCGGCCAGGCCTATGACCACAAGGGCGAGCACGACCTGGCAATCGCCGACTATACCGAGGCGAGCCGGCTCGATGCCTCCAGCGCGCGGCCGCTCTACAATCGCGGACTGTCGTATGCCAACAAAGGCGACTACCGCCGCGCAGTCGAGGACTTCGACCAGGCGCTCAAGCGTTCGCCCGACGATGCCGATCTCTACATCGCGCGGGGCGCAGCGCACGAGGAACTGGGCGATGTGGCGGCGGCGAAGACCGACTATGGCAAGGCGCTGGAGGTCGAGCCGGAGAACGAGGATGCGCGCGAGGGCCTCAATCGCCTGGGCGGTCTCGACAAGCCGGGCGATTGAGGGGCCGCAACGCCGGCCTCGCCGAGCGTTGGCTGACCGGGTGGCCCACCGCCGGTCGCGGCAAGGGGGCTGACCCGTTTTCGCCTCCGGCCCCTGGGACTGACGAGCTCAAACCCTGCTCCTTGCCGTCGCCGACGCGGCAATTTGCTGCCATTTGCCGAGGGGTCTGCCCCCTTCACCGTCACTCCCCCCTGAGATACGGCACCGCCGGCTCGCGCAGCACGCGCCAGGTGCCGTAGCCACCGAGCGCCGCCACCAGCGCCAGCGCCAGGGCGATGACCTCGGCGGCGGTGCGCGCCGAGAAGGTGAAGTGGAAATCCATGATGCGGGTGGTGGTGATCCAGGCGGAGATGCCGCCGGCCAGCATGGCGATCACCGACGTGGCCAACGCCAGGATCGCGTACTCGAGGAGGTGCGACGCCAGGATCCGCCGCCGCGTGGCGCCTAGGGTCTTCAGGATCACTGCCTGCTTGATGCGCCGGCGCTGAGCCGTGGCCAGCGCGCCCGCCAGCACCAGGGCGCCCGCCACCAGCGTCACGCTGCCAGCGATGCGCACCGCCACCATGATGCGCTCGAACACCGCCTTGAACGCATCGAGCGCGTCCTTCACGCGGACTGCCGTGATGGCGGGGAACGCCCGGCCGAGGTCGCGTGCCAGCCGGCCCTCCGCGGCCAGCCCGGCGTTCCTCGGCAGGGTGATGGTGCTCAAGAGGTTGTGTGGCGCGCCGGCCAGAGTGTTGGGCGAGAACACCATGACGAAGTTGATTGACAGGCTCTCCCACTTGACCTCGCGCAGATTGGCGACGCGGGCGGTCACGTTGCGGCCGAGCACATTGACGGTAATGGTATCGCCGATCTTGAGGCCGAGGCCCTTGGCAATCTCGGCATCGAACGAGACCAGTGGCTCGCCGGCGTAGTCGGCCGGCCACCACGCACCCTCCACCAGGTGCGCGCCATCGGGCAGTGTCGCCGCGTAGGTGAGCCCGCGATCGCCCCTCAGCACCCAGGCCGCCTCGGCCGGCGCCTTCACCTGCTCGACCGGCACGTCGCCGATCTTCACCATGCGCCCGCGCAGCATGGGCGCCTGCAGCACCTTCGCCTGCGGGAAGGTCGCGTGGATGAGGGCGCGGAACGCATCGCTTTCCGAGCGCTTGAGGTCGAGCACGAAATAGCTCGGCGTCCGCTCGGGCATGCGGCCGGTGAGATCGGAGACGATCGAGCGGTCGACCAGCGCAACGCTGACGAGCAGCGACAGCCCGGCGCCCAGCGACAGCACCACGGCGCGGGTGAGCCCGCCCGGCGCGCCGAGATTGCGGATGGCAAGCGCGACCTCCGGGCGCCCACTCCGCGGTGCGCGGCGCGCCAGCCACGTCACGGCCAAGCCGAGGCCCCAGAAGGCGGCGAACACGCCGAGCAGGGCGAGGCAGTAGTAGACGGCAAGCCGCGGCGCCTCTGCCGTCAGGACGGCGAGTCCGGCGAGCGCCAGGGCGCTCGCCGCTGTGGCCGCGATGATGCCGATGCCTGGCAGGCGCCGCCCGCGCTCGCGATGGGGCGCCACCTCGTCGCGGAACAGCACGCCGGCTGGCACCAGCCCGGCGCGTCCCAGCGGCCACAGCGTG
>DASURA010000165.1:0-6136 GCA_036280295.1 Hyphomicrobiaceae bacterium
GGGGTCCTTGCCCGGGTGGATCGAGCCGTCCGACATGATGATCGCCGGCTGGTTGTGCTCCAGGAGCGCGGCGAGCGTGCCGACCGGCGGCTTGTCGCAGGCGACGATGGCGATGGTGCCGGCAAGGCCGGTCCCGCTCAGATGCTCGCACAGGGAATCGTTGGTGAGCTCGCGCCCGAGCAGCGAATAGCGCATCTCGCGCGTGCCGTTGCGGATGCCGTCCGACACGCCGATCGTGTACTCGGGCTGGACCAGGCGCAGCTTGAGCTGGCCCGGCCCCGAGCCGATGCGCGCCTTGAGGCAGGCGTGCACGGCATCAACCTTGTCGAGCACGCCGAGATAGCACTGGCTGTCGCCCTTGGTCCCCACCACGCCGACCGACGGCTCGTGGATCAGCGCCGGATCCGTCCCCAGCTCCACCGCCATGCCGATGGTCTGGGCCGAGCGGCCGGGATGGCGATCGATGAGCACGGCATTTGTGTTCTTCATTGGGGGCTCCCTGCGACGGCGAGGTGCGAGCGGTCGGTGACGAAATAGCACTGGCCGATTGCAACGGCTTTATGCCGCCGAACAGCCGCGTGAGGCAAGAGCGGCGGTGCCGCGCGCCGCGCGATCAGACGCCCCGCCCGACATCGCTGGTCGCCTCAATAGGATGAGAATGCCGCCGCCGGCGCGCGCTATCTCCTCCCAGCTGGCGGCTGCTGACCTGAGCGCAAACTCATGAGTGCGAGCACCCCGCAGACCACCCGAGCACCCCGTAGACCATATGCTACGGCAGTCGATCACGCCCAGCGTAACCCAGCGGCCTCCGGGGTGCTCGCTTCACTCCAGGCTCCGGCAAACCGCGGCCTTTCGCGGCAGCCGAGCGCCGGGTGGCAGTGAATCGAGCGTTAGCCGCATCGCCTCAGGCGCCGCGTATGCGAGCCAGTCGGGAGTATCGCAATCGTCTTCGCGTTATGCCAGCGCCCAGGATTTGCTTGGCCTGCTGGAAACTGTCGTGGTCCAAATCGACACGAACGCGCTTTCGCAGCAGCCAGCCGCGCCGCAGATCGGCCCAGTAAATCCCCGAGGCACTCCGGTACAACGTCAGCCTGAAGCCACGTTTCGTCAGGGCTGTGATGGTCGACAAGGGGCTGTCCATGCCTGCCTCCCGGCCACGCAAACGCATGGACGGAATCATTCCGCACAAGCATGAAATAGCAAGGGTTGCAAACAGGATTATCCACTACTTTATGGGGAAGCTGTAACCAGTGCCGGCGTTCACACCGGACGCCTCGATCACAATCCAGGCTGCGGCGAGACGCCGATGACGGGCTGATGCAGAAGGACGAGGCTGACATAAAGAGCAAAGGCAAGCGCCAGGCGCCACAAGCTCAACCGCCGCGGATCGGGGCGCCAGCGCCCAGTCAGCAACGCGGCGCCCGGGATCAGCGAGGTGCGGGCGGCGAGGCGCTGCCACTGCTCTTCTCCAAGGCGGCGGCGCGTCCGGCGGTCGATGGCCAGCATGCCCGCGACGCCGGCGAGAGCGAAGGTGCCGAACAGCAGGACATGCGCCAGATCGCCGTTGGGGACGGCATGGCTTCCCGCCCAGAGCACGATGGCGAGGAGCAGGGGATGCCGGGTTACGCCGGCGATGCCGGGATGCTCGGGATCAAACGCCTGCGGCGCGCGTCCGCCGAAGGAGAACGGATTGCTGGCGCCGACACCGAAGGCGAAAAGGGCGCAGGCCACGGGCATTGCGATATTGGGCACCCACAGCTGCCACGGTGCGAACTCCCAGACGGCCACGAACGGCGCCCGCCCGGCCGCGACGATCAGCCAGCCAAGAAGGACGAGCGAAATGAGGGAATAGCCCGCGACATACGCCCGCTCGCCGGCGATCGCACAGAGCGCAGCCCTGATGCGCGGTCGCGACGGCAGCACATGCGAGGCGAGGAACGCCACAAAGGCGGCAATGAGCTCTCCCCAGGGCCATTCACTGCCGGCCATGTCAATCAGGCCCCTTGGCGGTTGGCAGCTCCGGCACCAGACGCTCGCCGCGGTGCAGCGCAATGCCAAGCTGCAGGGACTGGGCGATGCGCTCGGAGCGATCGATGAACAGGCTGGCGGCAGCGTCCGGGCAGATTTCCCGCGCCGTGGCCTGGAACAGCGCCAGCCAGCGCCGGAAGTGCTCGGGCGCGATATCCGGGAGCTCCGTATGAGCTCGCATGGGCGTTCCCTTGTAGCGGCCGGTCATCAGCGTTACCGACGACCAGAACGCGCACAGCTTGTCGAGATGCGCCGGCCAATCCTCCACCCGCGTGTTGAAGACCGGGCCCAGCAGCGGATCGCGGCGCACGCGCGCGTAGAAGGTGTGCACGAGGTTGCGGATCACCGCCTCGGTAATGCCGGCGTCGAGGCCCGGCGCCTTCGGGTGCGGCTCACGCGGCATCAACAATCTCCGGCGAATAGATGCATACGGGATGCATCTTAGGTGCTCCCCGCGCAGGGATATGTCAAGGATCGGTGCAATCCATGCTGACGCAGGGTCGGGATGCCAGGCCGGCTGCCGGTCATCCTTGCGGCCGGAAGCGAGGGGCCGGAGCAGGCTTCAGCGGAGCCTCATCCGCCGATCCCGCGACCAGGGCCAAGACGGCGGATGACGGCTCGCGCCCTGACCCGCCCCGCAGGCTGCGGTCAATCCGTCTATTCCCCGTACCGCCCGATCACCGATATTGAGCACACGTTCTGGTGCGGGAAGCCGCCGAGGTTGTGGGTGAGACCGATGCGCGGGATCTCTGGGCGCTGCCTGGGACCGGCCTTGCCCTGCATCTGCAGGTAGACCTCGTAGATCATGCGCATGCCGGAGGCTCCGATCGGATGGCCGAAGCATTTCAACCCGCCGTCGATCTGGCAGGGCACCTGGCCGCCGGCGTCGTAGAAGCCATCGAGCACGTCGGTGATGGCGCCGCCTTCCGGCGAGACGTACAGGTCCTCCATCGTGACCAGCTCGGTCACCGAGAAGCAGTCGTGCACCTCGATGAGATCCAGCTCCGCGCGCGGGTTGGTGATATCCGCCTCCTTGTAGGCGCGCCTGGCGGCGACACGGGTGGTGGCGAAGTAGCTGCCGTCCCAGGAATTGTGCTGCGCCTCGGTGCCGTTGGAGACCGCAAGCTGCAGCGCCTTCACCGTGATGAGATCGGTCTTGCCAAGGCTGCGGGCGATCTCCGGCGTCGTCACGATGGCGCAGGCGGAGCCGTCAGAGACGCCGCAGCAATCGTAGAGGCCGAGCGGCTCGGCCACCATCGGCGCGCCGAGCACCGTGTCGATGTCGATCCTGTTGGTGAGGTGCGCCTTGGGGTTCTTGGCGCCGTTGGCATGGCTCTTGACCGAGATGTGCGCCATCGCCCGCTTCAGATCCTCCGGCGCCTTGCGGTGCTTGGCGCGGTAGGCGGTGGCGAGCTGCGCGAACGTGCCGGGGGCGGAGAAGTTCGCCCACCACATCGAGTTGAGCGCGCCGCGGCTCCTCTGCGGCAGGCCGCCGTAGCCGGTGTCCTTCAGCTTCTCGACGCCGAGCGCGAGCGCGATATCGGCGGCGCCGGAAGCCACGGCGTAGACCGCGCCGCGGAACGCCTCGGTGCCGCTGGCGCAGTAGTTCTCCACCCGCGTCACCGGGATGTAGGGCAGCCTGAGTGCCACCGCCAGCGGCACGCCCGACTTGCCGACGTGCTGCTCCTCGATGGCCGTGGCGAGCCACGCCGCCTCGATCTGCTTGGTCTCGATGCCGGCGTCGGCGAGGGCCTCCTCATAGGCCTCGACCATCAGGTCATCGGCCTCCTTGTCCCAGCGCTCGCCGAATTTCGAACACCCCATGCCGAGGATCGCGACCTTGTCGCGGATGCCGATTGCCATGGAGTTAGTCTCCTCTCGCACTGGGTGAATCTGAAGAGGGGAATGGGGAGTTCGGGAATGGGGAATGGGGAGGTCGCAGCAGGCCCCAACCGCCCCACTGCCCATTCCCGATTCTCCACTCCCCTCTTATTTCGGCGCCGCCTTCCAGAAATAGCGCGTGAAGCCGCGCGCCGGGTCATAGTCCTTGATGCGGAACAACATGCGCATGGACACGCCCACATCGACGCCGTCCGCATCGCAGTCGGTGAAGTCGGCCATCATGCGCCCGCCCTCCTGGAACACCACCATGCCGTAGTAGTGCGGCGGGCTCGGCGAGTAGGTGAGGCGGTCTGCCGTATACGACTGAACAGTGGCGGGAGTGTCGGCAAAGGCGTGGTCGTCCTGCGTGTGGAAGGCGTTGCAGTTGGAGTTCACGCACACCTTGGATTTCGGGAATTGCAGCGTGCCGCATTTCCGGCACTGGCCGCCGATCAGGCCCGTCAGCATGCGCCGGTTGCGGTAGAGCGAGGAGAGCGGCGTCTGCTTGTCGATGTCGGCGCGCAGGCCGCGCTCGATGGAGACGAGGTCGTTGAAGGCGAGGAACTTGGCGTAGTTGGTCTCCGACTTGCCGCGCGCGAGGTGACCCTTCACCCCCAGCCGCGGCGCCAGCCTGGGCAGCTCCTCCGTCGCCTCGAAGAGGAGCGCATCGCAGCCCTGGCCGAAGCCCACGACCAGGACCTTGTCGCCTGGCTTGGCCTGCTCCAGCGCGTCCGCCAGCATGACCAGCGGATGCGCCGCGCCGGTCTCGCCGCACACGGCATGGAGGTTATCGAGCACGGCCGCATCGGGCATGCCGGCCTTCCTGGCGAGGCCCGCGGCGACGCGTGGCAGCACGCACGGCATGGCAAAATGGGCGATGTCGGCCGCGCTGGCGCCGGTTGTCTTGAAGAGCTCGGCGAGGGCTGCCGGCACGATCTTGTTGTAGCCCTCGTCGCGGATCCAGCGCTCCTCCCAGGTGTAGTCGAACTCGAAGCCCGCGCCGCGATAGTGATCGACGAAGTCGACGGTCCGGCTCGCATGTCCGATCAGCCTAGCCACGAGCCGTCCGGTGCCCACCAGCACCGCCGCGGCGCCATCGCCGGTCTGCATCTCCAATGGGCTTGCCGTCTTGGTACGCCGCTTCTCCGAGCCTACCACCAGGCTCGGCCCGGCGCCGCCGCGCGCCATCTGCAGCGCCGAGACGAGGCCGGAGGTGGCGGCGCGCTGCGAGGCCGCCAGATCCTGGGCGTTGACGCTGGGGGCCAGATTCAGCGCCTCCAGCACAATGCCGGAGTTCAGCCGGTCCTTGAACGGGAAGGAGGTGGACGCGAGCGCCAACGCGGCGACGGCGCCGCGGTCCTGGCCGATGAGGCAATCGCGCGCCGCCTCCACCGCCATGGTGACGGCGTCCTCGTCCCAGTTGCACATGGTGCGCTGGCCCTTGGCGAGGCCCTTGAGCGCCGGATTGAACCAGGCATTGGCGTCGGCGACGGCCTTGCGGGCGAGACGGAGGCGCGGAAGGTAGGCGCCATAGGAGAGGATGCCGACGGGAGTATCTGACATTCGGGTCTCCGAGATATTCCGGGCGAATGGCGATGGTCAATGGCGAATGGCAGGTCAGTGGGCGGAGGCAGGGTGCGCGCCCAATTCGCCAATCACCATTCGCCATTCGCGCCCTTCACAGCGGCTCCCAGTTGAACACGTCGGCCGAGACATCGAGCGGGTAGAGCGAGCTCTTGAACGCCGGCAGCATCGTCTCGGCGATGGCCTGGGGCGTCCACCCGCCATCCTTGTGCGCCACCCGCAGCGGACGCGGCTGGCTCATCAGAAAGATTTCATCCTTGCGCACCGTGAAAATCTGCCCCGTCACGTCCTTGGCGAGGTCACTGGCCAGGAACACCACGACCGGCGCGATCTTGGCGGCAGTCATGGTCTGCTGCATGCGCTCCACCCGCTCCTTCTGCTCGGGCGTATCGGTGGGGATGGTGCCGATCATGCGCGACCAGGCGAACGGCGAGACGCAGTTGGAGCGCACGCCGAAGCGCGCCATGTCGAGGGCGATCGACTTCGACAGCCCGACGATGCCCATCTTGGCCGCGGCATAGTTGGCCTGGCCGATGTTGCCGATCAGGCCGGAGGTGGAGGTGAAGTGGATGAACGAGCCGGAGCCCTGGTCCTTGAAGTAGGGCGTTGCCGCCTTGGACACGTAGAACGCGCCGTAGAGATG
>DASURA010000166.1:0-23556 GCA_036280295.1 Hyphomicrobiaceae bacterium
CAGCGTGCCTCTTGCGCACCTCTCGCTTTCCTTCCACGCCTGGGTGCTGACAGTGCACCAGATCTCTGCATCGACGTGATGGGGGGAGAGACTGACGACAGGAGCGCCCGGCTGCGGATCGGCAAAGCCTGGCATGTCCAGAATCTGTATCGCGGCCAGGCGAGGCGAGGGCAGGCCAACCTCGATCCTGAGGATCGATTGACGCGGCAGGCCACGGGTGCTGCGCAGTCGCTCGCGCCGGCCGCTTGCCTGAACCATCCAGATCTCGGGCTCGGCGGCGTAATAAAGCAGCGTCGGGAACAGGGTATTGGAGATGACGGCAGTCGGCAGGCTCTCAATACCTGCCAACAGATTGGCGAGCGAGGATTTGCCGGCGTTGACCTCGCCACAGATGGCAACGCGCAGCGGGCGTCCCAGACGCCGCTCGGTGCGCAGCAGGGCGCGAATCGCCGGCGCCAGCTGCAACTCCGGCGCTGCCAGGCGCTGCAGCCGGTGCCGCGCCCGCCTCAGCTTGTGCATTACCTTGGTGGTTTTTGCATGCACAGCCTCAAGGATGTCGCCGGAGGTGCCAGGGCCGGGAGCACCGGCCCGAGCAGCAGAACCCGTTTCCGCCTCCGGCACCGAGCCAACGTAGGAACTCCGGTCGCCAGTCTCCAAAAAGACGGCGTCATCGTCTGCATGGGCGGCGGCGCCTACCGCCGACTTTGGACTGGTCGCATCATGCAGCCTGCCCAAAAAGGATCGCAGCGGTCCGACGTAGCTGCTTATTGCGTAGGGACCGGCAGCCCCCGCTGCCTTGCCCTCCTCAGCGGCGGCACCAGCCTCGGGGCGCGGATCGCCACCTCCAGACTGGCCGGAAAGCACCTGCAGCGGTCCTACGTAGCTCTTTGCAGTGCTCACCGCACCTGCTCCCCCCAAGACGCCGTACCAGACCGTGCCACGCGAGTGCGGAATCTATTGGAAGTGTATGCTGCGATCAACAACCCTCCCTGAAGCACAAGCCTCGCGGAAACCGGGGTACGGCAGGCGGCCCACCGGCGTATCGGGCACCCTGCACAGCATCGTGATCCGCCGGCGATTGACGCGCGGCAGAGCACCGTGATACTTAACCACATGGTTGAGTTTCATAGCATCCAACTGGACCTGGCCTTTTCCGCACTCGCCGATCCGACCAGGCGGGCGATCGTCGATCGCCTGTCGCAGACGGAGGAGTTGTCGGTGTCGGAGATCGCCGCGCCCTTCCCCGTCTCGTTGCCGGCGGTGATGAAGCATCTCGATGTGCTTGCGCGGGCCAATCTCATCGAGCGCAGCAAGACCGGGCGCACGGTCCACTGCCGCCTGCGACCGGAGCCGATGGAGGCCGCCATGCACTGGCTCGCGCGCTATGAGCGGTTCTGGACCGAGCAGCTCGATCGCCTTGCCGCCTTTGTCGAAGAGGAGGACCGATGCTCACCAAGCCAAGCCTCACCCTCAAGCGCCGGCTCAAAGCCCCGCCGGGCAAGGTCTTCGCGGCCTGGACGGACCCGGAAAAGATAGTGCGCTGGTTTGGTCCGGCGGCCACCATTGCCGGCTCGGCGCAGGCCCAGGTGGATGTCCGGCCGGGCGGCCGCTACCGGATGAATTTCACGACCGAAGATGGTGAGCAACACCAGGTCAGCGGCGTCTATCGCGAGGTAGTGCCCGACAGCCGGCTGGTCTTCACCTGGGCGTGGCGGTCGACGCCGGAGCGCGAGTCTCTGGTTACCGTCACCATCGCCCCGGACGGCGACGGAGCGCTGCTTACGCTGCACCACGAGCAGTTCTTCGACCAGAAGGCGCGCGACGGACACGAGCACGGCTGGACCGGGACGCTCGACAAGCTTGAGCGCTTTCTTTCCTGAGCACGGGGGGCGGACCTTCGCTCGGCATGGGGCGGACCCATTGCGGCGAAGGGGCTGCCCCCCAAAACCCAACCGAAGAGAGGAACGACATGGCACAAGCAGCACACCGGGCAGCGCCGCGGGAAGCGGCCAAGATCCGGACCAGGAATGGGGCCGACAAGGGGACAGCCAAGCGCGACGGCGCCCGGCCGGAGCGGGCCTGGACGCATGGTCATTTCTTCTGGAACGAGCTCAGGACGCGCGATGTCGAGCGTGCCAAGCGGTTCTACGAGGAAACCGTCGGCTGGAGCTTCGAACGCTCCAGCACGCCCGAGGGCCATCCGTATTGGGTCGCTGTCTGCCAGGGCAAGCCTGTGGCCGGCTTCTTCCAGCTCACCCCCGAGATGGCCGAGTGCGTGCCGGAGAGCTGGGCGTCGTTCCTCGCGGTCGACGACGTCGACACACGGGTCGCCAAAGCCGTTGAGGCCGGCGCCAGGCTGGTGATGCCGATCTTCGACGTCCCGGATGTCGGGCGCATCGCCATGCTGCTGGAGCCAAGTGGCGCCCACGTCGGCTGGATCACGCCGGCAGGACCAATGACGAAAGAGGGAGTACCCACATGATCACGATCTCCGCGTTCAATTGGGCGCCTGGCTTCGCCCAGGGGCAGGTACGCGACCTGCGTGCGCGCTGGGCGTTGGAGGAGGCCGGCCTGCCGTACCGGACCCGCCTTCTCGGCCAGGGCGATCAGGACAGACCGGAGTATCGCGTCCTGCAGCCCTTCGGGCAGGTGCCGGTTCTCGAGGAGGACGGCTTCGTGCTGTTCGAGTCGGGGGCCATCGTGCTCTATGTCGGCGCGCGCAGCGAGACGCTGCTGCCGGCCGAGCCGAAGGCACGCGCGCGGGCGACACAATGGCTGCTCGCGGCACTCAATTCCATCGAGCCGTTTGCCCTGAACGTCGCCCTGATCGACTTCTTCTATGCCGAGCAGGAGTGGGCCAAGCTTCGGCGCCCGGGTGCCGTGGAACTCGTATCGAAGCGTCTTGCGGGCCTGTCCAAGGCGCTTGGCGACAGGCCCTATCTCGACGGCGACCGTTTCACGGCGGGCGATCTGATGATGACCACCGTGCTGAGAATCCTGGCGTACACCGACATTGTCACCCGCGACAAGCGCCTGGCCGGCTATCTGGGCCGCTGCATGGCCAGGCCCGCCTTCACGCGCGCACTGGACGCACAGATGGCCGACTTCAAGCTGGCTGCATGAGTGGCGCAACCTGTACGCACGTTCGGCCTGGCCGACCGGGTGCGGATTCTCCAACCTGTTGAGGGAGCCGAGCATGGCAATCGCAGGACAGAAAATCAGGCCCTGCCTCTGGTTCGACACTGAGGCCGAGGAGGCGGCGAATTTCTACGTGTCGATCTTCACGGATTCTCGGATCCTGAGCGTCAATCGTTACTGCGATGAGGGCCAGGAGACCCACGGCAAGCAAGCCGGCTCCGTGATGGCTGTGGAGTTCGAGATCGAGGGCCAGAGGTTCGTCGGCCTCAATGGCGGGCCGCAGTTCAAGTTCGACGAGGCAATCTCGTTCCAGATCCATTGCCGGGACCAGGGCGAGATCGACTACTACTGGAGCCGGCTCGCGGAAGGCGGCAAGGAGGTGGCTTGCGGCTGGCTCAAGGACAAGTTCGGCCTGTCTTGGCAGGTGGTGCCGAGCGAGCTGTTGGAGATGATGTCGAGCGGTGACGTGGCCAAGACGCGGCGTGTGACCAAGGCGTTCATGCAGATGAAGAAGTTCGACATTGCCGAGCTGCGGCGCGCCTTTGAAGGATGCTAGCCAACACCATGATTGCTCGTGCGATCGAGATCCAGAAGTCCGCTTCACCACTTAGCGAAGCCGATGGTGCGGACTTCGCGATCATGGTGCGAGTGCTGAATGTCTGAACGAGGTGTCGGCATGACAAAGGTGATCCTCACCGGCTCGATCCGGCAGCACGCAGGCGGGCACGGCGCTGTCGATGTGCACGCCGAGACCGCAGGCGAGGCGATCACGGCGCTGGAGCAGGCATTCCCGGCGCTGCGTGGCTGGATCGTCGACGAGCAGGGAGCACTGAGGCGACACGTCAGGCTGTTTCATCGCGGCGTCGCGGTTGCGCTGACGGCGCCGCTTGGACCCGACGACGAGCTGCACGTGGTGGCGGCAATATCAGGAGGATGATCATGACCGAGCTGCTGTTGGGCACCAAGAAAGGCCTCATTGTCCTGCGCGGGGAGCGGGGTGGCTGCTTCGAGATGGCGGCCCGCGCCTTCCCCGGCGACGTGGTGGAATTTGCCGTCCGCGATACGCGGAGCGGGCGCTATTTCGCCAGCGTTACCAGCGGATACTACGGTCCGCACCTGTTCTACAGCGACGATGCCACCGGCAAATGGGAACAGGCTGACGGCCCGGCGTTTCCGCCAGATGCAGGCGCTGCCGTGGAGCGCATCTGGGTGGTGCAGCCCGGCGCTGGCGAAGGCGAGCTGTGGTGCGGCGTGGCACCGGCGGCGCTGTTCCGCAGCGGTGACGGCGGCAAGACCTGGGCGCTGGTGGAAGGCCTGTGGAACGTACCGGAGCGGGCGCACTGGGAAGGGGGTGCGGGCGGTCTGTGCCTGCACTCGATCTGCCCATGGCCCGGGGAACCGAATCGCCTCGCCGTCGGCATCTCGTCCGCGGGCGTGTGGCTGACGGAGGACGGCGGCCGAAGCTGGCGCCGCGGGGTCGCCGGCCTGGTGCCGCGCTACCTGCCCGAGGACGCGCGGGCAGACACGCACATCTATTGCGTGCACAACATGCACCGGGCGCCGCGCCAGCCGGCAACCCTCTACATGCAGTTCCACGGTGGGGTTTACCGCTCCGACGATGCCGGCGAGAGCTGGATTGACGTCGGCACCGGTCGCGGGCTCCCCTCCGACTTCGGCTTTCCGCTCGCCATAGATCCCAATGATCCGAACCGCGCCTTCGTTGTGCCGCTCGCGGCGGACGGCGATCGCGTGATGCCCGGCGGGCGCATGCGCGTCTTCGAGACCCGTGACCGCGGCGCCAGCTGGCGGGCGCTGGACAAGGGGCTGCCGCAGTCGCAGGCGTATCTGACCGTGCTGCGACAGGCCTTCGCTACCGACGGCGGCAGGCCACTCGGTCTTTACGTTGGCGCCCAGTCCGGCGAGGTGTTCGGATCGTCGGACGGCGGCGACACCTGGTCCACGATTGCCGCCCACCTGCCACCGATCTTGTCGGTCCGTTGCGCGACATCGTGAGCGGCGAGATGGTGCGGGGGCCCTAACGCCGAGATCCTAAGGCATCTGGAGCGTGAAGCAAATATAGAGGGCTGGACGGAGCGCCCGTGGGCGAGCTCGGGAAACGTCTCGCTCTCGCGCTGTCACAGTCCGGTGCGGCGCGATTCATGTTGCTTGAACGGGCGGCACTTACACCTCACCACGAAGGAGCCTTCACATGCCCCGCTACGTCGATGGATTTGTGATCCCGGTACCGAAGAAGAACCTGGCGGCCTACCGCAAGCTGGCGGAGATGTGTGCGGATATATGGCGCGAGCACGGCGCGCTGGAGGTGCGCGAGTGCGTCGCCGACGATGTGAAGATGGGCAAGCTCACGTCCTTTCCGCGCAGCGTACAGCGCAAGCCGAGCGAGACGGTGATCTTCTCCTGGATTCTCTACAAATCACGCGCCGACCGCGACCGCATCAACGCAAAGGTGATGAAGGACCCGCGCATGGCGAAAATGATGGAGGAGGGCAAGGACAACATGCCCTTCGATGGCAAGCGCATGATCTTCGGTGGATTCGAGGTCATAGTGGAGGCATAGGCAAGGGACAAATTTGGCCACCGGCATTGTCGCGAGCTGGCCTTGCGGAGGCCTCCCTGGTGCGCGAGACTTCCCTGAGCCGCCAGGCGCAGCCGGGTCCACCGCTCGCCATGGCCTCATCAGACCCTGGGGAGAAGCCATGATCGCCGTCATCTTCGAGGTTCAGCCGGCACCCGGTCGCCGGGACGAATATCTCTCCACCGCGGCAGCCATTAAACCGCTGCTCGAGAAGATCGATGGTTTCGTCTCCGTCGAGCGGTTTCAGAGCCTCACCGATCCGGACAAGCTCCTGTCGCTGTCGATTTTCCGCGACGAGGCCGCCGTCAACGCCTGGCGCAATCTCGCCGAGCACCGCGCGGCGCAGGCCGCCGGCCGCGGCGGCCTCTTCAGCGGCTATCGCATCCGCGTCACCGCCGTCCTGCGCGACTACGGCCTCAATGAGCGGGACGAGGCGCCGGCAGACAGCCGCGAAAGGCATGGAGGGTAGGCGCGTGTGTCTTGCCCCCATTTCTGAATTGGGTGGCAATGGAACTTATTCGCGCACGGCCGGGAGACGTGAGGTGGGTTCCCTTGCCAGCGGCCGGTTGCCACCTTGAGGAAGGCGACGCCTTCTTGTGATCTTGCTCCGAGAGCGCGGCAAACTGAACGACTTGGCTGGCTATGAAAGATCCGGAGGCGGCGGAAGAAGATTGCCTTTCGCGCCTCCTCCGCCACCCCCCGTGTGAGTCACGCCCTACCGCTTCTCGATCTTATTTTTCTCGATTACGTCCGTCCACTTGGCGATGTCGCCCTTGAAGAAGGTGGTGAGCGCCTCGGGCGTGGAGGGATCGGCGATGATGCCGAGCTTGAGGAGCTTCTGCGTGAGGGCGGGATCGGCCAGCACCTCGGCAGCCGCCTTGTTGAGCTGGGCGACGATGGCCGGCGAGGTGCCGGTCTTCACGAAGATGCCGTTCCACGACACCGTCTCGTAGTCGCCGGCGCCGGCCTCGCGGGCAGTCGGCACGTCAGGCAGCAATGGGAAGCGCTTGCCGGCGGTGGAGGCGAGCGCGCGCACCTTGCCGCCGTCGAGGTTGCCCTTGATGGCGACGTAGGCGTCGATCGCGGCGTCGACATCGCCGCGCAGCACCGCCACCTGCAGGTCGCCGGAGTTTCTGAACGGCACCAGCTGGAACTGGATGCCGGCGGTGGACTTGAGCAGCATCGCCGACAGGTGCTGGGTGCTGCCCGGATTGATGGTGCCGATGTTGAGCTTGCCGGGATTGGCGCGCGCCTCCTTGATGAGGTCCGCGAGCGTGCGGAAGGGCGAGTCACCCTTCACGGCGACGAAGAACTCGAATCGGCCGAGCTTGGAAACCGGGGCATAATCGGCGAGTGGGTCATAGGCCAGCTTCTTGAACAGGCCGACGCTGATCGACGTGCCATTGGTGAGCAGCGCCAGCGTATACCCGTCCGCAGGCGCGGTAAGTACCGCGCGTGCGGCGGCAATGCCGCCGGCGCCGGGGGCGTTCTCTACAACCACCCGCTGGCCGAGCTTCTCGCCCAGCTTCTCGGCAACGACACGGGCCGTGGTATCGCCGACGCCGCCGGCGCCGAACGGTACCACGAAGCGGATCGGGTGGTCGGGGTAGGCCGACTGCGCCTGTGCCGGTTGAGCCGCAGTCATGCCGACCGCGAGGGCGCCCAGTGCCGGCAGAATTGATGCGGCGGCGAGCGCCAGCACCCGGCGCCTTGTCATCCTGCACAGCGTCATCCTGCGCGGAGTCATTCTGCGCCAAGTCATGGCTGACGATCGAAACATGTCCGTTTCCCCCTGGTTGCAGTCTCGCCTATCGCCGCGCCTCGCGTGCTTCGCGGGGAAGCCGGCTACGCCGGGCTCGCACGCACGCATCGCCGAGGCGCGGCTGCGGCACCATCCGGCCGCTCCTCGGCCTATCCTTGGCGAAACCGGCGCGGATATACAAGAAGGCTGCGCGCGCGGCTACATTCGGGCACAGCGACGGCGGGGCAGCACAGCGGGCGGCGCCTCACGAGCCGAGCGCGCCTGAGCGCAGCCCGACGTCGGCGCGGTCGCTGGTCAGCTCGTTGCCGCGCCAGCTCAGCGATTTGCCAAGCCAGGCGTGGATCAGCAGCACCGGCAGCAGGGCCTCGCGCAGCAGCCATAGCAGCGGTGAGCGCCATGACAGATGCCAGCCGGCGGCGGCCGCGAGCCATGCCTCTGCAGCAAGCCAGACGGCGACATAGGCGGCAGCGATGCTGAGCACGTCCATGTCGTCCATCTCCAGCGTCCAGCCGGCGAACAGGAAGCAGCCCAGGGGCGCCGCGAGGCCGGAGAAGATCTCCAGCGCGAAGAAGCCGGGGAAGGTGGCGCGGCGCAGGCGTGCCCAGCGCAGCTGCCGGTTCCACACCTGCGATGCAGTCCTCGTTCCCAGCGGCTGCAGGAAGGCGCCATCAGCAAGGCGCACGCGCAGGCCGAGCCCGCGCACCACCTTTGTTGCCGCCGCGTCCTCGGCGGGCTCGCGGGCCAGTGCCAGCAGGCCGCCGGCTGACTCAAGGTCGCTTCGGCGCCACAGCATGTTCTTGCCCTGGGCGAAGCCGCTGCCGCAGCTGTCGGCGGTGTACTGCCAGCGCGCCTGGTAGGTGTTGAGCCAGGCGCATTCCAGCTCCGCCCACACGTTTCCGGGCCGGTCGCCGATCGGTGGCGCGCTGACGAGCCCCGTGTCGGAGCGCCACGTGGCCAGCAGCCGCTGCAGGTAGTCGCGCGGCATGGCGACGTTGCTGTCGGCGATGACGATCCATTCGTGGGCGGCTTGGCGCCAGCCCTTCAGGACGTTGTTGAGCTTCGGATTCTGCGAGGGGCGCTCGTCCCCGATCAGCAGACGTGCCCGGACGTGGGGGTGCTTGGCGAGCAGGCGTTGGATCAGCGGCACGACAGGATCGTCGGGCGAGGCACAGCAGAGGAGGATCTCGTAGCGGGGATAGCCGAGCTCCAAGGTGGAGCGGAGCGTCAGCTCCTCGTAGGCATCGAGACCGCAGACCGGCCGGATGATGGTGATCGGCGGTCCGTCGGCAATCGGGGCGATCTGCGGCGCCGGCGGGTCACGTGCCGGCGGCACCCGCAACCGCCATATGGAGACCAGCGTCGAGGCGATGTGGGTGAGGAACGCAAAGACCACAAAGGCTGCAGCGAGATGAGCGATTGTGACCATGGGCCTCCAGCCTAGGCGTATCGTGCTCCTGAGTCCGTGCCAGAATCGTGTTGCGCACGTGTGACAGGTACGTGCGGTGCCCGAGCGCCAACGTCAAGTTGACGGTTGCGCGTTAACAACTCTCAGTTTACCGCATGCCGACCGGGATGCCTAGTGCGATGATCGAGAAGTCCGCTTCATCGGTTTGCTCGGTGGTGGCGAAGCGGACTTCTCGATCTGAATCGCACGAGCAGCCATAATGCTGGCTGTGTCCGTCAGATCGCGAAATTCGTTCCAACCTTGCGGCACGCTGAGACCAATTTCGCGATCAGCACACTAGCGTTGCTTGCCGAGCGTGGATTTCTCGGCCGTTTCACAGCAATCCCAGCTCGGCCAGCTGCTTGCGCAGCTTCGCCGGCATGGCAGCGACGTCGCCAACCTCGCCACGGGCCACGTCCGCCGGCGCCTCGTCAGCGCTCAGGTAGCGCCAGCCCTGGAAGGCGCGGCGCGGCACTGGGCGCACCGCCACCAGCTCGTTCTTCAGGAGCAGGACGCAGCATGGGGTGCCGTCCTCCTTCACGCCTTCGACGATGTCGGCGAGCGGCTGGCGCACCTGGATCAGGCCCTTGATCACCCAATAGAGCGAGCCGCCGGCCAGCAACTCGTCGCGGCGCTTGGGGCTCTGGAAGGTCCGATGGAAGGGCAGCGGGTTCTTCTCGCCGGCCTTGCGCCGCTCGGCCAGCCGCTCAGCCTGCCACGATGCCAGGTCCTCGATCGACTCGCAGCCGACGCAGAGCTTGATGAGGTGCAGCGGCATGCCGTCCTGTGCCTTGCGTCCGACGATTGAGGTTGCGACAGCGGCCAGCATAGCGCTTCCCATGCCTTCCGACAGCCGCCGCACCCACCCGCGCGAACAGAATTCTTGACGCAATGATATGAACCTGTGCCACCAGCGAGACCAGATGCGGCCGGAGCCGGGGAAGCGTAATGGACGTGGTTGCGGAGGAGCTGGCACATATCGAGGCGATCAGGCTGGTCGTTGCCGACGCCTTCGGCCGCTGCAACGAGGCCCGGCTCGTCGACGACCTGCGCCGCGATGGGAGCCTCGCGGTCTCCCTTGTCGCGCAGGAGGACGAGCAGGTGGTCGGCCACGCGGCGCTGTCCCGCCTCGCATCCCCCCAGCGGGGCCTTGCACTTGCCCCTGTCTCCGTGCTGACGGCCAGGCAGCGACGAGGAATCGGGTCTGCCCTCGCGGGAATAGTAGGCCGGGTCGCCGAGCACGAAAACCATCTCATATCCAAGCTCCCGCGCCCGCTCGATGCCCGAGCGCAGGTTCGGCTTCAGCGTGGAGGAAGCGACGCGGTTCCCGTGCCGGTATGCCGGCCCACACCTCATGGCGTTGAGCCTGACGGGACGCGTGCGACCGCCGGATCCGATTGTCTATCCCGAGGCGTTCGACCGCCTGGGGTAATGCAGCCGTCGTTTCGGTCTACTCCGCCAGCGCCGCGATGAGCGTCCCCTGCGCCACCTGCTGGCCTTCCGCTACCGCCACCTTGGCCACCACGCCCTCGCGGAGCGCGTGCAGCACGTGCTCCATCTTCATGGCTTCCACCACGGCGATGCGGTCGCCCTTGGCCACGGCGTCGCCGGCCTTGACGAGCAGCCTGGCGACGCGACCGATGATTGGTGCACGGATGACCGAGCCGTCGCCGGCAGCGTCTGTCGCGTCGGCTTCGTAAGTTGGCCAGCGCAGCTCGGTCTGGCGCATGCCGTGCAGGACGTAGAGCGGATTGCTGTCTCCTGCCAGTTCCATCGACAGCGGGATGGGGGCCGTGGCAGGGCGCGCGCCTTCAGCGTCAGGCAGACGCACGTCGGGACCGCCTGCGCCCCAGCTCACCTGCACGGGCATCGGCGTGCCGTCGACGAGTACGGTGAGCTGCTGTCGGCGCACGCCGCCAAGCTGGAAGCCTTCGTGGGCGTTCCACGGCGAGGTGCCTTCGCCCGACGTTCGGGCGCGGTGCAGATCCTCAGCGTCGTCGCGCGCGCGCCACAGCATTTGCGCGATGCCGTAGGCGATCGCGTGCGGGTCGGGCGTCTCCGCCGTAAGCCGCTCCAGCTCGCGGCCGATCAGCCCGGTATCCATGCAGCCTGCCACGAAGGCCGGGTGCGTCAGCAGGGCGTGCAGGAAGGCCAGGTTGGTCTTCGGCCCGGCGATGAGATCGCGCTCCAGCTCGGCGGCGAGGCGCCCGATGGCGGTGGCACGGTCAGGCCCGGCGGCGATCAGCTTGGCGAGCAGGGAGTCGTAATAGGGCGATATGGTATCATCCTGCTCGAAGCCGGCCTCGACGCGGATGCCCTCGCCACCCGCCAGCTGGAAGCGCATCAGCCTGCCGGTGGACGGCAGGAACCCGTGCGCCGGATCCTCGGCGTTGAGGCGGGCCTCGATGGCGTGGCCGTTGATGGCGATTTCGTCCTGCTTCAGGGGGAGCGGCTCGCCGGCGGCGACGCGCAGCTGCCATTCGACCAGATCGAGCCCGGTGACGGCCTCAGTCACCGGGTGCTCCACCTGCAGGCGCGTGTTCATCTCGATGAAGTACCACGCCGCCTCGGGGCCGAGCTCGCCGCCCTCGACCAGGAATTCCACCGTGCCGGCGCCCTCGTAGCCGACCGCCTTGACGCAGGCGATGGCGGCTTCGCACATGCGCGTGCGTAGGCCGCACGACATGCCGGGGGCAGGCGCCTCCTCGATCACCTTCTGGTTGCGGCGCTGCAGCGAGCAGTCGCGCTCGTAGAGGTGCACCACATTGCCGTGCCGGTCGCCGAACACCTGTACCTCGACGTGGCGCGGATTGGTGATCAGCTTCTCCAGCAGCACCCGCCGGTCGCCGAACGCGGCTTGCGCCTCGCGCTGCGCGCTTTCCAGCGCCGCGGCCATGTCCTCCTCGCGCTCGACCAGCCGCATGCCGCGGCCGCCGCCGCCGGCCACCGCCTTGATCAGGACGGGACAGCCGATGCGCCGAGCCTCCTTGGCGAGCGTCGTCGCGTCCTGCCTGTCACCCGCGTAGCCCGGCACGACCGGCACGCCCGCCGCCGCCGCGATCGCCTTGGCCTCGGCCTTGCCGCCCATACGCCGCATCGCCTCCGGTGACGGCCCGATGAAGGTGAGCCCGGCCTTGCAGGCTGCCTCGGCGAAGTCCGCGTTCTCCGCCAGGAAGCCGTAGCCCGGATGGATCGCCTCAGCCCCCGTGGCGCGCGCCGCGGCGATGATCCTGTCGCCGCGCAGGTAGCTCTCCGCCGCCGGCCCCGGGCCGATCTCCACCACCTCGCCGGCGTATTTCGTGATCGGCGAGGCCCTGTCGGCCTCGGAGACCACGGCAACCGTCGCAATGCCGAGCCGGTGCGCCGTCCGGGCAATCCGCAGGGCGATCTCACCCCGGTTGGCGATCAGGATCTTGGTGAACATGAGCGAGTTTATGGCTTGGCGCCCCGTGAAGGGCAATCCTTCGCAGACTAGCCGCAATCAACGTGGGGTCACGGGCGCGAAGCTCACCCATTTGCCCGCAGCCTCCGCAAGCCAGAGCTTCAGTCGCTCGCCTCGAATGCCAGGCTTGTGATGCGCTGGGCCACGAGCTTCCGGCGAAACTCGTCGGTTACGACGACACGCCCAAACGGCAGGGTGATTGGAGGGACGAAACGACCGGTTCGGGTGACCAAGATCGTTGGCTGACCGGGCTCGTGGCCCTCTTCAGTCCATCCGGTCCACAGCGTATTGCCATAATCGCCCCAGGGTGCAACGGCACTTTCGAGCGCGTAGTAAGAAGCGTGCGTCGAGGAGGCCATTCGCAGTCCCCTATTCCCGCCTCTCCTTCTCCAGCTCCACCATGCGCCGGTCGACGTACTCGCCCACGGAGTCGGTGAGCTCGTCGATCTTGTCCTGGAAGAAGTGGTTGGCGTCGGGGACGATGGCGTGCTCGATCTTGACGCCCTTCTGTACCTTGGTCTTGGCGGCCAGCTCGCCGATCGAGGCGGACGGCACCACCCGGTCCTTGTCGCCGTTGATCATCAGACCGGAGGCCGGACACGGCGCCAGGAACGAGAAGTCGTAGAGATTGGCGGGCGGCGCCACGCAGACGAAGCCGTCGATCTCGGGCCGGCGCATCAGGAGCTGCATGGCGATGTAGGTGCCGAACGATACGCCGGCGATCCAGCAGAAGCGTGAATCCGGGTTCTGCAGCTGCAGCCAGTCGAGGGCGGAGGCCGCATCGGACAACTCGCCCGGGCCGTTGTCGAAATAGCCCTGGCTGCGGCCGACGCCGCGGAAGTTGAAGCGCAGCACCGAGAAACCGCGCTCGGCAAACATATAATAGAGCGCGTACACCACCTGATTGTTCATGGTGCCGCCGAACTGTGGATGCGGATGCAGAACCAGAGCGATCGGGCTCCCCGATGCTGACTCGTGATGGTAGCGCGCCTCAAGGCGCCCGGAGGGCCCGTTGATGATCAGCTCTGGCATGAGGTCTTTCTTCCCTCCAATCGATGCTGTTGAGCGCCACTGAGCGCCAGGGCGTGGCAGCTCAACCCTGGCCGGATCCGGGCTCGCTGTGAGGATTGGGAGCGACGCGCAGCAAATACTTGACTTGCTGGCTCGGATTTTCCATATAACCACTTAGGTCTAGAACAGTTCGAAAGAACTGCACCGCCGCGGGCGTCCTCATAGCACGTCCGGGGGTAGCAAATGCAAGAGGCTCAATGCAGCTGCGCATCCAGCGGAGCTGCCAGCAGGAGCTGACACCGTGGAGCTGAACACCAGAGGTCGCTACGCGGTCACCGCCATGGCGGACCTCGCCAAGTTCGGTGCAGGGGCAGCCGTGCCGCTGTCGGCTATTGCCGAGCGCCAGCACATCTCGCTCGCCTACCTGGAGCAGCTGTTCGTGCGTCTGCGCCGGGCCGGCCTGGTCGAAAGTGCGCGCGGGCGCGCCGGCGGCTATCGATTGGCGCGTCCTGCGGATGCGATCAGTGTAGCCGAGGTCATGCGCGCCGTCGACGAGGGCGTGCGCATGACGCGGTGCCATGGAGATGATGCGCCGCCCTGCGTTCCCGGCGACCGCTGCCTCACCCACGGCTTGTGGGATGCGCTGGGCGAGCAGATCGCTTCGTTTCTCGGCAACGTCACGCTGGAGGAGGTGCTTGGCGGGATCGCGCCGGACAAGATCGGCCGGCGACCGGCGGAGAGGGTGGCACCCCTTGCGCCGACGGCTGCGGTCGAGACGGGAGCGAGCTCCTCGCCGCTGCCGTTGGGGTCCAATCGTGAAGGCGTGACCGGGGCGGCTGAGCCCGTCTCCGCGCGGATCGGCGACTGATGAGCGTCGGGCGGACATATCTCGACTGGAATGCCACGGCGCCACTGCGGCCCGAGGCGCGTGCCGCGATGGTTGCCGCGCTCGACGCGGCGGGCAATCCGTCTTCGCCGCATGCCGAGGGACGGCGCGCACGCGCCGTCGTCGAGGATGCCCGCGAGGAGGTGGCAGCGCTGGTCGGCGCCAAGCCGGCCGAGGTGGTGTTCACCAGTGGTGCGACCGAGGCTAACAACGCCGTTCTGGCTTGCGGCTGGGACGGCATCGTGCTCACCGGCATCGAGCACGAGTCGGTGCTGGCGCCGGCGCGCAAGCTGGCGTGCGACGGCCACGCCAGGGTCGTGGAGCTGAAGGCCATCGATCCTCGCGGCGTGGTCGAGTATGGCGCGGACCTCGTGGACGAGGCCTTCGCGTGTGACGGTTCTGACGGCGGCCCCGGCCCCTTCCGGCTCCTGTCATTGCAACTCGCCAACAACGAGACCGGCGTCGTGCAGCCGCTGGCGGCCGTTGCCGAGGCGGCACGGGCGCAAGGGCTCAAGGTGCATACCGACGCGGTGCAGGCAGCGGGCCGTATCGCGGTCGACTTCGCGGCGCTGGGTGTCGACTACCTGAGCCTGTCTGCCCACAAGCTGGGCGGCCCCAAGGGCGTCGGCGCGCTTGTCGTTCGCGACGGCGCCCGCTTGCCGGCTTTCATTGCCGGCGGCGGCCAGGAGCGCCGGCGTCGGGCCGGCACCGAGAACGTGCCAGCCATCGCCGGCTTCGGTGCGGCGGCGCGGGCGGCTGCCGATGACCTGGCGAGCATGCACCGTGTGGCGGCGCTGCGCGACCGCGTCGAGGCGGAGGTGAAGGCCGTGACGCCCGGTGCCGTCGTTGTCGGTGCCGATGCCGAGCGCCTGCCCAACACGACCAGCATCGCCCTGCCTGGCGCCAACGCCGAGACGCTGGTGATTGCGCTCGACCTGGCTGGCGTGGCGGTGAGCGCCGGTGCGGCCTGCTCGTCGGGCAAGGTGGGCGCGAGCCATGTGCTGGAGGCCATGGGGCTGGAGCCGGCGCTGGCCCGCGCGGCCATTCGCGTGAGCCTCGGCTGCGCCTCTAGCGCGCGCGACGTTGCCGCCTTTGCCGAGGCATGGGCCCAGGTGACGCACCACCTGTCGGCGCGCCAGCGCGCGGTGGCCTGAGTGAGATAAAGAGCAAGAAGAGAGTAGGGATCATGGCCGCGGTTCAAGAGACGATCGAGCAAGTCAAGCGTATCGACGTCGACCAGTACAAGTACGGCTTCGAGACCGCCATCGAGGTGGTGAAGGCGCCGAAGGGCCTCAACGAGGACATCGTCCGCTTCATCTCCAGGAAGAAGGGCGAGCCGGAGTGGATGCTGGACTGGCGTCTCGGTGCGTACCGCCGGTGGGTAGCGATGACCTTGCCGACCTGGGCGCGTGTCAACTATCCCAAGATCGACTTCCAGGATCTCTACTACTATGCGGCGCCGAAATCGATGGACGGCCCGCGCAGCCTCGACGAGGTCGATCCCGAGCTGCTGCGCACCTACGAGAAGCTCGGCATCCCGCTCAAGGAGCGCGAGGTGCTGGCCGGCGTGCAGGGCGCGCGCGTGGCTGTGGATGCCGTGTTCGACAGCGTCTCGGTGGTCACCACCTACAAGGCCGAGCTGGCCAAGGCGGGCGTGATCTTCTGCTCCATCTCAGAGGCGCTGCGCGAGCACCCCGAGCTGGTGCGCAAGTATCTCGGCTCCGTCGTTCCGCAAGGAGACAACTTCTACGCGGCGCTCAACTCGGCCGTGTTTTCCGACGGCTCGTTTGTCTATGTGCCGCCGGGTGTCCGCTGTCCAATGGAGCTTTCCACCTACTTCCGCATCAACGAGAAGCAGACTGGCCAGTTCGAGCGCACCCTCATCATCGCTGACCGCGGTGCCTATGTGAGCTACCTGGAGGGCTGTACGGCGCCGACGCGCGACGAGAACCAGCTGCATGCTGCGGTGGTGGAGCTGATCGCGCTCGACGACGCCGAGATCAAATATTCAACTGTGCAAAACTGGTATCCGGGCGACAAGGATGGCAAGGGTGGCGTTTACAATTTCGTCACCAAGCGCGGCGACTGCCGGGGCCGGAACTCCAAGATCAGCTGGACCCAGGTGGAGACCGGCTCGGCGATAACCTGGAAGTATCCAAGCTGCATCCTGCGCGGTGACGGCTCGCGCGGAGAGTTCTATTCGATAGCGGTTTCGAACGGTCACCAGCAGGTCGACAGCGGTACCAAGATGATCCACCTGGGCGCCAACAGCTCCAGTCGCATTATCTCAAAAGGGATCGCCGCTGGCCGTTCGCAGAATACCTACCGCGGGCTGGTGTCGGCGCACCGCAAGGCGAAGAACGCGCGAAACTTCACCAACTGCGACAGCCTGCTGATCGGCGACAAGTGCGGGGCGCACACAGTGCCCTACATTGAGGCCAAGACGGCATCGGCCCATTTCGAGCACGAGGCCACCACCTCCAAGATCTCCGACGATACGCTGTTCTACTGTATGCAGCGGGGCCTGAGCGAGGAGGAGGCGGTGGCGCTCATCGTCAACGGCTTCGTGCGCGACGTGCTGCAGCAGCTGCCCATGGAGTTCATGGCCGAGTCGCAGAAGCTGATCGGCGTCAGCCTGGAAGGCTCTGTCGGATAAATGTCACCGTACTGGTTCAGACCGCACGCCTACGGCTACGGCGCCACGCCCGCCAACTGGAAGGGCTGTGCCGCCGTTGCCGGGTTCGTCGGTGTCATTCTTTCCCTGGTGCTGTCGATCCTGGTGTTGCCGCCCGATCTGCCCGAGGGGCCGGGAGCATGGCAGGTCTCCACCTGCGTGGCGATGGTCGCGGCGTTGACGTTGTGGTTCATCCGGTTCTGCCGCAAGCGCACGGATGGACATTGGGCTTGGCGCTGGGGGAAACAGCGCTGAGGCTCCGCGAGCGATTCGCCCGGCATCGAGGCTGGCTGTCGCTTTCGGTAACAAAGAATGGGGAATGGGGGAGCGTTCAAAAGGAACGCCCCTGGATGCGGGCCAAGGGCCTTAGGCAGGAGACGGAGATGCGTGACGTAGCGGATTCGACAGTGCTGTCGGCGGCGCGCCTGACGCGGGGGTTGGACGAGCTTGAGTGCAAGCGCCGCAACGCGCTGTCGCGGAGCATTCCCGGCTTCGCGCTGAGCCTGGGGGACGTGGGTACCGTCCTGGAGACGCTGGGCAATAATGAGGCGTTCCTGGTTGAGTTCAACAGGAACGGCACGTCGAACGGCGAGTGCGATTGGCTGGGCGTGCTGTATCCGGCTGAGATCGAGATGGTGGACCGGCGCGCCTGAGATGCGCGGGTCGCTGACTCGTAGGGTGGGTGAGGCCCGAAGGGCCGTAGCCTACCGTCTTCGGGTGATCGGTGGGTTACGTGCTTCTCGCTAACCCACCCTACGAAAAGAGTTGAGTAAGCAAGCGATGCTGGAGATCAAGAACTTGCATGTGAGCCTGGCCGAGGAGGGCACGCCCATCCTCAACGGGCTCAGCCTGACGGTGCCGAAGGGGCAGGTGCACGCCATCATGGGCCCCAACGGCTCGGGCAAGTCGACGCTGGCCTATGTGCTGGCCGGGCGCGACGACTATGTGGTTACCGACGGCGAGGTTCTCTGGAACGGCGAGAGCGTGCTCGACATGGCGCCCGACGAGCGGGCGTCCAAGGGCATCTTCCTTGCCTTCCAGTATCCGCTGGAGGTGCCTGGCGTCGCCACCATGACGTTTCTGCGCACGGCCACCAACGCGCTCCGCAAGGGGCGCGGGCAGACGGAGCTGACGACGCCGGAGTTCCTGCGCGAGGTGCGCAAGGATGCCGGCCTGCTCGGCATCTCCGACGACATGCTGAAGCGCCCGCTCAACGTCGGCTTTTCTGGCGGCGAGAAGAAGCGCATGGAAATCCTGCAGATGACCATGTTCAAGCCGTCGCTGTGCGTGCTCGACGAGACCGACTCGGGCCTCGACATCGATGCCGTGCGGGTGGTGGCCGAGGGTGTCAACCGGCTGCGCTCGCCTGACCGGGCGATGCTGGTAATCACCCACTACCAGCGGCTGTTGAACTACATCGTCCCCGACAAGGTCCACGTCATGGCCGCCGGCGTCATCCGCAAGAGTGGCGGCAAGGAGCTGGCGCTGGAGCTGGAGGAGACCGGCTACGCGGAGTTCAAGGCGGCGTGAGGCGCAGGGTGGGTTGGCCGCGAAGGGCCGCACCCGCCATGTCTGCCGTTTATCGGTGGGTTGCGCGCTTCGCGCTAAGCCACCCTACGAGAAAAGAAGACGACTCGAGATGACAGTGGCGTTGACAAGGACGAAGGCTGAGCAGGCCTTCCCGGAGCTGTTCGAGGTGGCCGCGCCGCGGTTGCCGGGCGGGGCTGCGACGGCGGAGGCCCGAAAGGCAGCCATTGGCGCCTTTGTAAGCCTTGGCCTTCCACACCGGCGCATCGAGGAGTGGAAATACACCGATCTCCGGTCGGCCCTGAAGGAGGCGCTGCCCCCTGCCGTCGGCACTACGACGCCGGTCACGCAAGGGCAGCTCGATACCGCGCTTGCCGAGCTGGCCGCGGTCGATGCGCATCGCGTCGTGCTGGTCGACGGCGCCTACCGCCCGGAGTTGTCCGCGGTTGACGCTGCAGACGTCGCCGTGACCAGCCTCGCCGCGGCGCTTGCAGAGGGCAGCACCGACCCGCTCACCAGCGCGCGAGTACCGGGCCAGGAAGCCGTCGTTGCGCTCAATACCGCTTTCCTGACCGACGGGGCTGTCGTGCGCGTCGCGGAAGGCGCAAGGCCGGCCAAGCCGCTTCTCCTGGTCTTTGTCCGCGCCAGCCGCGAGCCGCGTCTCGTCACGGTCCGGAACCGGCTCGATATCGGCGCCGGTGCCCAGGCAACCGTCATCGAGGCTCATGTCGCCTTGCCCGATGCGGCCCCGGGCCAGGCTAATGCGCTGACCGAGGTCCACATCAGCAAGGGCGCCAGCCTCGTGCACCCCAAGTGCACCCTGGAGGGCGCCGGCGCGACCCATCTCGGCAGCTGGCTCGCGACGATCGGTGCCGGCGCGACCTACCAGCCGTTCCAGGTCTCCGCCGGTACCGGCCTCGTGCGCAATCACCTGGCTGCCACCTTCGCCGGCGAGGGCGGCAAGATCGATGTCGCCGCCTGCTTCCTGGGCCGCGATGGCGAGCACATCGACACTACGCTCGTCATCGATCACGCCGTGCCGGGCTGCGTGAGCCGCGAGCTGGTGAAGGGTGTGCTGGCCGGCAGGGCACGCGGCATCTTCCAGGGCAAGGTGATCGTGCGCCCCGATGCGCAGAAGACCGACGGCAAGCAGATGGCGCAGGCGCTGATGCTGTCCGAGGAGGCCGAATTCGACTCCAAGCCCGAGCTGGAGATCTTCGCCGACGATGTGGTGTGCGGCCACGGCTCGACGGCGGCGCAGCTCGACGAGGACATGCTGTTCTACCTGCGCTCGCGCGGCATTCCGCTCACCCAGGCACGCGCCCTGCTGATTGAGAGCTTCGTCGGCGAGGTGTTCGACAAGCTGGAGAACGAGCGGCTGCGCGAGGCGCTCTGGGCGATCGCCAGGGCAAGGCTTGCCGGCCTGATCGGGTGAAGCCGGGGTCATAGGGGAGGGCGGATCAGGCCGAAGGCCGTAATCCGCCATTCGGCGAAACGGCGGATTACGGCTGCGCCTGATCCGCCCTACGTCAGGTGGAGTGAGGACGACGATGACGGTGCTGAGCAAGGACTCCGACTTCACCACCGGCGGCGGTTACGACGTTGCGCGCATCCGTGCGGATTTCCCGATCCTGTTCCGCGATGTGTACGGCAAGCCACTGGTCTACCTCGACAACGGCGCCTCGGCGCAGAAGCCGCAGGCGGTGCTCGATGCCATCGATCACACCTACAAGATGGAGTACGCCAACGTCCATCGCGGCCTGCACTACCTCTCCAACGCTGCCACCGCCCAGTATGAGAATGCGCGCGAGACGGTGCGCCGCTTCCTCAATGCGCCAAGCAGCGACGAGATCATCTTTACCCGCAACGTCACGGCCGCCATCAACCTGGTGGCAAGCTCGTTTGGGGCCGATTTCAAGATGGGGGACGAGATCGTCCTTTCCATCATGGAGCACCACTCCAATATCGTGCCCTGGCACTTCCACCGCGAGCACAAGGGCTGCGTGCTGAAGTGGGCGCCGATCTCGGACACGGGTGACTTCCAGCTGGAGGCGTTCGAGCGCCTGCTCAGCCCGCGCACCCGGCTGGTGGCGATCACGCAGATGTCGAACGTGCTGGGCACCGTGGTGCCCATCAAGGAGGTGGTGCGCATCGCCCATGCGCGCGGCATCCCGGTGCTGGTGGATGGCGCGCAGGCGGCGGTGCACATGCCCATCGACGTGCAGGATCTCGACTGCGACTTCTACGCCTTCACCGGCCACAAGACCTACGGGCCGACCGGCATCGGCGCGCTCTATGCCAAGCGGCAGCACCTCGACGCCATGCCGCCCTACCAGGGCGGCGGCGAGATGATCGAGCGGGTGGCAACGGATCGCATCACCTACGGTCAGCCGCCGCACAAGTTCGAGGCCGGCACGCCACCTATCGTGCAGGCGATCGGCCTCGGCGCCGCGCTCGACTACATGATGCAGGTGGGGCGCGATCGGATCGCGGCGCACGAGCAGAGCCTCAAGGCCTACGCGCACGAGCGGCTGGGACAGATCAACTGGCTGAAGATTCATGGGCAGGCCAAGGACAAGGGCGCCATCATCTCGTTCAGCATCGACGGGCTGCACCCGCACGATGTCGCCACCATCATCGACCGCTCCGGCGTGGCGGTGCGGGCGGGGCATCACTGTGCGCAGCCGCTGATGGACCGGCTCGGCGTGACCGCCACCTGCCGGGCCTCGTTCGCGATGTACAACACGCACGCCGAGGTGGACGCGCTGGTCGACGCACTGGTGAAGGCGCACGAGTTCTTTGCGTAGGGTGGGTTACGGCCTTCGGCCCGTAACCCACCGTGTCGGATGCCTATGGTGGGTTACGCGCTTCGCTAACCCACCCTACGGACCGGGAATAGCAGATAGGAGGAATGGTGTCAGAGCCGAGTGTCTGACACCGGCAGATGCAATGGACGAGAAACTCACGGATCGGACTGTATCCACGGACGTGGAACCGGCGGCTTCGGGGCCTGGCTCATCGATTCCGCCGGAGGAGCTGGAGCAGCTCACGGCGGATATCGTCGCGGCGCTGAAGACCGTGTACGACCCCGAGATCCCCGCCGACATCTATGAGCTGGGGCTGATCTACAAGATCGACGTCGACGATAATCGCAATGTCGCCGTCGAGATGACGCTCACGTCCCCCGGCTGCCCGGTGGCAGGCGAGATGCCGGCGTGGGTCGAGAACGCCGTCGGCTCCATCCCGGGCGTCGGCCAGGTCAGCGTCAAGCTCACCTTCGAACCGCCCTGGGACAAGGACCGGATGTCCGACGAGGCGCGGCTGCTGCTCGGGATGTATTGAGCGACAACCGCAGGGCGGGTCAGGGCCGAAGGCCCGTAGACCCGCCGTGTGGAGGGTGCCACGGCGGGTTACGCGCTCCGCGATACCCATCTTACGCCCGCCGCGAGTAGATGCCGCGAAAGCCGACGCCGAGCGGTTTCTGCATGGCGAACGTGGTCTCCAGGGCGGCCATGACGGTTGGGACGGCGTATCGGTTGTGGGTCGCCGTCAGCGTCGCCACCAGGCCGTTCAAGGGCAGCTCGCTGGATACCGCGACCACATGCTCGGCGCCGAACGGGCCCTCCCGGGTGACGACGATGCCCTTGACCGTGATGTCTGCCTCGGTGCGCTCGTGCTTGCGCATGCCCCCCCTGCGCTCGCCGGCCCGGCGCGGCGACGGCTCGAGCAGCTGGACTTGGCCGTCGCCGGTCAGATTGAACAGGCAGTAGTAGTGCTGGTCCGGAATGCCGGCGATGGCGATGTCGAACTGCGTGCCCGGTGGGTGGGTGGCGTCGGACGCCGGCGTCTCCCGGCCGCTGAGGAGGATCTTGAGCTCCAGCCCGTTCTCCATCCGGATCAGCCGGTCCAGGGCGAGCCGGCGGTCGACGGCATGCTGCAGGCCGCCGGCGCCGACGTTCTCGGCAATGCGCTGGCGCTGATCGTTCAGGATCAACTGCCGCTCGGCATCCCACACCAGTGCTGCGGCATCGCCCTCGCCGGCCAGCCTGGCCGCATCGAGCCCGGCAACGATGCGCCGCTGGTCGGCTTCGCCGAGGCCGACGATGCGCAGCGTCACCGGAGTCGGATCCGCCGCCGCTGTGCTCACGCTCGTCGTGGCCGGGTGGGTGCTCCGCAGCGTAAAGATCGGCGTATCTCTGGTGATGCGTGAACCGCGCTCGGTGACCATGGTGGCGGCCTTGCGGATGCCGGCGGGCGAGGCCGGCGGCGCTGCGGCCGGCCACCTGACATCGGGGTGATGGCCGTTGTCCGCCACCGCCCGCGCCTTGCTGAGGACCTGCTTGGCGAAGTCGTAGGCGGTGATGATGCCGCTGCTCGCGGCCTGCGCCTCAAGGCAGCGGGCGACGCCGACGCTCAGCGCGCCGCGGTATTGCCCCTCGTAGACGATCTCCGGAACCGCCTCGTTTTCCTGGGATCCGGCGAGAAACAGCACGTTCGGCAGCACGCGCGGCCGCTCGCCGGTGGCAGCCGGGCCGGCGCGGCCGACCGCGCGGCTGAGCGGCGCCGGCTGGATGAAGCGATAGCTGGTGTCGGACATATCCAGGCTGCGGAACACCGTGCCGGAGTGGCAGCTGTCGGAGATGAAGACGACGAGTATGCCATTGGCCTGGGCGGCAGCGAGCATCTGGTCGATCTCGTCGTCGAGGATATGCTCGCCGTCGCGGCCGTCGCTGGTGCTGTAGCCGGTGAGCACCAGCGTCTCGTCGTAGCCGTCCGCCTCGTTGGTGGGGTTGCCTGGCGCCACCTCGACCTGGCTGCCGTGCCCCGAGTAGGTGAAGAGCACGGTGTCGCCCGGTGCTGCAGCCGCCAGCGTCTCGCGCCAGGCGCCGAAGATGTCTGCCCGCGTTACCGGCTTCTCGATGCGCGCCGCCGCGTCCCAGCCGAGCCGGCGCAGGCCGGCCGGCTGCCAGCGCCGCACCTGCCGCTCGATGTCGTCGGCATCGTTGAGGCAGCCGCGCAGCGACTTGATCCGCCCGCGCGCGTCGTTGCCGGTGTAGGTGTTGATGCCGACGATCA
>DASURA010000167.1:0-8645 GCA_036280295.1 Hyphomicrobiaceae bacterium
GCCGAATTTACTTGCCTTCCCTTGAGGTTTCCGCCATGAGCCTGTAGCTCATCGCAGCTGCGACATCAACCGGACTTGAGGGGTGCGGGCCCCAGGACCCTTTTGCCATTAGAGGCACCCGATGCATTTTTACCCGACCGAGCGTATTGCCCTGTTCATCGACGGCGCCAATCTCTACGCCACAGCCAAGGCTCTCGGATTCGACATCGATTATAAGCGTCTGTTGGCGCTGTTTCGCGGTCTCGGACATTTGGTCCGTGCGCAGTATTACACGGCTCTGGCCGAAGATCAGGAGTATTCCTCCATCCGGCCGCTGGTGGATTGGCTGGATTACAACGGCTACACCATGGTGACGAAGCCGACCAAGGAGTTCACCGATTCGTTCGGTCGTCGGAAGATCAAGGGCAACATGGACATCGAGCTGACGGTCGATGCCATGCGGCTGGTCGATCACCTGGATCATGTGGTGCTGTTCACCGGCGATGGTGACTTCCGTGCGTTGGTTGCGGCGCTGCAGCTGAAGGGACGCCGGGTGAGCATCGTGTCAACCCTGCAGACGCAACCGCCCATGGTCGCCGATGAGCTGCGCCGCCAGGCCGACCAGTTCATCGACCTTGCCGAGCTTGAGCACCAGATCTGTCGCGATCCGGCTTCGCGCCCGGTACGTGAGCCGCGCGAGGCTGGCGCTCGTGCCCCGGCGCGCGGCAGAGCGCATGCGCCCGCAGCGGCAACCCTGAGCTACCCGGATGACGAGGAGGAGAGCCACTAGAGCGGGAGGCGGTGTGCCTCGCGGCGCGCCATCGTTCCCGTTCGCGGCTCGATCCTCAGGGAGACTGACGTAGCAGCGATTCACCCGGAGCCGAGTGCCCGCAATGCCCGACCGCGCAGCCGAGGCACCGCCCGATTGTGCGCTGTGTCCGCGACTTGCGTCTTTTCGGGCGGGCAACCGTGTCAGCGAGCCGACGTGGCATAATGGTCCCGTGGCCTCCTTTGGCGGAGAGCACGCGGGGCGGGCGCGGCTGTTGATTGTCGGGCTTGCGCCAGGCCTGCGCGGCGCCAATCGCACCGGTCGTCCGTTCACGGGCGACTATGCCGGTGCGCTGCTTTACGAGACGCTGCTGGCGTATGGCTTTGCCCGCGGGGCTTATGATGCGAGGCCGGACGACGGCCTTACGCTCACCGATTGCCTGATCACCAACGCGGTCCGGTGCGTTCCGCCCGAGAACAAGCCGACACCGGCGGAGATTGCCAGCTGCCGGCCGTTCCTGGCGCAGCGGATCGCCGCGATGCCGCGGCTTGCCGCCATTGTGGTGCTCGGGCGCATCGCCCATGACAGCACGCTTTCCGCCCTCGGGGTGCGCAGGGCGGCTTTTCCATTCGCGCATGGCGCGCAGCATCCGGTGCGGGATGGTTTGGTGCTGTTCGACAGCTTTCACTGCTCACGTTACAATACCAATACCGGCAAGCTGACGCCTGAGATGTTTCACGCTGTATTCGCGGCGGTACTGGAGTATTTGAAGCAGAAATCGGAAATCGGAAATCGGAATAGAAAATTCTGATGTCATTTTTTCCGACTTCTGACTTCTTAACCCTTACGCCCCACCTTGCTTGCGGACATTGGAGCGGTCGGCCATGCCGAGCCAGGCACAGACCTCGCGGGCATGGGCACCGGGCAGTGGCACCGGGTAGTAGACGCGCTCGATGCGGCCGTTCCGGATGGCCAGCGTCAGCCGCTTCAGATAGGTGACGCCGCCGGTGGCGAAGGTCGGCAGCGCCAAGGCCCGTTGGAAGGCGAAGTCCTCGTCGCTCACGAGCTCGAACGGCAGGCGGAGACGTTGCACCAGCTCGCGCTGGTAGTCGGTGGGCTGGGTGGAGAGCCCATAGACGGCGGCGTTCAATTGCCGGAAGCCGGCATAGAGATCGCGGAAGCCCTCGGCCTGAGGTGTCGAGCCGTGGGCGCCGGGGATGTCGTCCCAATGGGGCGGATTGGGATGGCCTGGCCGTCCCGTCCACGGATAGCAGTAGACCACAGCGAGGCCGGGCAGCTTTGCGAGGTTGATGGTGCGGCCGACCGTGGTCGGCAGGTCGATATCGGGCAGGGGCAGGCTGCGGCGCAGGTGGCGTGCACCGCCATCGTCAGGGAGCGTGCCAGCCCCGCCATCTGCGGGCGCTCCGGTCATGAGGGCGGCCATCGGCGCGGCTATGGGCGCGGGCTTGCACGAAGCCACGCCAGCACGTCGCTGGCGTTCCGGTCCGGTGGGAAGACCGGATAGAACACCTTCACGATGCTGCCGTCGTCGATGACGAGGGCGAGGCGCTTCAGCAGCGTCAAGTCTGCCACCTGCATGAGGGGCAGCTGCAGCGCCCTGGCGAGCTCCAGCCGCTCGTCTGAAAGGATCGGGAACGGCAGGTGCAGCCGCTCCACGACCTCGCGCTGGTAGGCAGTATCCTGAGTGGAGAGCCCGAAGATGCGCGCCACGCCGGCGGCGGTGAGGTCCTGATGCAAGTCGCGGAAGCTGCAGGCGTGCGGCGTGCAGCCGCGTGCGCCGGGGATCATGTCCCAGTCATCCACCGGCGAGATCTGCCCTGGCACGCCGGTGCGCGGATAGGCGAACACCACCACACGGCCCGGGATCTTGGCCAGCGATACTTGCGTGCCGTCGGTGGCCGCCAGCGCCACGTCGGGCACGGCCAGCCCGGTCAGATGCTGCGCACCGCCATCGTCCTCCGGTGCGGGAATCTTCGACCAGTCGACGCCGAGCAGGTTGGGCTGGTTGGGGGAGACCATGAGTGCTTCCATTGTAGGGTGCAATAAGCCGAAGGCGCGTTGCACCGATTGCCCGCGACACGGTGCAATGCGCTCCGCTTATTGCACCCTGCGATTCTACTACGTCTTGCTCACCTTCGCCCAGGTATCGCGCAGGCCCACGGTGCGGTTGAACACCAGCCTGCCCGGCGTGGACTCATGGTCGCGGTAGAAATAGCCCTGGCGCTCGAACTGCACCGCCGCGCCCGCGGTGTCGGCGGCCAGAGCCGGCTCCACCTTGCAGCCGGTCAGCACGTCAAGCGAGTTGGGGTTCAGATCGGCCGCGAAGTTCGCCGCGTCCGGATCCGGCTTGGCGAACAGCTGGTCGTAGAGGCGAACCTCCGCATCCACGGCATCGGCGGCCGAGACCCAATGCAGGGTGGCCTGCACCTTGCGGCCGTCCGGGGCGCTGCCGCCCCGCGTCTGCGGATCATACGTGCAGCGCAACTCCACCACCTCGCCATTGGCGTCCTTCACCACCTCCCTGCAGGTGATGAAATAGCCGTAGCGCAGGCGCACCTCCTTGCCGGGCGAGAGGCGGAAGAACTTCTTCGGCGGGTTCTCCATGAAGTCGTCGCGCTCGATCCACAATTCGCGCGAGAAGCGAATCTTGCGCGTTCCGGCGCTCACGTCCTCGGGGTTGTTGATGGCGTCGAGCTCCTCGAGCTGGCCTTCCGGATAGTTCTCGATCACCACCTTCAAGGGCCGCAGCACCGCCATGCGCCGCAGCGCCGTCTTGTTCAGGTGCTCGCGCACGCAGAACTCGAACATGCCGTACTCGACCGTCGAGCCGGCCTTGGCCACTCCCACGCGCCGGGCAAACTCGCGGGCCGCCTCGGGCGGCACGCCGCGCCGGCGCAGGCCGGCGATGGTGGGCATGCGCGGGTCGTCCCAGCCTGACACGTGGCCGCCGCCGACGAGCTGGGTCAGCACGCGCTTCGATAGCACCGTGTAGGCGAGGTTGAGACGCGCGAACTCGTACTGGTGCGGTTTGGAAGGAACCGGCAGGTTGTCGATGAACCAGTCGTAGAGCGGTCGGTGGTCGGCGAACTCCAGCGTGCAGACCGAGTGCGTGACGTGCTCGATGGCGTCCGACTGGCCGTGCGCATAGTCGTAGCTCGGGTAGATGCACCATGTGTCGCCTGTCCGCGGATGGCGCGCATGCAGGATGCGGTAGAGCACCGGGTCGCGGAAGTTGATGTTGCCCGAGGCCATGTCGATCTTGGCCCGCAGCACGCGCGCGCCGTTGGGGAACTCGCCCGTCCGCATGCGCCGGAACAGGTCAAGGTTCTCCTCCACCGAGCGGTCGCGCCAAGGGCTGTTCTTGCCGGGCTCGGTGAGGGTGCCGCGGCTCGCCCGCATCTCCTCCGGGCTCTGGTCGTCCACGTAGGCCTTGCCCTGCTTGATCAGCAGCTCGGCCCAGGCATAGAGCTGATCGAAGTAGTCCGAGGCATAATGCAGGTGCTCGCCCCAGTCGAAGCCGAGCCAGTGCACGTCCTCCATGATGCTATCGATGTACTCCTGCTCCTCCTTGATCGGGTTGGTGTCATCGAAGCGCAGGTGACAGCGGCCGCCGAACTCCTCGGCGATGCCGAAGTTCAGGCAGATCGACTTGGCATGGCCGATGTGCAGGTAGCCGTTGGGCTCGGGCGGGAAGCGGGTGACGACGGTCTTGTACTTGCCGGACTTGAGGTCCGCCGCCACGATCTCGCGGATGAAGTCCTGCCCCCCCTCGCGGCCTGAGTCTTTGGCCGCGTCCTTGGCGGGCGGGACATTGAGGGTCTCATCGGGGCTGGCCGTCTTGGCGCTGGGCATGGTGCCACCTTGCAATCGCTGTCGTTGCTGCTTCTGCCAAATCCACCCACGCCCGCCAAGCCGCGATTGCGTGCAGCGGCGAACGAATGGTGATCGGCAACGGCTTGTCTGGAAGAGAGCCCGCCGGCTGTGGCGGGGGGTGCCGATCGGCCGCCGCCTATTGCCGGCGTTGTCGAGCGGTGGCTGCGTTCGGCGCTTGCTGCTGCCGGGCTGCCGGGCACGGCCGCACCTCGGCCGCGGGTGCGGCCGGCAGATCTGCGCTGAGGTGTGCCGACAACGGTTCCATGATGCCCCACTCATATCGCGCAGTGCCCTGCAGCGCAACATATACGCCCGCGCGGCAGTCGCCCGGGTGCGGGTGGCCACGCCTTTCCCGATCAGCGCACGAGCGCCTTATCCCGCTGCGGCTAAGTTTTGACCGTATCCAGAGTCCCAGAAGGGGAGCGGTGTTGGGAATAGGGAGTGGGGAGTCCCCCCGCAAAGCTTAGATCGTTCCCCACTCCCGATCTCCCTGTTCCCCACTCTTGCCTTACCGAGTCAGAAATTAGTTATCCACAGTCGGCACACGCAGCATCTCTATCGTCCGCAGATGCCGGTTGCGTGCGGAACGAAAATAGAACATGCTCCGCCCAGTCTCCGAAGCGTGAAAAACCCTCATGCCAGCGATTGAAAGGCGTGCGTCGCGCCAAGACATGGCCGCGCGCTTCCCCCAAATCTGCTACATGCATCAGCATGGCAGACCGGCTTTCACCGAAAGAACGCTCTCGCAACATGAGCGCCATCAAGGGCGCGAACACCAGGCCCGAGCTTGCCGTCCGACGCATGCTTCACGCCGCGGGGTACAGGTTCCGCCTCCACCGGAAAGATCTTCCCGGTCGTCCCGACATTGTCTTTCCGTCACGCCGCAAAGCGATCTTCGTTCACGGCTGCTTCTGGCATCGACACTCCGACTGCCGCTATGCCTACATGCCCAAGACGCGCTTAGCGTTCTGGCAGGAGAAATTTCAGCGCAACACCGAACGCGACGCCAAGGTGCAGGCAGCACTCGCCGCCTGTGGGTGGCGGTCCTTTGTCGTGTGGGAATGCGAGATTCCCGACGTGTTGCGACAGCGCCATCCTGCATATACGCTGCCCCAACGTTAGTCGGTGTTACAAGTAGCAACGGATCGGCGCCTGAAATAAGTATGAAGGCTGTATTTCAGACAAAGGTTAGTCCAGCATATGATGACATACCGGAGCACTTCTATCATTTTCCGCACACGTATCTAAGGCAGGTTGAGGCTGCTGTCGGCGATTGGATCGTGTACTATGAGCCGCGACGATCCAGTCACGACGAACGGAGCAGAGGTGGTCGGCAATCGTACTTTGCCATCGCGCAAGTCATCTCAGTGCGCCCGGACCCTGCGCGGGACGGGCATTATTACGCTGATGTCCAAGGCTATCTGGATTTCGACAAGCCCGTACCCTTCAGGGAGGGCGATTTCTTCTATGAGACGGCAATGCGAGGCCCCGACGGGAGCACAAATCTCGGATCCGCCCGGCGCGCAGTCCGGAATATGTCGGAGAGCGAGTTCGATTTGATCGTCCGAGCGGGCTTCGCCGAAGACGTTGCAACCGGCCCACGCGGTAGTACCGCTCCACCTACTGGTTTCGAAGAGGAACAGGCTGAACTCTATCGGCCCATGATCGTATCGACTGTGACACGTCCGTTCAGGGACGTTGCCTTTGCTCGACAAATTCAGGCCGTATACGATAAGAAATGTGCGATGACTGGATTGCGCATCATCAACGGTGGTGGGCGTCCAGAGGCGCAAGCTGCGCACATTCGCCCAGTCGCGGCCGACGGACCTGATTCCATCCGGAATGGCATTGCACTTTCCTCAACGTTCCATTGGATGTTCGATCGGGGGCTGATCTCCATCGATGACGATTTCAGGATTCTCATTGCCAAGGGTGGCGTCCCCGCACGGGTTGAGCAGATGCTTAACCCGTCACGCACCTTGACGGTCCCTAATGATCCTCGAGTGCAGCCCCACGGCGTGTTTTTGCGATATCATCGCGAGAACATCTTCAAAGGCTAAGAAGAAGCAAAATGCACTTCGCCAACGCGCTGCCGTACGCCACTATAAAAGCTTACGAAGTGAATAGAACGGGCATGACACCTAAGATATCGAGTTGGCGCGGCTATCAGCCGGGTGACCGTGTTGTTATGCTGGTGGAGACCATGGGCGATATGCCTAAGGGTCGAGAGGTCATATATCCACCCGGCACGCCTGCCGTAATCAACAGCATCGATTGGCTCGGAAGCTCGCAAGGTTACGGCGTTGCCGTCATTATTGGCGAGGACGACCGCACAATAGTCAACGTCTTTGACGACGGCGACGTTCGGGACAAGGGCAGGGGAGCCCAGAGCTTCTTTAGGCGTGCTGATAGCTAACCGTATGCTGGCGAAGAAGGCGCGCTGTTCCTTCTGCTGAGCCGAGCGCCGCTTCTTCCATCGCCTGATCGCGCTCGGTTTCAAGAAGCTCCCGGATCGGATGGCCTGCCGGCGACCGTTGGGCAATCCCGGAAAGCACGTCGGCAGGAAGCTCTGCCATGCTTCGCATCCCAAGAAAGGCTGCTATCTCTCCAAACGGACCGTTGTCGTTGGCTTCCTTCTGTGCCAGCAGCACCATATAGACCGCAGTGGGAATCCCGTTGTCGCCCTCAAAGCCGAACACGGCGAAGTCGCCTTCCGCAAGGCCATGATACCGCGTTTGATCATCGTCGGGGTCAGGGACGAACTCACCATTCAGCCGCCAATTCTTCTGACTGCCGCCAGCCGCGATGACCTTCCGCGTGATCAGGTGTCGTTCCGTCCGTAAGCCCGGACCGTAGATGGAAACCGGCACCGGGAACTGCCTGGCGACGCCGCCCGCCACCGTCGCGGCAAGCGGGAAAAGCAGGTCTACAAACACATTCTTGTTGAGGTTGATGGATTTCTGGTTTCCCGCATTCTGTTGCCGGAACTGATGCAAGAAGAACGTCAAGTCCGAGCGCGTCAATCCTTGGCCGCAAAGCGCATGTTCTGCCCCGATTCAGTATAGCCCCGACACTCGATGCCACGGCCCGCCCTGCTCGCGCAACCACTCCGGGTGTCTCCTCGGGCCGGACCAGGACGGCCGCCACGGGCTTCAGCCAGGCCGATGGTACGGACTTCGCGATCACCCCACTAGCCGGTGTGCTGCAACACGAACCGGTACACGCCGCCCGCCTCGCTCTGCTCCAGCAAGGCATTGCCCGTGCTGGCGGCGAAGGCGGTGAAATCCGCGACCGCGCCAGGGTCGGTGGAGAGCACCTCCAGCGTAGCCCCTTTTGGCAGCTGGGAGAGCGCCTTCTTGGCCTTCAGGATCGGCAAGGGGCAGTTGAGGCCCTTCACATCCAGGGTCTTGTCGGGCATCTGGCGGGCGGCCTCAGGTCGACGGGGTTCGGTTCCGTGCATTATCGACTCCTGCATCCTCTTGGCAACGCCTGTGTTTTTCGGTTGTTCTCAGGCCACAGGGGGGCGCCGGCTCGCACCATCGCCCTTGCATGGGCAGGGGTTGCGCGGCACCATGCGCCGCCCAATTCTGCCCCGCCCCTCACGCCCCGGCGGGATACACCCAGCGATGCCGCCCCAGGCGGAGAGACCTTTTTCGAGGGAGCCTATGGACGCTATTGCGGAGCCGCCGCGACGCTCGCTTGCGTTCGGTCTTGAGCGGGCCGGCTTCCTCGGCCTCGGATGGCCACGCCTGACGCTGCTTCTGGTGATCCTGGCCTCGGCGCTGGGTGCCTGGGGCATCGCCCGCCTCAAGGTCGACGATTCGTTGTCGGAGCTGTTCCGCACCGACACCGAGGAGTTCCGCCGCTACGAGGAGATCGATCGCCGCTTCCCGTCGAGCGAGTACGATGTGCTGGCGGTGATCGAAGGCAAGAACCTCCTGCAGCGCCCGCAGCTGGAGGCGCTGAGCGGCGCCTTGCAGGATCTGCAGCTGATCGAGGTGGG
>DASURA010000168.1:0-4719 GCA_036280295.1 Hyphomicrobiaceae bacterium
ATCGGCCTTCTCGGGGTCGATGCTTGCATGGCGGAACAGCTTGTCGCTGGTCGTGACGATGTTCTCGATGGCCGAGCTGTCCTTTGCTTCGCGAAGAGGTATGGTATTGATGAGCACATCCTGATTGGGAATGAGCCGCGCAGCTTGGCGCAGCGTCGCAAGCGCCCGGCCTGCGGCGACACACTTTCTCAAGACCGGTTTCGTCTCGATGTCTTGAGCTGGCGGCAATAAAGGGAGCCCATTGTAGGGCACCGACGGGTTGAAGCTGGAGGACATGCACGTTTTTCTCGTATTCTTGAGCATGATTCTTGGATACGCACACCGCGTGTGCATGTCCAGAAAACATGCACAAAAAAACAAAATTCTTGTGCATGTTTAAGAGCGGCCGGTCGGCGCCATACTTGACCACCCCACGCCGCATCGGCCATTAACCCCGCTTCCGCGGCGGCTAACCTCTAGAGACCCGGCCATGTCCTCCCCCACTCCCAAGGCGAGCGAACGCTACAATGCGCCTGTGCGCGAGAGGCACTGGCAGCAGGTGTGGGAGGAACGCGGCACCTTCGCCACCGACGACAAGGCCAAGAAGCCCAAGCGCTACCAGCTTGAGATGTTCCCCTATCCTTCGGGGCGCATCCACATGGGGCACGTGCGCAACTACACCCTGGGTGACGTGATGGCGCGCTACATGCGGGCCAAGGGATTCAATGTGCTGCACCCGATGGGCTGGGATGCCTTCGGCCTGCCGGCCGAGAACGCCGCCATCGAGCGCAAGGTCCATCCGGCCAAGTGGACCTACGAGAACATCGACACCATGCGCACCCAGCTCAAGGCGATGGGGCTGTCGATCGACTGGAGCCGCGAATTCGCCACCTGCAACCCCGAGTATTATGCCCAGCAGCAGCGCCTGTTCCTGGACTTTCTCAAGAAGAAGCTCGCCTACCGCAAGACCGCCAAGGTCAACTGGGACCCGGTGGAGAACACCGTGCTCGCCAATGAGCAGGTGATCGACGGCCGCGGCTGGCGGTCCGGTGCGGTTGTCGAGCAGCGCGACCTGACGCAGTGGTTCTTCAAGATCACCGCCTTCGCCGACGAGCTGCTTACCGCACTTGACGGCTTCGCCGGCAAGTGGCCGGACTTCGTCTGCACCTCGCAACGCAACTGGATCGGCAAATCGGTCGGCGCCAGCATGGTCTTCAGCCTGGAAGGTGCCAAGCTGCCGAAGAAGCTCTCTGCCCTGGAGATCTTCACCACCCGCCCCGACACCATCTTCGGCGCCTCGTTCGTGGCGATCGCGCCCGAGCACCCGCTTGCCCTGCATCTCGCCCAGAAAAACAATGAGCTCACAGCCTTCATCGAGGAGTGCCGCAAGATCGGCACCAGCGAGGAGGCGCTGGCGAAGGCCGAGAAGAAGGGCTTCGCCACCGGCATCGTCGCCGACCACCCGTTCACGCCGGGTGAGAAGCTGCCGGTCTACGTCGCCAACTTTATTCTGATGGGCTACGGCACCGGCGCCATCTTCGGCTGCCCGGCGCATGATCAGCGCGACCTCGATTTCGCCCGCAAATACGATCTGCCGGTGACGCCGGTGGTGCTGCCGCCGGGGGGCGACGCCAACACCTTTGCCGTCGGCAACGAGGCCTATGACGGCGATGGCACGCTCATCAACTCGCAGTTCCTGGACGGGCTCGGCATCGAGGCGGCCAAGGACAAGATCGCCGGGCTCCTGGAGGAGAAGGGCATCGGTGCACGCAAGGTCAACTACCGCCTGCGTGACTGGCTGATCTCGCGCCAGCGCTACTGGGGCTGCCCTATTCCCGTCATCCATTGCGATAAGGATGGCATCGTGCCAGTCCCGCTCGACCAGCTGCCGGTGAAGCTCCCCGAGGATGTCGCCTTCGACAAGCCCGGCAACCCGCTTGACCACCATCCCACCTGGAAGCACGTCACGTGCCCCAAGTGCGGGCAGCCGGCGGTGCGCGAGACCGACACCATGGACACCTTCGTGGACAGCTCCTGGTACCAGTTCCGCTACACCGCCCCCAAGGCCAAGACGCCGACCGACAAGAAGGCGGTGGCGCACTGGGCGCCGGTGGACCAGTACATCGGCGGCAAGGAGCATGCGGTGCTGCACCTGCTCTACGCCCGCTTCTTCACGCGCGGCATGAAGGCCACGGGCCACGTGCCGATCGACGAGCCGTTCGCCAGCGTGTTCACCCAGGGCATCGTGGTGCACGAGACCTACCGCAGCGAGAACGGCGCCTGGATGATGCCGTCGGAGATCAAGATCGAGGGCGAGGGGGCAGAGCGCAAAGCCGTCTCGCTGGCCACCGGTCGGCCGGTGACGATCGGCCCCATCGAGAAGATGTCGAAGTCGAGGAAGAACGTGGTCGATCCCGACGAGATCATCGAGCATTACGGCGCCGATACCGCGCGCTGGTTCATCGTCTCCGACAGCCCGCCCGACCGCGACATCATCTGGACCGAGGCCGGCGTCGCCGGTGCCGGCCGTCAGGTGCAGCGGATCTCGCGGCTGATTGATCAGGCAGTTGAGAAGGGTCGCACGGCGAAGCTGAACGGCGCGCCGGCCACCTTCGGACCGGAGGCGACCGAGCTGCGCAAGGTCGCTCACAAGGCGCTCGCCTCCGTCGGCCAGACCATCGAGGGCCTGCGCTACAACGTCGGCGTCGCCCAGGTGTACGAGCTCACCCATGCCCTGACCGCCGCGCTGGAGAAGAAGGGCGAAGGCCTGGATTGGGCGATCCGCGAGGCCGCCGAGCTGCTGGTACAGATGATTGGCCCGTTCATGCCGCATTTGGCCGAGGACTGCTGGGAGCGGCTCGGATACCACACCCTGCTGGCCGATCAGCCCTGGCCGGAAGCCGATCCGGCGTTGCTCGTTGACGATCAGATTACCATTGCCGTACAGGTAAACGGTAAGAGGCGAGATGAGCTGACAATCGCCCGCACCGCGACCAAAGCCGAGATCGAGACAGCGGCTCTCCAGTTGGAGAGCGTCACTCGGGCCTTGGAGGGGAAATCGGTGACGAGGGTGATCGTCGTGCCGCAGAGGATTGTCAATGTCGTTGCATGACAGCGACCTGGCTAGTGCGTCGGCGCCCTCGCGCAAGCTGCGCATGGGTGTGGGCCTTATCCTGCTCGCCGCGGCGACGCTGGCTGCCTGTGGCGATTCCGGCTTTCGGCCGCTGTACGCACCGATGGCTTCGGGGGCGCGGGCCAGCGACCGCCTCAAGGAGGTGGATTTCGCGCCGATCCCCGGCCGTGTCGGCCAACGCATCCGCAACGACCTGATTTTCGAAAGCACCGGCGGTGGCCACCCGCTGCCTCCGAGCTACCGGTTTGAGGTGGTGCTGAAGGAGAATGTTACGTCGACGCTTGTGAACACCAGGGGTGAGGTGAGAGGCGCGGTCTACTCCCTTTCCGCATCGTTCCGCTTGATCGACAGCAAGGCCAAGAAGGTCGTGTTCCAGGGCACCAGCCACGCTCGCGCCCCGTTCGAGCGCTTTGAAGCGGTCTACTCCAACGTCCGCGCCCGCCAGGACGCCGAGAACCGCGCCGCCGGCACCGTCGCCGAGGATCTCAAGACCCGGCTGGCGGCCTACCTGTCACGGCCCAGCTAGTCTCCTGATCGCGAAATTCGTCTCATCGTGACGCAAGGTTGGAACGAATTTTGCGATCTCAGCGACACTAGCCAACATTATGATTGCTAGTGCGATTCAGATCGAGAAGTCCGCTCCGCCAGCGAGCCAAACCGATGAAGCGGACTTCTCGACCGTCGCACTAGGCCTGTCGGCCAGGCTGGCGCTGGCGCGCTGTCCCTGGCGCACCATTCTCTTCCGTGTCGGAGCTTGTTGCCTGCGCCGGGCGAATACCAGATTTGTCCAGTCCGGCCGCCTTGGCATCCAGCCTGCCGACGAGAGACCCCGCAGCCTGCTTTGACCCATGATTGCATGGCAAGGCAACCGCACGGCTCCCGCCGGCCCAACATGCCACAGACCCTCGCGCCGCTGCCCGAAGAATGGGGCGAATTGATGGGCCGCCCGCTTCACATCTGCACTAAGTCTCCCTCCCTAACCCCTGCTGCGATCTGACGCTTTGCCCCAGACCCTTCGCAGTTGCACATAGCGGCATGCGTTGCACCGGCGCCCGCTGCGGCGCCGATTTTGTTGTGCGCGTCGAAAGGCAGACCATGCTCGGAACTGTGTACGTCGACTTCGACGGAACCATTGCGCCGACCGATCCGACCGACACCGTATTCGATCGGTTCTGCGCTCCCACCTGGCGCGAGATCGAGCGCGAGTGGCAGCAGGGCCTGCGGACGGCGCAGGACTGCATGGCGCGGCAGGTAGAGCTGATCCGGGCAACCCCGGAGGCCATCGATCAACTGCTCCAGACAATCCCGATCGACCCGCAGTTTCCTGGCTTTGTCGAGCTGTGCCGACGCTGGCAATTGCGGGTTGTAGTGGTCTCCGACGGCCTCGACCGGATCGTCCGCCGCGTCCTGCGCGGGGCCGGCCTGGAGCTGCCGTTCTTCGCCAACCGGCTGCAGTGGATGGGTGGCGAGCGCTGGTCGCTCGCCTTTCCGTTCTCCCGCCCGGACTGCAAGGCATCGCTCGGCAACTGCAAGTGCAGCCATCGGCCTGGCACCAGCGGCGGAGCGCTCGACGTCGTGGTGGGCGACGGCCGGTCCGACTTCTGCAT
>DASURA010000169.1:0-2656 GCA_036280295.1 Hyphomicrobiaceae bacterium
GCGCTGCGCACGCTGTTCACGGTGGTGCCTGCCGAGGACAAGTACAAGGCGCAGAATTTCATCGACACCGTCGTGTTCCGCGGCGGCGACGCGGCGAGCGGCTGGCTGTTCGGGCCGATGGCAAAAGCGCTGGGCGTGAGCCTGTCGGCAATGGCGGTGCTCACCCTGCCGCTGGCAGCCGTGTGGCTCGCCCTGAGCATCGCCCTGGGGTGGCGGCAGGTGGAGCTGGCGAGCTCGTAGGGTGCGATAAGGCGAAGGCACATTGCGCCGTGTCGGCCGTTACCGCTGGCAATGATCGTCTCGGTGCGATGCGCTCCGAGGCTGGGCAAGAATTCGAAGTTGTTTGCAGCGTTGAGAATGGCGTTTCTGTCGCCGGCTGATCTTTCGCGTGTCATGCCGGGGCTTGTCCCCCAACAGATGGCTCCGGCGCCAGCTTCGCGCTGGACACCGGCAACAAGTGCCGGGGTGACACTGAATCAAGCGTCGAGCGCACAATGCCAGTATGCCGCGCTCGGGGAATGAGATTCTGCGCTCCGGCTGGAGGCGGACGTTCTTGCCAGCCTGTCCGCTTATCGCCCCCCACGCGCTACGGAGCAGCTCGGCAGAGAACCGCGATAGAAATCGGCGGGAGCCCGTGGCCAGGTATGGCCAGAACGTCAGCACGCCGATGGCAAGCGCGCCGAACGAGATGAGGAGCACCGCGCCGGCGGCAACGTCCTTGGCGATCCTGGCCTGCTCGCTGAACCCTGGCGACAGCAGATTGCACGTGCACTCGATCGCCGAGCGCAGCGAGGGTTGCGGCTGCGTGCAGCAGGGCGGAGCGCTCGTGGCGGATGACACGCCAGATGCCGGCGCCGGCGAACACGAAGCTTCGGACCCGGTTGCGCAGGAAAGCACGCATGCGGCCCGCCGGGTACGGTTGCGCACAAGCCGGCGGCGAAAGAGTCATGTGCGGCAAGCCTCGTGCTCGCCACGGGCTGAGCGTATCGTCACCGCGACCGGTCCGATGGCACCGTCCCCGACGACCGCGCCGCGCCAGGCGTTCGCTCACGGCATTGTGTCATCCCTGATCTTCTCCTGTTGCTGTGAGCATGATAGCGGCAGCCACCAGGTGCGGACTGCCAGACGCTGGCGTGCCGAGCACCTCGACGTCTCCGCCCCGGATGGGGGGCGCCCTTGTCCGCACCGACTGTCGGCAGCAGGCGGCGCGAGGGTGCAGATGTCATGGCCATTAATCATCATGATGATTCTCCGCATCGGCGCGGCGTCCTTTGCGGCGGAGGCGCCGCCGTGTTTGCGGCAATGATGGGCTCGCTGCTTGGAGACTCCAGACCGGCGCGCGGGCAGGCAATCGCCGGCACGGTTCCCGAGGTGGACCGCCTGTCCGTTCGGACCGTCGTTGACAGCTACCAATTCGCGGTGACGCCCGGCAAGCAGGTGGGGCCGGTCGATGTCCAGCACTTCGGCTGGGGCCTGAGCGATAGGCCACCCGGCAGGACATTGATCAGCGAGTTCGGTCTGTCGATGCATGCCGAATCACAGCGCGGCGGCGAGACGCGCAATGTGCTCATCGACTTCGGCTTCACGCCCGAGGCAATGGTCAACAACATCGCCCTTCTGGGCATTGACCCGGCCAAGCTGGATGCGCTCGTCCTCAGCCACGGTCACTTCGACCACTTCGGCGGCCTCGCCGGCTTCCTGCGGCACAGCAGGGGCAGGCTGAAGGCCAAGCTGCCGTTCTTCGTCGGCGGCGAGGATTGCTTTTGCGCGCGCGAATGGACCGCGCCGCCGGCTCGCGGCAACTTCGGTGTGATCGATCGCAAGGGCCTCCAGCGAGCTCGTCTTGCGGTGACTTACGCCGAACGTCCCTCCTTGGTGGCCGACCACGCGTTCACCACAGGACAGATCGGCTTGCAGAGCTTCGAGAAGCTCCTTTCGCCGAGCGCGATGAAGATCGGGATCAGGAACGGGATTGGCTGCTATCCCGACAGGTTCCCGCAAGAGGTGCGGGCCAAGGCGGGCATCCCCGATCAGTTCCAGCACGAGCTTGCCACCGCGTACAATGTCAAAGGGCGCGGCCTCGTCGTCCTCACCTCATGCAGCCACCGCGGCGTGGTCAACGCCATCAAGCAGGCCCAGGCGGCGTCGGGGGTTACGAAGGTGCACGCGGTGATCGGCGGATTCCATCTCGCCCCCTACAAGGAGGACTACGTGCGCCAGACGATCGGCGCGCTCAAGGAGATGGACGTCGATTTCGTTATCCCGCTGCACTGCTCCGGCGAGATGTTCTACGAGATGGCGAGGGCGGAAATGCCGGCCAGGCTGCTGCGCTCCTACACCGGGACTCGCTTCGTCTTCGGCTGAGATCGCGGCTCCCTGCATTGGCCGCGACATGCAGACTGCAACATGTAGGCCGCAACTCGGCAGCCTATTTCAACCGGATCGCCACCCGATCCGTCCGTCCCTTGGCGTCGATCACGGAAAGGCGGAAGAAGCCGCGGCGGCCGGCCGGGAGCTCGACCTCGCGCTGCCCCGCCTCGGAGACAATGGGCTCGCCATTGAGCAGCCAGGTGAGCGGCAGCACGCCGCCTTCGGCCTTCACAATCACGCCGCCGTCGTCGCCGTCGCCAGCGTCGACCTCGATCTCCGCGCGGTC
>DASURA010000170.1:0-2325 GCA_036280295.1 Hyphomicrobiaceae bacterium
TTCCGTGGTCCGCACGCAGCTCGAGCCGTTCGGGATCGGCGAACGCTGCCACATCTCGGGCGCGCCGGTCATGCTCGCGCCCAACGCGGTGCAGTATATCGGCATGGCGATCTACGAGCTTGCGACCAACTCGGTCAAGTACGGCGCCCTGGGCGCGGCGGACGGCAAGGTGATCATCAGTTGGTCTCGCCTGCCGGCGGACGAAACCAACGGGACCGAGGAATTCCAGTTCGAATGGCGCGAAGAGGACGGACCCGGCGTGCAGCCGACTTCGTCGGGAGGGTTCGGCCGCAAGGTGCTGGAACAGCTGGTCTCCCTCGCGCTGGAGGGACGCGCGACGCTGATCTTCCATCCGGCCGGCGTGCGCTGGACGCTGTTCGCACCCGCCGGCGCCGTTCTCGCCGGCTAGTACCCAGAACCATGGATGAGTGATATGGCCAAAGCCGGGATGGGGTACGCGGTTCCAGCGGGGCGAAGACGCGCCGCGACTACCACCCCACCACCGTCACCCCGGACTTGTTCCCATAGGCGCTAAGATAGCGTCTTGCACTGAGGAGTCATTTGTGATTCCAGAATGGAATGACTCCTGAATCACTTATGAATCGAGACTGGCACGCCGTTGTTGAGCGGCTGGGTGGGGTAACCGGACTGGCTGCGAGCGCCAAGGCGACGCGGGCGTTTGTGAGGGCGCGGGGGATCGCGAGTGCGGCGGACTTGCTGCGGATGATCCTGGCGTACTGCCTTGGCGAGCGTGGCTTGCGTTTGACCGCGGCATGGGCGTCGTCGATGGGTCTAGCGGACATATCGAATGTTGCGCTCCTGCTTCGACTGCGGCAATGCGGCGATTGGCTGACGCTGCTGGTGGGCCAAGTCCTGGCGGCTGCGACACCGGCGGCCGGCAAGGGCCGCTTGATCCGCCTGGTTGATGCGACGATGGTGCCGAAGGCGGGCAAGCGGGCCAAGACGAAGAACAGCCTGTGGCGTATCCACAGCGCCTTCGATTTGCCGAGCGAGCGCTTCGGGTTTTTCGAACTGACCGACGAGGAGGGTGGCGAACGGCTGGACCGGATACCGGTGGTTCCGGATGAGATCCGGATTGCCGACCGGGCCTATCTGCAACCTGATCGCATGGCCGTTCTGCTTGATGCTGGCGCCGATCTTGTGATCCGGAGCGGCTGGAAGGGTGCGCGTTGGCTGGATGCCGATGGGCTGCCGCTCGACATCATTGCGATCCTGCGAGAGGGCGCCAAGCGCGGCCTGATCGATCGTCCGATCCAGGTCGGTCGCAAGGAAGGACCGGCTTTGGAGCTGCGCATGGTTGCGCTCAAGAAATCACCCGAAGCGGCCAATGCAGCCAAGCGCAAGGCGCGCAAGCAAGCCCGCAGAGGCGGTCACCAGATCTCAAAAGCCACGCTTGTTGCCGCGGAGTGGATCATCCTCATCACCTCGCTCAAACCGGACGCCTTCTCCGCCAAGGAAATCCTGGACCTCTACCGTCTGCGTTGGCGCATCGAGCTGGCCTTCAAGCGGCTCAAGAGCTTGATCGGGCTAAAGGCACCACCGGGAACCGACGAACGGTCGGCCAAGCCATACCTGCTGGCCCATCTGCTCGTCATCTTGTTGCTCGAACCGCTGATCGGCGCGTTCGAGGACTCTCCACACTGGCAGCAGGCGGCCTGACCAGGCCCGCGACTTGGCGCTTGCTGCGCCAGCTCTTTGAAACCCTGCTCCAAGCCATCATCCCGCAACCAACCTTCGCCTGCCTCCAACACTGCGCACGGCGTCTCAGGCGCCATCTCCTGGAACCGCCACGCCGACGAAGATATCAAAGGCTCATCCTGGTAACTTAGCGCCTATGGGCTCAAGGCCGGGGTGACGGTTGTAGGGGCGTGCCGGCGCTTGCGCTTTCCAGCCCTACCTCCTGTCCCCCGTCGGCACGTTCTTGCGCGGGGGTGCGGTGGGGGTGGGGGAGCCGGCCATGCTGTCGAGGGAGTTGAGGTCGGCGCGCGCGATGTCGAACTCGAGATATTCCCGCATGCGGCTGTCATAGGCCGAGCGCAGGCGCTGCGTCGCGACGGTTTCGTCGCCGGCGATCAGCGCCCATTGGCCGATGTAGAAATCGGCGTCGAAGCGCTGGCCCGCCACATCCTTGCGGTCGGCCGCGACCTTCGCCGCGCGCTCCACCGCTTCGGGAGAGCCGCGGCCGAGGAACAGGTCGATGATCGGGCGCGGCCAGTCCTGGCCCGCATGCCGCGCCGCGTAGGTCTCGAGGCCCGCCTTGGCCGCCTCCATCTCGCCGGCGCGCGCGCGGGCGATGTAGAGCAG
>DASURA010000171.1:0-18715 GCA_036280295.1 Hyphomicrobiaceae bacterium
GTACAAGCGCTCGGTCGAGGACCCGAACGGGTTCTGGGGCGAGCACGGCAAGCGCCTCGACTGGATCAAGCCCTACACCAAGGTCAAGAACACCTCCTACGACCCGCACAACGTCTCCATCAAGTGGTACGAGGACGGCACTCTCAATGCCGCCTATAACTGCATCGACCGGCACCTGAAGACCCGTGCCGATCAGGTGGCATTGATCTGGGAGGGCGACGATCCGACCCATGACGAGAAGATCACCTACCGCCAGCTGTACGAGCGGGTGTGCAAGTTCGCCAACGTCTTGAAGGCCAACGGCGTCAAGAAGGGCGACCGCGTCACCATCTACCTGCCGATGATCCCTGAGGCCGCCTATGCCATCCTCGCCTGCGCGCGCATCGGCGCCGTCCATTCCGTGGTGTTCGGCGGGTTCTCGCCCGACAGCCTCTCCGGCCGCATCAACGACTGCGAATCCAAGTTCATCATTACGGCGGATGAGGGCGTGCGCGGCGGCCGGCCGATCCCGCTCAAGAAGAACACCGACGATGCCTTGAAGACCTGCACGGGCGACGAGAAGGTGCTGGTGGTGCGCCGTACCGGCGCCGACATCAACTGGGTACCCGGCCGCGACATGTGGCTGCACGAGGAGCTGGCCAAGGTCGGACCCGACTGCCCGCCCGAGGAGATGAGCGCCGAGGATCCGCTGTTCATCCTCTATACGTCCGGCTCTACCGGCAAGCCCAAGGGCGTGCTGCACACCACCGGCGGCTACCTGGTGTTCGTGTCGATGACGCACCAGTACGTATTCGACTACCATGACGGCGACGTATACTGGTGCACGGCAGACGTGGGCTGGGTGACGGGGCACAGCTATATACTGTACGGGCCGCTTGCCAACGGCGCCACCTCGCTGATGTTCGAGGGCGTGCCCAACTACCCGACGCCGTCGCGCTTCTGGCACGTGATCGACAAGTGGGGCGTCAACACCTTCTACACCGCCCCCACCGCCATCCGTGCACTGATGGGTGCCGGCGACGACTTCGTCAAGCGTACCGACCGCTCCTCGCTGAAGCTGCTTGGCAGCGTCGGCGAGCCGATCAACCCCGAGGCCTGGGAGTGGTATCACCGGGTAGTTGGCGACGGCCGGTGCCCGATCGTCGACACTTGGTGGCAGACCGAGACCGGCGGCATTCTTATCACGCCGCTGCCCGGCGCCATCAAGCAGAAGCCGGGCTCGGCCACGCGGCCGTTCTTCGGCGTCCAGCCGGCCCTGGTGGACGAGAAGGGAACGCTGCTCGAAGGCGCCACCTCGGGCAACCTGGTGATGCTGGATTCCTGGCCCGGCCAGATGCGTACGGTCTACGGCGACCACGAGCGCTTCGTGCAGACCTATTTCTCCACCTATCCCGGCATGTACTTCACCGGCGACGGCTGCCGCCGCGACGAGGACAACTACTACTGGATCACGGGCCGCGTCGACGACGTGCTCAACGTCTCGGGGCACCGCCTGGGGACGGCCGAGGTGGAATCGGCGCTGGTCTCCCACCCCCTGGTGGCCGAGGCTGCCGTGGTGGGCTACCCGCACAACATCAAGGGGCAGGGCATCTACTGCTACGTGACGCTGATCGCGGGCAACGCGCCAAACGAGGCCCTGAAGAAGGAGCTGGTGGCGCACGTGAGGAAGGAGATCGGCCCGCTGGCGACGCCTGATCTCATCCAGTTCGCCCCCGGCCTGCCCAAGACGCGCTCCGGCAAGATCATGCGCCGCATCCTGCGCAAGATCGCCGAGGACGACTTCTCGAACCTGGGCGACACCTCCACCCTGGCCGAGCCGGCCGTGGTGGACGATCTCGTCAACAACCGCCAGAACAAGCGGGCTTAGCGCGCAAGATGGTGTCAGACCCCCGGGTCTGGCACCACTGGCACGGCGCATCTGCGGCAGGCGCTCGGGCTGACCAGGCCAGGCCCCGCTCGAGTTCGACTCATGGAAGTGTGAGCATTACATAGCCGACTGCGTGCGATCGCGTGGGCTCCGGTTCTGCGACCGCCGCGCCGAAATCACCTCGTCTACCCCAGGCGTTGGCTCTTGCCCCCAAGCTGAAGCGGCATCTCTGCGGCTTGAGTCGCGGCCCATGCGGGCGTAGGGAGGCGCTTCATCCCAGCGACAGGAGACGGACGGATGCCATCTCGGGCGCATGCCACGGCCCTTCTGCTTGCAGCCCTTGCCGCGCTGCTCCTTGCCGTCGCGGTCGCCGGCTCCGCCGTTTACGCCGTGGAGCCCGGCGAGATGCTGAAAGACCCTGCCCTGGAGGCACGGGCGCGGCAGCTGTCGCAGGAATTGCGCTGCGTGGTGTGCCAGAACCAGTCGATCGACGAGTCCAATGCCCCGCTGGCGCATGACTTGCGCGTGCTGGTGCGCGAGCGTCTGAGCGCCGGCGATACGGACGCCCAGGTGCTGGCCTTCATCGAGGCCCGTTACGGGGAGTTTGTGCTGCTGCGCCCGCGCTTGACACCGCAGACGGTGCTGCTTTGGCTGACGCCGCTGTTGCTGCTTGGCGGAACCGCCGCCTACCTGCTTGCCCGCAGGCGGCAGCGGCGGCCGGCGCCTGAGGCTGAGCCGCTGTCCGGCGAGGAGCGGCGCCGGCTCGATGAGCTGCTCCGTACCGAGGCCGCGGCAGACCGCGAGTAGTGCGAGGAGGGGCGGGCCCCTCCGAGCTTGCGGGTCGAGCTTCACGGCGCCTTGCTACCGGCCGCTGCCCGCCGCCGCTGCAAGGTTACAATTATTTAAGCCGGCCGCCATCGCTCCGTAAGTTTGGCTTCCCTATACGGAAGCCCGACCCGATGATCGAATCTCGTTCCGAGGTGACACGCTTATGCTTCCTGCAGCTCCCTCCAATCGCACAGCGAGCCCCGCCCGGTGGCGCACGGCCCTGGTCTCCAGCCTTGCCGTGATGGCCGTCGCCGGCGGCACGCTGCTCGCGTTCCCGCAGCAGCGCGTCGCCGCGCAGCCGCCGCAGATGGCGATGCCCAACGGCGCGCCGTCGTCGTTCGCCGATCTCGTTGAGCGGGTGAAGCCCGCAGTCGTGAGCATCCAGGTCACCTCGCGCGGCCCCAAGCTTGCACGCGATCAGCGTCCCCGCACCCCGCAGCTTCCCGACGAGCTCAATCCGTTCGAGGAGTTCTTCAAGCGCTTCGGCCGCGAGGGCGTGCCGCGTCCCACCCAGGCGCAGGGTTCCGGCTTCGTGATCTCGCATGATGGCTATGTCGTCACCAACAACCACGTGGTGGCCGATGCCGGCAAGGTGCAGATCATCTTCGACGAGCACAACAAGTACGATGCCGAGATCGTCGGCACCGACGAGCGCACCGACCTCGCGCTCCTCAAGATCAAAGCCAATGGCAAGACCTTCCCGGCGGTCAAGTTCGCATCCGCCCCACCGCGCGTCGGCGACTGGGTGGTGGCCGTCGGCAACCCGTTCGGTCTTGGTGGCACGGTGACGGCGGGCATCGTTTCCGCGCACGGCCGCGACATCGGCTCGGGCCCCTATGACTACATGCAGATTGATGCGGCGGTGAACAAGGGCAACTCGGGCGGTCCGAGCTTCAACCTCGCGGGCGATGTGGTCGGCGTCAACAGCGCCATCTACAGCCCCACGGGCACAAGCGCCGGCATCGCCTTCGCGATTCCCGCCCGGACGGCGAGTGATGTCGTCAACCAGCTCAAGTCCGGCAAGCCGGTACAGCGCGGTTGGCTCGGCGTGCACATCCAGAACGTCGATGACAACGTCGCCGCCAGCCTCGGACTGGACGAGGCCAGGGGCGCCCTGGTCGCCGAGGTTCGGACGGGCACCCCTGCGGCCGAGGCCGGCATCAAGAGGGGCGATGCGATCCTGGGCGTCAACGGTAAAAACATCACCGACAGCCGCGACCTGTCGCGCCAGATTGCCGGCTTCTCGCCAGGCACCAAAATCGAGCTGAAGGTGCTGCGTGCCCGCAAGGAGATGACCGTGCCTGTCAAGCTCGGCCTGCTGCCGACCAACCAGGAGCTGGCCAAGAGCAGCCCGAGCCGTCCCAACGAGCCGACCGAGCTCGACCAGCTCGGCCTGTCGGTGGCTCCGGCCACCGGGCAGCACAAGGAAGGCGTCGTGGTGACTGAGGTTGACGCCGATGCCTCGGTGCGCATCCGCGTCGGCGACATCATCCTTGAGGCCGACAGCAAGACCGTCAACAGCGCCGACGACCTGACCAACGCCGTCAAGGAGGCGAACCGTCAGGAGCGCAAGGCCGTGCTGCTGCTGATCCGCTCCGGCAACGAGACGCGCTTCGAGGCGGTCCCGCTGAAGCGCGGCTGAGGCAACGGCGAATTTTAACGGTCCCCCGGGCGAGGCGTGCTGTTCTGGCGAGAACGGTGCGCCTCGCTTCATGCGTTGGTGTAGTAAGGACTACGACTTGAGGTCTGCGGGCCGGCTGGCATCAATCCGGCACGCGAGCGAGGCAAGCGCCCATGCGAGTGCTGGTGATCGAGGACGACCGCGAGACTGCGCTGTTCCTGCAGCGCTCGCTGAAGGAGAACGGTCATATCGCCGAGGTGGCGGGTGACGGCGAGCTCGGTCTCACCCTGGCCCGCGAGGGCGGCTGGGATGTGCTGATCGTCGATCGCATGCTGCCGCAACTCGACGGGCTTACTCTCATCGAGACGCTGCGGCGGGAGGGCGCACGCACGCCCGTCCTCATTCTCTCGGCCCTAGGCGCGGTCGACGACCGGGTGAAAGGACTGCGCGCCGGCGGCGATGATTACCTCACCAAGCCTTATGCTTATACCGAGCTGCTGGCCCGCGTCGAGGCGCTCGCGCGCCGGCCGGCGCCAGAGGAGCAAGTCACCCGCTATGCGGTGGGGGACCTGACGCTTGACCGGCTCTCGCACAAGGTCAGTCGCGGCGGCCAGGCCATTCTCCTGCAGCCCAGAGAGTTCCGCCTCCTGGAGTATCTGATGCGCAATGCCGGACAGGTCGTCACCCGCACCATGCTGCTGCAGAACGTGTGGGACTACAATTTCGATCCGCAAACCAACGTCATCGACGTGCACATCTCCCGCCTCAGAAGCAAGATCGACAAGGGATTCGCAAGGCCGCTTCTGCATACGGTGCGTGGGTCTGGGTATATGATCCGTGACGGCGCTGACTAGGCTCCTCGGCTCAACGCCGTTTCGCCTGACGGTCGCCTACCTGGGCGCCTTCGTGGTGGCCGCCGGTATTGTCATCGCCTACCTCGCCTGGCAGACCAATGAGCTCTTGGCGAGCAAGGCTGTCGATGCGCTGAACGCCGAGGTGGCAAGCCTGCGTGCGGAGTTCCGCACCGGCGGCAGCTCGCGTCTCGTCGCCACGATCAATGAGCGCGTCGGCGCGCCCGGCTCCGGCCTCTATCTGCTCAGCGATGCCGATGGCACCAGGATCGCCGGCAACCTGCCGCGCCCGCCGACTCCGCCGCCGAAGGAGGGCGAGGGCGAGCTGTTCACCTACACACGCGCCGCGGAGCCGGGGCAGGAGCACCGGCGCCTGGCGATCGGCAGGTCGTTCGCCGTTCCTGGCGGCCTGAACCTCATCGTAGCCCGCGACATCGACGATCAGCGCCAGCTCGCCGCCAGCATCGGCCGCCTGGCGCTGTGGAGCTTCGGCCTGCTCTCCGCCCTTGGCGTCGGAGCCGGCATCCTGATCAGCCGTGCCATGCTGGCGCGCATTGAGGCGGTGACCGACACCAGCCGGCAAATCATGGCCGGCGACCTGTCTCGCCGCATTCCGGTCAGCGGCACCGGCGACGAGCTCGACCGGCTCGCCGAGAACCTCAACGCCATGCTGGCGCGCATCGAGGAGCTGCACGCAGCCCTGCGCGAGGTCTCCGACAACATTGCCCACGACTTGAAGACGCCGCTCAACCGCTTGCGCAACCGGGCAGAAGCGGCACTGCGCAGCTCCGAGCCGGGCGTCTATCGCGAGGGACTGGCCAAGACCATCGACGAGGCCGACGAGCTGATCCGGACTTTCAACTCGCTGCTCCTGATTGCGCGCCTGGAGGCGGGTCCCGCCGCCGAGAGCATGGCGCCGGTCGATCTTGCGGGCGTGATCGGCGACATTGCCGAGCTCTATGAGCCAGCCGCCGAGGATGCCGGTCTCAGGCTCGCCGTCTCGGTCCAGCCGGGCCTCATCGCTGTGGTCAACCGTGAGTTGGTGAGCCAGGCGGTCGCCAACCTGGTCGACAACGCCATCAAGTATTCCGCCGCGGCGACTGCTCTCGTTGCGGCCGGCGCGGCGCCGCGGCCAAGTGGGGGTGAGCCGCCCGAGATCAGCATCTGCCTTGCGCGTGCCGGCAACGATATCGAGATCGCCGTGGGCGATCGCGGCCCCGGCATCGCCGCCGAGGATCGCGAGCGCGCCTTGAAGCGCTTCGTCCGACTGGAGAAGAGCCGCTCCCGCCCCGGCGCCGGCCTGGGTCTCAGCCTGGTCGCCGCCGTCGCCCGTATGCATGGCGGCCGCGTGCGGCTGGAGGACAACGCGCCGGGGCTCAGGGCGGTGCTGACGGTTCCGGTGCGGCGGCCGAATGGCGACGTATCGACAATCCTCTCGTCGCAGACTTCGAACATCTAGAGTCTTGGTTTCGCCTTAGGCCCTCCGGGTTTGACACCTCCAGGACGGACTTCCTGCGGCGGCGGTGCTCGTCGTATATGGGGGGATGGCCATTCCAGACAGCCCCTCCGATCCGGCCCCGCTGCACCAGCGCCTCGCCGCGGCGCCGGTGGTCCACGACGCCGGGCGCGCCAGCGGCGCGCTCGCCGACTTGGCGCAGCGCTGTGCTGCCGAGCCCCAGCTCGCTCAGCTTGGCCGCCTGGTCGCCGCGCCCGCAGTGCGTGATCTACTCTTCGGCATCTTCGGCGCATCGCCTTATCTCACCGGCCTGATCGAGCGCGACCCGGTACGCCTCCAGCGCATCCTGGCCTCCTCGCCCGAGCGGCGCTTTGCGGAGCTGGTACAGGAGCTGCCTGCAGCCGCCGGGGCCGCCCAGTCGATGCCCGACGCCATGCGTGTCCTGCGCGAGTTCAAGGCTGAGGTGGCGCTCCTCATCGCGCTAGCCGACATCGGCGGGGCGTGGGAGGTGATGACCGCCACGCGCCGCCTTTCGGAGGCGGCCGATGCCGCCGTCTCCGCCGCCGTGGGCTTCCTGTTCCGGCGGGCCCACGCCAAAGGCGATTGGCTGGCGCCGGACCCGGCGGGATACATCGTGCTGGCAATGGGCAAGCACGGCGCCTTCGAGCTCAACTATTCCTCCGACATAGACCTGATCGTCTTCTATGATCTGGCACAGGTGCGTGTGCGGCCGGGGCTGGAGGTGCAGCCGTTCCTGGTGCGCTTGACACGCGACCTCGTGCGGCTGCTGCAGGAGCGGACCGAGCACGGCTACGTCTTTCGCACCGACCTGCGCCTGCGCCCAGATCCCGGCTCGACGCCGCTCGCGATCTCTACCGACGCTGCGCTCAACTATTACGAATCGGTCGGCCAGAACTGGGAGCGCGCGGCGATGATCAAGGCCCGCGCCGTCGCCGGCGATATCGCCGCGGGCGAGGAGCTGCTCTACAGCCTCGCCCCCTTTGTCTGGCGCAAATACCTGGACTTCGCGGCAATCGCCGACATCCACGCCATGAAGCGCCAGATCCATGCCGTGCGCGGCTTCGGCCAGATCGCCGTGGCGGGGCACGACATAAAGGTGGGGCGTGGCGGCATCCGCGAGATCGAGTTCTTCGCCCAGACCCAGCAGTTGATCGCCGGCGGACGGCAGCCGGCACTGCGGGCCTCCGAGACGCTGGTGGCGCTGGAGCGGCTCGCCACCGCCGGTTGGATCACCGCCGCGGTGCGCAACGATCTCGACAAGGCCTATTGCTTCCTGCGCACGGTCGAGCACCGACTGCAGATGGTGGCGGACGAGCAGACGCAGCGGCTGCCCGACGATCCCGAGCAGCTCCTGCGTGTCGCCCGCTTCTGCGGCTTTGCTGACGCCGCCGCGTTCTCGGCGCGCCTGACGGCAGAGCTGGAGTGCGTGCAGGCCCACTATGCACGGCTGTTCGAGCACAGCCCGGCCCTCACTCGCGGCGGCGCCAACATGGTGTTCGCCGGCGAGGCCGACGATCCGGGCACGCTGGAGACGCTGGCCCGCATGGGCTACGCCCGTCCTTCCGACGTGATCGCCGGGGTGCGTGCCTGGCATCACGGCCGCTACCCGGCCGTGCACGCGCCGCGCGCCCGCGAGCTGTTGACCGAGGTGCAGCCGGCACTGATCGAGGCGCTGTCGAAGACCGCCAATCCCGACCTTGCCTTCGTCGGCTTCAACCGCTTCCTTGCCGAGCTGCCGTCGGGAGTGCAGCTGTTCTCGCTGTTGAAGCAGCATCCGGCGCTCCTGGGGCTGATCGCCGCCATCATGGGCACTGCGCCCAGGCTCTCCCGCCTGTTGAGCAAGCGGCGCCGGGTGCTCGACGCGGTGCTGACGCCGGGCTTCTTTGGCGCCGTCCCCAGCGAGGGTGAGCTGCGCCAGATCATCGCCGCGGAGCTCGACGGTGCGACAGACTTCGAGGACGTGCTCGACCGCGCCCGCCGGATCGTGCACGAGCAGACTTTTCTAATCGGCGTGCGCGTGCTGACTGGCTCCATAGGCGCCGCGCAGGCAGGCGGCGCCTACGCGCAAGTCGCCGAGTGCATGATCGGCGCGATCCAGGCCGAGGTGGAGCGCGAGATGGCGCGCACCCACGGCCAGGTGCCGGGTGGGGCCATGGCCGTTGTCGCCATGGGCAAGCTCGGCGGGCGCGAGATGACCGCCGCGTCGGACCTCGATCTCATCATCGTCTATGACTTCGACGCTGAGACCACCATGTCGGACGGGCCGAGGCCACTTGCCCCGACCCACTACTACACCCGCCTGGCGCAGCGCCTGCTGAGCGCGCTGACTGCGCCGACCTCCGAGGGCAACCTCTACGACGTCGACATGCGGCTGCGGCCGTCCGGGCAGAAGGGGCCGCTCGCCACGCAGCTTTCAAGCTTTGTCAACTATCAGCAGAATGAAGCGTGGACATGGGAGCACCTGGCCCTGACGCGTGCCCGCGTCATCAGTGGTCCGCCGAATCTGCGCGCGGCCGTGGAGGCTGCCATCCTGAGTGCCCTGACCCGCACGCGTGATGTCGCCAAGACCGCCCAGGATGTGCGCGAGATGCGGGCGCTGATCGAGCGGGAGAAGGGCAGCGAGGATATCTGGGAGCTGAAACAGGTGCGCGGCGGGCTGGTAGACCTGGAGTTCATGGCTCAGTATCTGCAACTGGTCCACGGCCATGCCCATCCCGAGGTCCTGAGCCCCAGCACCACGGGTGCGTTGATTAACCTGGAGCGAGCCGGCCTGCTTTCCGCGCAGGCGGCAGAGGTGCTGCTGCCGGCGGCGCTTCTTTTTGGTAATCTTACCCAGGTGTTGCGCCTGTGCCTTGACGGTCCCTTCGTGGCCGCGAGGGCCGATGATGGCCTCAAGGCGTTGCTGGTGCGCGCGGGAGAGGCACCGGATTTTGCCCGCCTGGAGGCCGATTTGGCCGCTCGGCAGGCCGCAGTTGCGTCGCTTTTCAACGAGATAGTGGTGTAATCGGGCGCGACGGGAACACGCTTCCTTTCCCGTTGAGGGAGAGTAAGACAGTGTTTTCTTGCCGTATGCTCTAGCCCGGGCCCGAGTCAAACAGGTATTCGCGGCGAGGCGGATCAGGTGCTTGCACGCAAGATTGGGGCCGCCCCGGCCGTAAAGGCGGGCGCCGGCCAGGTTGAGGATGAAGGGGCACTGGTCGCACGCGTCGCCGCGGGAGAGGCGCAGGCGTTCCGTGTGCTGGTGGATCGGCACTTGCCCCTGGTGCTGGCCATCGGCAGGCGCATGCTGCGCGATGACGCCGAGGCCGAGGACGTGGCGCAAGAGGCCATGCTGCGGCTCTGGCGCAACGCGGCGGGGCTGGAGCTGGGTGAGGGCGGCGTGCGGCCTTGGCTGCGGCGTGTGGCGGCGAACCTGTGCATCGACAGGGTGCGCGCCCAGCGCAACACCAGCCTGGGCGACGCGCTCCCGGAGGAATCGGAGCCGGCGAGCCAGATGACGCGGTTGGCGGAGCGGGATCTGGGGGTACGAGTTGACGCAGCGCTCAAGGCGCTGCCGGAGAGGCAGAGACTGGCGCTCACGCTCTTTCACTACGAGGGCATGAGCCAGATCGAGGTCGGTAAGGTGATGGGGATATCGGACGAGGCGGTTGAGTCGCTGCTGGCGCGGGCACGCCGGACGCTCAAGGCCGCCCTGAAGGAGGAATGGCAGGGTCTGCTGCCGGATACGGAGTGAGCGAGCCGCGGGCTGAGTGAAGGGGTGGGCTTCGTGGAGATGGGGTGGGCTTCAGGACAGGTGCTGCAATGATGAGCACGAGCAACATGACCATGACAGTGGCCGAGTTCACGCGGCTGCTCGAGGTGTACGGTGCCGAGCGTACGCGCTGGCCGGCGGAGGCACGCGCAGCGGCGGCACATCTGATGGCCGCAGATAGGCAGGCGCGCAAGCTGCTGGCCGAGACCGAGGCGCTTGACCGCGTGCTGGAGCGTGCACCGGTGCCGGCTGCGCCGGTCGAGGCGGCCTTGGCGGAGCGCATCATGGCGGCGGCTCAGCGCTCACCTCGAATTGTCAAGCTGCCGAGCGCGCGGCGCGCCGCAGTCGACACGGAGGAGGCTCAACCTGTCAGGCCGAACGTCTCCGCCCGGGAAGGCGGTGGTGGATGGGAGAGCGCACCTTGGCGTGCGTGGCAGCTTGGTCGTGAGGTCGCCGCCGCCGGCCTGCTCGCCGCATCCCTGGTGATGGGCGTGGTGATCGGCAACACGAGCCTGCCGTCGCAACTCCTGCCGGGACTTTCCGATATGGCGGGGCTGGGCTTGGATCGGGACGACCTGGTGAAGGTCGCTCTCTCGGATGAGGTGATGCAATGACGGCTGTGGCGACCCGTGCCCGCGACTTGCGGACCTCGCGGTGGCTGATGCCGATTCTCGTGGGTTCGCTTGCGCTCAATTTGATCGTGATCGGTGCCGCCGGTTCGCTGGTCTGGCGCAGCCAGTTCGCCGGGGCCGAGCGGCTGAGCCGGCGGGTGATCCCGAGTGTTCTTGGCTATGCCGTCACGCTGCCACCCGCCCGTGTCAGGGAGCTGGAGCAGCTCACCAAGGCCGAATGGCAACGGGTCCGTCCTCTGCGCCGTGCCTTGCTGGAGGCTCGCAACGAGTCCAACAAGGCGCTGACAGCCGAGCCGTTCGACCGGGCGCGGTTCGAGGCGGCGCAGGCGCGGCTGGTGGAGGCCGATGTGCGCTCGCGTGCGGCCGCGTTCAAGCTGCATACGGCCATTGCCCTCTCTCTCACGCCGGAGGAGCGGCATGGCTTCCTGCCATGGCGTGAGCAGCAGCAGCGAGCGCAAAACCCCCTTGATGTACCGGAGCGGCCGACCGCAGAACAGCCGCATTAGCCGGCTTGCGGCGGCGCCGTGCCGGCCTCGTCGCGGCAGCCAGGACGATACGCGCCGACCATGCCTGGCCGCCCCCGCGGCTACTGACACTGAGACTGGCGCCCTGCAGCTCAAGGAGAGCACGGGCCAGCAGCAGGCCCAGCCCGTCCGCAGGCCCTGCACCGGAACCACAGAGTGCCGGCGCTCGCAGTTCATCCTGTGGCGGCTGGCCGACAATTTCGATGCAGTGGATGGCACCGTCGCGACTGCTCCTGGCGACGATGGCGCCTGCTGGCGGCGCGCAAGCGATAGCCTCGCTCAGAAGATGTCGCAGCGCCCGGCTCATGGCCTGCCAGTCACAGTTGATCTCCGCGGTGTCGCAGCCCGACACGTCGAGGCTGACTTCGCGGGTTGAATTGTCGAGTGCCTTCCAGGCTTCCTGCAGCAGCCCTGCCAACGGCAGCCGGTCACGCCGCAGCATGCGCCCATCGGCGACCATCTCGGCCAGCAAGGCTGACATGCTGGTGGCGACGGCGATGGCATCCTCGGAGGCCTTGAGCAGGCGTCCGCCACTGGCGCTGATGTGGGCAGCATATTCCTGGTAGCGAGGATTGCCCAACGGGCCATGCAACTCGTGCTGCATCGCCTCGGAAAAGCCAAGCACGGCATTGAGAGGTGTACGCAGCTCATGATGCATCTGCGCCAGCAGCCGGCTCGGCTCATCTGGGCGTCGCTGGCGCTCGCGCGGCGCCAACCGTGCCACCTCGCACGGCCGCAGCGCCAGGAGTACGATCGCAGCGCTGGCTGCGAGCAGCACGGCCAAGTACAGCCCAATCTCAGGGACGGACTGTCCGGCTCTCGTGAGGAGCCCTAGCGCCGCGCCGGCGATGAGGCTCGCTGACAGAAGCTGCAGCAATGCCGCCTCGCCGATGATCCGATGCCGGCCGAGCCGGCCGCCAATGCCGGCATAATCTTGCCCCGAGGTCGTCCGATCCGTAGACAGACCTCCACTGTGGGCTGACGTGCCGTGCGTCATCCCTTTGCCCCGTCTGAATATGTAAGAGAAGTTGCTGCCCATTGGGGACACGGCCGACTCACATTGGCCGAATCACCTGAGTGATACTGTAAGGAGGTGGAATCGCTTGTCGAGCGGCGTATCTGTCTCTGGGCAAAAATATGGCGCGCGTGTCGCGTTGGCGTTGTAGGTGTGGGAGTTGCAGCTTGGGTCGAGTAGAGCCGACGCAATCAGCGTCAGCAGCGCCAATGTGCCGGGTCTGCGCTTCGCTGGAGCGAACCTATGCTCGGGCTCGGGGTTCGACCCCGATCACTCCAGCATTCTCGACACGATCTCGAATACGTCATTGGAGAGCGGTTTGGCGTCGGCCACGCGCTGCAGGGCGCTGCGGGCGGCGGCGCGGCGCACCGGCTCCAGCACCTTCCAGCCGCGGAACGCCGCCAGCAGCCGCGCCGCGATCTGCGGATTGAAGGCGTCGATCTCCAGCACCCGGTCGGCCACGAACTCGTAGCCCTTGCCGTCCGGCCGGTTGAAGGTGACCGGGTTGCCCGTGGCGAGCACGCCGATCAGTGCCCGTACCTTGTTGGGATTCTTGATGGAGAACAGGGGGTGCCGGGTGAGCCTCTTGATCGTGGCGAGCGTACTGGCCAGCGGCGAAGCGGCCTGGGTTGCAAACCAGCCGTCGATCACCAGATGATCGTCCTTCCAGCGCTTGTAGAAGCGGGCCAGCGCCGCCTCGCGTTCGGGCGTGTTGATCTCCGACAGGATCGAGAGTGCAGCCATCTCGTCGGTGAGGTTGCGAGCCTCCTCGAAATGCCTCGCCACGAGCGCTACGTCCTCCGCAGCGCGGCTGCTGGCGAGATAGCCGAGCGCCACGGTGCGCAGCGCCCGGCGCCCGGCCGCCTCGGACGCTGGCGAGTAGCGGCCTGGCGTTGCCATGCGGTCGTAGATCTCGGTTAGGCTGTCGTAGAGGCGTGCGGCGATCGCCTTGCGCAGGGCAGTGCGTGCCTTGTGAATTGCCAGTGGGTCCACGTCATGCGCGATGATGCGGGCGATGTCGTTCTCGCTTGGCAGTGTCAGGAACTGGGCGAGATAGCCGGGATGCAGGCTTTGATCGCGCAGCGACACTGCCAGAGCCTCAATGAACGCCTTGGGCGACGGTCCCTTCACCTTGGCCGCACGCGCAGCAATCGTCTGGGTCAGCACGCGGGCGGCGTAGTCCTGTGTCGCCTGCCAGCGGTTGAACAGGTCGCTGTCGTGCCCCATCAGGAATGCCAGCTCGGCGTCGCTGCGCTGCATGCTGAGGTTGACGGGGGCGGAAAACTCCCGCAGCAGCGAGACAACAGGCCGCGATGGCACGTTGCGGAAGCGGAACGTCTCGCTCTTCTTCCGCAACTCGATCAGGCCATTGGAGAGGTGCTCGCCCGAGGCCAGCGTCAACGGCATCTCCCGCCCGTCGCCGTCAAGAAAGCCGAGCTTGATCGGTATGTGCAGCGGCTTCTTCCTGGCCTCGCCGGGCGTCGGTGCCTGGGTCTGTGTCAACATCAGCTCGGCGGTCTCGCTCTCGGCATCGTACTTGAGAGCGCACGTCACCTCGGGCGTGCCGGCCTGGGCGTACCAGGTCATGAACTGGCCAAGATCGCGTCCGGAGACGTCGGCGAAGCAGGTGACGAAATCCTCCACCGTGGCAGCCTGGCCGTCGTGGCGCTCGAAGTAGAGGTCCATGCCCTTGCGGAAGCCGTCGCGGCCGAGCAGCGTCTGCAGCATGCGCACCACCTCGGCGCCCTTCTCGTACACGGTGGCGGTGTAGAAGTTGTTGATCTCGATGTACTTGCTCGGCCGCACCGGGTGCGCGAGCGGGCCGGCATCCTCGGGAAACTGACGCGCCTTGAGGTTGCGCACCTCGGCAATGCGCTGCTCGGCGGGCGAGCGCATGTCCGCCCCGAACTCCTGGTCGCGGAAGACGGTGAGGCCCTCCTTCAGGCAGAGCTGGAACCAGTCGCGGCAGGTGATGCGGTTGCCGGTCCAGTTGTGAAAGTACTCGTGGGCGATCACCCGCTCAATGTTGAGGAAGGCGAGGTCGGTGGCCGTCTCCGGCGAGGCCAGCACCAGGGCGTCGTTGAAGATGTTGAGGCCCTTGTTCTCCATCGCCCCCATGTTGAAGTCGGATACGGCGACGATGTTGAACACGTCGAGGTCGTACTCGCGGCCGAACCGCTCCTCGTCCCATTTCATGGAGCGCTTGAGGCTGTCCATTGCCCAGGTGCAGCGCTCCTCCTTGCCGGGTTCGACGTAGATGCCGAGCTTCACCTTGCGGCCTGAGGCGGTGGTGAACTCCGAGGCGATGGAAGTGAGATTGCCGCCCACCAGCGCGAACAGGTAGCAGGGCTTGGGGTGGGGATCGTGCCACACGGCGTAGCGCCGCTCGCGCCCCTTCACGTCGCCCTTCTCGACGAGGTTGCCATTGGAGAGCAGCACCGGAGCCTCGGCGATGTCGGCCTCGATGCGCACGGTGTAGGTGGTAAGCACGTCCGGACGATCGAGGAAATAGGTGATGCGGCGGAAGCCCTCAGCCTCGCATTGCGTGCAGTAGATGCCTTTGGACAGATAAAGACCGGATAGCGCCTTGTTGGCGTCGGGGTTGCAAGTGGTGATGATCTCAAGCTCGAACGGTGCCTTGGGCGGCGCGGCGATGACGAGCTGCTTGTCGGTCACCGTGTAGTCCTTGGGTCCCAGCGCGCGCCCATCGAGCTTGACCTGCTCCAGCTCCAGCAGCTCGCCATCGAGCTGCAAGGCACCCGGCTTGGAAACCGCCGGATTGGGGCGCGCCTTGAGCTGCGAGACAACGCGCGTACGTGTCTTATGCAGCGCCACGTCCAGGCTGACGCTGTCGATCAGATAGCTGGGTGGGCGGTAGTCCTTGAGGAGAATGGGGCGCGGGGTCTCGGTTTTCATGGCTGCTCTCACGCCTGCCTGCTGCTTGGGTAGCGCCCGCGGCTGGACCCCAGTCAACGTTGGGGCTCTGGCTTGGGCGTGGTGCGGCGGCGAGACCGCCGACTCGCAGCGGCCGAATTGGGATCTATGGGTCTCTAAATAGAAGACCGGCGGCGCGACGCAAGCAAATACGGCGTTGGCGCCATTCCGTGCAGCAATGCTCATTACGGTGTCAGACGCCCTGGGTCTGACACCGTTCCGAACGAGGTCTGGAGCTATGGTTTCAGACCCTCCGGGGCTGACATGCTGATGCCCGCTCAGTGGTTATCGCGGGGGATGCCCTTAGTGGCGGCGATCTTCTGGTATTTCACCGCCGGCTTCAGCACCATGCCCTCGGAGAACTCGTCGACCAGGCCGCGCTGGATTTCCTGCCAGGGCGTCTGGTGGCCCGGGAACTGATAGCCGCCGTGGCCCTGCAGAGCGGCGCGCCGGGCATCGTATTCCTCCTTCGAGATCAGGATGTCCGCCGTGCGCTTGTTCAGGTCTATGCGCACGCGGTCGCCGGTCTTGAGGATGGCGAGGCCGCCGCCAGTGGCCGCCTCCGGCGAGGCGTTGAGGATCGACGGCGAGCCGGAGGTGCCGGATTGACGCCCGTCGCCGATGCAGGCCAGCGAGTGGACACCCTTCTCGATGAGGTAGCTCGGCGGCCGCATGTTCACCACCTCGGCGCCGCCGGGATAGCCCACCGGGCCGGCGCCGCGCATGAAGAGCAGGCATGTCTCGTCGATCTTGAGCGCCGGATCGTCGATGCGCTTGTGGTAGTCCTCCGGCCCGTCGAAGACGATCGCGCGACCCTCGAAGGCGTTCGGGTCCTTCGGGTTCTCAAGGTAGCGGGTGCGGAACTCGTCGGAGATGCCACTCACCTTCATGATGGCCGAGTCGAACAGGTTGCCCTTGATGTTCAGGAACCCGGCCTGCTCCTTCAGCGGCCTGGCGTAGGGCCGGATGACATCCTCGTCCTGCACCGCGCGATCGGCGCAGTTCTCGCCGATGGTCTTGCCGTTCACGGTGAGGGCATTCGCGTGGACTCTGCTACCCTTCATCAGCTCGTTGACCACGGCGGGCACGCCGCCGGCGCGGTGATACTCCTCGCCCAGATAGACCCCCGTCGGCTGCAGGTTGACCAGCAGCGGCACCTCGTAGCCCACCTTCTCCCAATCATCGTTATTGAGCTCGACGCCGACATGGCGGGCGATCGCATTGAAGTGGATCGGCGCGTTGGTGGAGCCGCCGATGGCGGAGTTGACGACGATCACGTTCTCGAACGCCTCGCGGGTCATGATCCTGGAGGGACGCAAATCCTCCCAAACCATCTCGACGATGCGGCGGCCGGTCTCGTAGGCGATCTGGGCGCGCTCCTTGTGCGGCGCGGGAATCGCGGCGCAGCCCGGCAGCGACATGCCGAGCGCCTCTGCCAGCGAGTTCATGGTCGAGGCGGTGCCCATGGTGTTGCAGTGGCCGGGCGAGGGTGCAGACGACGCCACCAGCTCGATGAACTCCTCGTAGCCGATCTGGCCGGTGGCGAGCAGCTCGCGCGCCTTCCACACGATGGTGCCCGAGCCGGCGCGCTCTCCGCGGTACCAGCCGTTGAGCATCGGCCCGCCGGAAAGGACAATGGCGGGGATGTCCACTGTGGCGGCGGCCATCAGCTGGGACGGCGTGGTCTTGTCGCAGCCGGTGGTGAGCACCACGCCGTCGAGGGGGTAGCCGTACAGCACCTCGACAAGGCCCAGATAGGCGAGGTTGCGGTCGAGTGCGGCGGTGGGGCGCTTGCCGGTCTCCTGGATCGGGTGCACCGGGAATTCGAAGGCGACGCCGCCCGCCTCGCGGATGCCCTCGCGCACGCGCTTGGCCAGCTCCAGATGGTGGCGGTTGCAGGGAGAGAGATCCGAGCCCGACTGGGCAATGCCGATGATCGGCTTGCCCGAGGACAGCTCCTCGCGCGTCAGCCCGTAGTTCATGTACCGCTCCAGGTAGATGGCGGTCATGTCAGTGTTGTCTGGATTGTCGAACCAGGCGCGCGAGCGCAGCTTCTTGATCTGCTCGGGCGTTGGGGTGATAGGCATGGCGTTTCCTGGGTCCCTGGACGTATCGGTTGCCGGGTGGCTTGGATGGTTCGTTGCGCAAGACTACATCTCAGTTCAACCAACAGCTAGCTCGCCTGCGGCGCCCTGATATGGCAATATCGCGGCGGCATGCTAGTGTCCTGATTGCGGAATTCGTCGCTGCGTGCCGCAAGGTCGGAACGAATTTCGCGATCTGAAGGACACTAGCCAACATCATGATTGCTAGTGCGATTCAGATCGAGAAGTCCGCTTCACCAGCTAGCCAAACCGATGTAGCGGACTTCTCGATCATCGCACTAGCCAGTCCGGCTCTCCCTCGACATCCTGGCGTCTGCCGGCGAGTTGCCGGTCTGCATAGGGCGTCGGCTGTCATGAATTAAAACTGCAGTCCTGGGGGCATTCATGGATCCATCCAAGATCGGCGCCGACCTGGGCGTATTTGGCAACCAGCTTGCAGCCTGGGCGGCAACGGCCCTTCCCAATCTGGTCACGGGCCTTGTGCTGCTGGCGGCAGGCTGGTGGCTGTCTGGCTGGGTGCAGCGGGCGCTCTACGGAGCGCTTGGCGCACGCATCGATCCGACGCTGCGCGGCGTCCTTGCCTCGATGGCGCGCTACGCGATTCTGGTCATGGCCGTGGTGGCCGCGCTCGGTCAGCTCGGCGTGCAGACAACCAGCGTGCTGGCGGCCCTTGGTGCCATCGGTCTGGCCATCGGCCTCGCCCTGCAGGGCACGCTCGCCAACGTCGCTGCCGGCGTCATGCTGCTGTGGCTCCGGCCGTTCAGGGTGGGCGATAGCATCGAGGCCAACGGCGTCGCCGGCGCAGTGCATGATGTCGGCCTCTTCGCCTGCGAGATCCACACATGGGATGGCATCTTCCAGTTCGTGCCGAACGCCGAGTTATGGAACAAGAAGCTCATCAACTATTCGCGGCTGCCGAACCGGCTCGTCGATCTGCAGTTTTCCATCGCCTACAAGGACTCAATCACCAAGGCCCGTGAGGTGCTGACGGCGCTCGCCACCGCGGATGCTCGTGTGCACCGCGATCCGGCTCCACAGACCTTTGTGGCGGAGCTGCGCGACAGCGCCGTCGTGCTCGGACTGCGCGCCTGGACGGATACCTCGCTCTAC
>DASURA010000172.1:0-4196 GCA_036280295.1 Hyphomicrobiaceae bacterium
TCCCAATGGTTCCTGGCGTTATTTTGGCAGGCGTGCTGTCGAGATGGCTTGGTGCCGGCGCTCTCATCAGGGATCGACGCCTCAGAATAGCCAGCAGGAACCAGGCGGTGCCGGGAGCAAAGGGGAATTGTCTGGACCGGCCCGAGGTTGATGGGTTTGCCGTAGTGACCGATAGGCATGCGGAGGACTACTCCTATCTGCGCGATCCCAAGAACTGGACGGGCGCCTGGTGGGAGCCCGTACAAATTCATCCAGCTCAATGAAAGCGGCACGCGGTACCTGACCCTGGGTGCCGACCTGCGTGTCCGCTACGACCATATCGCGAACAGGAACTGGGGCCAATCGCCGGCGCCCACGGACGGCTACGGCACGGGGCGTCGACTTCACGGCGTCCTATACCATATTCAATCCCGGACGCTTCATCGAGGAAACCGGCCCAGCAGAGACCGTTCGCTACGTTACGCTCGAAATGCAACTGCGCTTCTGACTAGAGTGGTTTCCGTTTGATGTGAATCGGATCGGTCACAGGGGATTCCCTCGGACTCGCAAATCAGATTGAACTGAACCGCTACCGCGGAGGGTGCTCGCGGTGAGGGAGTGTCCTGTCTGCGAAGGTGGTGGGTGCTGCAAGGCCCACACTTTCCGACAGGAGCACCCGATGAGTGAGCGTATCACCCCCCTGCGCCGGCGCATGATCGAGGACATGACGGTCCGCAATCTGTCGCCAGCTACCCAAGCCTCTTACATCCACGCCGTCAAGAAGCTCAGCCGATACTATCGCCGTTCACCGGAGCAGCTCGGCGTCGAGGACGTGCGGGCCTATCAGGTGCATCTGGTCGAGGACGCGGTCGCCTGGGCGACGCTCAACCAGACCGTCGCGGCGTTGCGGTTCTTCTACGGCGTCACGCTCGGCCGCAAGGAGCTGCCCGAGCGCATCCCCTACGCCAGGGTGCCGAAGACGCTGCCCGTGGTGCTTTCGGCGGCCGAGGTGGCGCGCCTGATCGAGGCGGTCGACGACCTCATCTGCCGGACGGCGCTCGCCACGGTCTACGCCACCGGCTTGCGCACCGCCGAGGTTCTCGCGCTGCGCATCGAGCACATCGAGAGCGGGCGCGGCCTGATCCGCGTCGAGCAGGGCAAGGGCCGCAAGGACCGCTATGTCATGCTGTCGGCGACGCTGCTGGCAACGCTGCGCATCTACTGGCAGATCGCCCGCCCGCGCCGGTGGCTGTTCGCGCGGCCAGACGGCCCCGGACGGCCACAGCGCCCGATCGAGGCGACAACGCTCAATGCAGCCTGCATGCGCGCTGCGCTCGTCGCCAGGATCGGCAAGCCCGTCACCGTGAAGACGCTGCGGCACTGCTTCGCCACGCATCTGCTGGAGCAGGGCACCGATATCCGCGTCATCCAGGCCTTGCTCGGCCACGCGCAGCTGACGACCACGGCGCGCTACACCAAGGTCTCCACGCATCTGATCGCGGGGACAAGGAGCCCGCTCGATCGGCTCGATCTGAAGGGCTCGCCCGCACCGTAGCGCGCCGCCCTTGTCGCGCCCGACGCTGGAGGTGGCGGACGTGCTCCGCTGCCACGGCGAGGCCTTTCGCGCCCGCAATGCCGGCCACCTCGACCGATCCGCATGTCGCGTGATGGGAGCGCTTCGTGCGTGCCGGACAGCCGCTCTCGGCGGTCACGTCGCCCGTTGCGGCGACTGCGGTCACACCGCCATTTCCTACAACTCCTGCCGCAACCGGCATTGCCCGAAGTGTCAGGCCGGCGCGGCGCGCGCGTGGCTCGAAGCGCGTGCCGCCGACCTGCTGCCGGTCGAGTATTTCCACGTCGTCTTCACCCTGCCGGCGCCGGTCGCCGCCATCGCGTTCCAGAACAAGGCGATCGTCTACGCGTTGCTGTTCGAGGCGGCCGCCGACACGCTCAAGGTCATCGCCGCCGATCGCAGGCACCTCGGTGCGGAGATTGGCGCCACGATGGTGTTGCACACCTGGGGGCAGACGCTCACGCACCATCCGCACGTCCATTGCATCGTGCCCGGTGGCGGCCTCGCGCCGGACGGCAAGACGTGGATCGCCTGCCGGCCGGGCTTCTTCCTGCCCGTGCGCGTGCTTCAGCGCCTCTTCCGGCGCCTGTTCTTGGACAAGCTCCGGGCGGCCCAGCGCGCCGGCAAGCTGCGCTTCTTCAACGAGCTCGCACCCCTCGCCGCCACCACGGCTTTCGACGCGCATATTGCCCCGCTGCGCCGGAGCGAATGGATCGTCTACGCCAAACGCCCGTTCGCAGGCCCCGAGCAGGTGCTCGCCTATCTCTCGCGCTATACCCACCGCATCGCCATCTCGAACCGTCGCCTCGTCGCCCTCGACGACAGCCACGTCGCTTTCACATGGCGCGACTACGCCTGCGGCAGCGCGCGGAGGGTCATGCGTCTCGATGCACACGAGTTCCTGCGTCGCTTCCTGCTGCACGTGCTTCCCGACGGCTTCCAGCGCATCCGACACTACGGCTTCCTCGCCAACGGCCATCGCCGGGCAAAGCTCGCCGCCATCCGCAGCCTGCTCGCCGTTGCACCACCGTTGGCGGCCTCGGCAGTCGCCGATGAGCCGACCGCACCGGAGCCGGGCCAGCCCAGCGCACCGTGCCCCTGCTGCGGCGCCACCATGATCATCGTCGAGATCCTGCCAGGCCCGCTCCGCCGCCGATGGCCGAGGCTCGACACGTCATGAGACCAGCACCACGCACGACCTGCGCCGAGGCGGTCACCGCGCCGCATCGCCGGCCTGCGCCCAAAGCGACGCCGTCACGTCAGTCGATGGCCTCGTCGTTCTCCTGCCGACGCTCGAAAGCACCGCGCCATGGCTCCATCGTCGGACTCTTCATCGTAATCGCGGTGCCCGACAACACCCGAACCGTGCCGCTACCGGCATCGATCCCCATAGCCGGACGCGCGCGCTGACCGCGGTCCAGTTCAATCAGGTTTCTGCGAGGTCGCCCATCGGCGGCACCCTTGCCAAACCCGTATCTCCATGCGACCTCGCAGAAACCTCCAGATTCGGTTGTCCCGAACGGCAGCAACTGCGGGGGCAGTCGATGGCGAAGGGATACTCCAAGGACCTCAGGATACGAGCTGTCGAGCTTGTCGAGTCCGGCGAGAGCGCACGTGAGGCGGCGCGCATTCTCAACCTTGGCGTCTCGACCACGATCCGATGGATGGATCGATGGAGGAAGACCGGCAGCGTCGAGGCCAAGCCCGGAACCGGCCACAGCCGCTCGCCGCTGGAGCAGCACAAGCAGTGGCTCATCGACCTGGTCGCTGCGGAGCCGGACCTGACGTTGGAGGAGATCCGCGCGCGGCTCCGCTCCGAGAGGAGGCAGAAGGCCGGCATCGGCTCGATCTGGCGCTTCTTCGACCGTCATGACATCACCTTCAAAAAAAACTCTGCACGCCGCCGAGCAGGATCGGCCTGACGTCGCCGCCGAGCGCGCTGCGCTGAAGGCCGAGCAGCCCAAGCTGCGTGCGCCGCGCCTCGTCTTCATCGATGAGACCGCGGTCACGACCAAGATGGTCCGGCACTACGGGCGATCTCCCCGCGGTGAGCGCCTCGTCTCCGGCGTGCCGCACGGCCACTGGAAGACATTGACGCTTGTCGCTGCGCTCCGCATCGATGGCCTCACGGCACCTTACGTCATCGATGGCGCGATGGATGGCCCCTCGTTCCTGGCTTATGTCGAGCAGGTCCTGGCGCCGACGCTGCGCAAGGGCGACATCGTCTTCATGGACAATTTGCGCACTCACAAGATCGCTGGCGTCCGCGAGGCGATCGAGGCTGTCGGTGCCCGCGTGCGGTATCTGCCGGCCTACTCGCCCGACCTCAACCCCATCGAGCAGGCTTTCTCCAGATTGAAGGCGGCGCTGCGCAAGGGCGCCGTACGCGCGGTCGACGCCTTGCACAAGCTCATCGGTAAGCTCGTCAAGTCGTTTGCCCCGCAGATGTGTGCCAACTACTTTAGGCATGCCGGATACACTCGATGATCCACATCATGTGGAAAATGCTCTAATTGCTCTTGGGCCAAAGGTGCACGAGGCCGACGATCTCCAGCCGGTCGGCCATGACATCGTAGCCGCGCCGCACACGCTCGGGCTCGGTCTCGATTTCCTTTGCGAGGCGCTCGTACTTCGCCTGCCAGCG
>DASURA010000173.1:0-8104 GCA_036280295.1 Hyphomicrobiaceae bacterium
CAGCGGCGCACCGATCGGGGCCGCTGCACGGTGCTGACCGTCGATCATCGCTTGCGCGCAAGCTCAGCCGACGAGGCGCGTGCAGTGGGCGCGAGCGCGACCGAGCTGGGCTTTCAGCATGTCACGCTCATTTGGGAGGGGGCGAAGCCCAAGGCCGGCCTTCAGGCGGCGGCACGCTCAGCCCGCTACCGGCTGATGGGTGAGTACATGCGTGAGCATGGCATCTCGCTGCTGCTCACCGCCCATACCCGCGACGACCAAGCCGAGACCTTGCTTATGCGCCTTGCGCGGGGTAGCGGCCTCGACGGGCTCTCCGCGATGGCGCCGCTGACGCCCTTGGGTGAGCGCGGGCCGGGCGACGGCGATACGGAAGGCGGTGGCCTGTGGATCGGACGGCCGGTGCTGGACGTGCCCAAGGCGTGCCTTCAGGCCACGCTGGAGGCGCGCGGCATCCGCTGGATGGAGGACCCCTCCAACATCGCTCCCGAGTTCGAGCGCGCCCGGCTGCGCGCGGCGCGGGCGCAGCTTGACGTGCTGGGCCTCACCACCGACATGCTTGCGCTCAGCGCTGCACGGCTGGCGCGGGCGCGCCGGGCGATCGAGGCGGTCGTGGACCGGCTGTGCGAGCCGCAGGCCAACGTGGTGACTGTCGACCCTTGCGGCGTCGTGCTGGTCGACCGGGTGCTGCTGCGCGAAGTGGCCGAGGAGGTAGCGCTGCGCGTTCTGGAGCGCGCCATCCTGGCCGCCGGCGGTGGCGGCGGACGCGCCCCGCTGAGCAAGCTCGAAGCGCTGCTGTACGGCATCTGGGATACCCGCTCCGGCGCTCAGGCGCGGTGGACACTGGCGCGGGCGCTGATCACGGCAGAGCCTGCGACTGTCCGTATTGAGCGTGAAACAGGGCGCCAGCCGCTGCCTGAGCTGACGCTTGCCGCCGGGGAAACCACGCTGTGGGACGGCCGTTTCCAGGTGACAGTCGGCGCAGGCTATGCCGGCGGGGCCGCCCAGATCCGCGCGCTCGGCGAGGCCGGCTTGCGCGACTTGCGACGTCGGCGGCTGATTGCCGCCGACGCTCCGACCCGTGCGGCAGCGACCGTGCCGGCGTTCTGGCGCGAGCGCGACATCCTGGCGGTGCCGTCGCTGGAGTACTGGGGAGCCGGTAGCGGCGTGGAGCAGCTAGAGGCCGAGTTCATCGGCCTTGGAAATCCTCGACAAAACGTAAACGCGGGTTTTCCCGCGCGCGATGCCGCGGCAGCGCGGCGGCGCCCATCCTAGGGTGCGAATTGGTGAATGAATGCTGGGAGAATAGTCGAGGGGCAGAACGCGATCACACCCATCGCCGCTCCGCGACTTTGCGGTCCGATTATCAAGGGCGAGGGTTCTGACCCGTCCGCCATCGATGACTCCGTACCTGCGGCGGGCCGAAACTTGGCAAAGGCGTGGTACGCACCTATGTTAGACGGCGTTGCAGGCATGGACCGGAAGGCGATACGCCGGTTCGCTTAACACCTTGGGGCGGCGGCGGTATCGGCGGCCTCCTGGGGGGCACAAAGGAACCCCAATGAATTCGAGCTTCCGGAACCTTGCGATCTGGGTTGTCATTGCCCTCTTGCTGGTGGCCCTCTTCAATCTGTTCCAGGGCGGCGCGCGCCAGAGCGGGCGTGGCGACGAGATCAGCTACTCGGATTTCCTGTCCGGCGTTGAGTCCGGCAGCGTCGGCGAGGTCGTCATCTCGAAGCACAAGATCACCGGCAGCTACCGCGACAAGAGCGCCCGCTTCTGGACCAACTCGCCGGAGGATCCGAACCTCGTCTCCCGGCTGGAGAAGAAGGGCGTGAAGATCACCGCCAAGCCGCCGGAGGACGACGTTCCATCGATCCTGGGCCTGCTCGCCAACTGGTTCCCGATGCTGCTGCTGATCGGCGTGTGGATCTTCTTCATGCGCCAGATGCAGTCTGGCGGGGGGCGCGCCATGGGCTTCGGCAAGTCCAAGGCCAAGCTGCTCACCGAGCGCCAGGGCCGCGTCACCTTCGACGACGTAGCCGGCGTGGACGAGGCCAAGTCGGACCTGCAGGAGATCGTCGAGTTCCTGCGCGACCCGCAGAAGTTCCAGAAGCTTGGCGGTCGCATCCCGCGCGGATGCCTGCTGGTCGGACCTCCCGGTACCGGTAAGACGCTGATCGCCCGCGCCGTCGCCGGCGAGGCCAACGTGCCGTTCTTCACCATCTCCGGCTCCGACTTCGTTGAGATGTTCGTGGGCGTTGGTGCCTCCCGCGTGCGCGACATGTTCGAGCAGGCGAAGAAGAATGCGCCCTGCATCATCTTCATCGACGAGATCGATGCCGTCGGCCGGCACCGCGGCGCCGGCCTCGGCGGTGGCAACGACGAGCGAGAGCAGACGCTGAACCAGCTGCTGGTCGAGATGGACGGCTTCGAGGCCAACGAGGGCATCATCATCATCGCCGCCACCAACCGGCCCGACGTGCTCGACCCGGCGCTGCTGCGCCCAGGCCGCTTCGATCGCCAGATCGTGGTGCCGAACCCGGATGTGGCCGGCCGCGAGAAGATCCTGCGCGTGCACATGCGCAAGGTGCCGCTGGCGCCGGACGTCGACGCCAAGGTATTGGCGCGCGGCACCCCCGGCTTCTCCGGCGCCGATCTCGCAAACCTGGTAAACGAGGCGGCCCTTCTGGCGGCCAGGCGCAACAAGCGGCTCGTCACCCAGCAGGAGTTCGAGGATTCCAAGGACAAGGTGATGATGGGCGCGGAGCGGCGCTCCATGATCATGACCGAGGAGGAGAAGCTCGCCACCGCCTACCACGAGGCCGGCCATGCGCTGGTCACGCTGATGGTCCCTGGGAATGACCCGCTACACAAGGTGACGATCATCCCGCGCGGGCGAGCTCTGGGCGTCACGATGGCCCTGCCGGAGCGCGATAAGCTCAGCTACTCCAAGCAGTGGTGCGAGGCGCGTCTTGCCACCATGTTCGGCGGCCGCGTGGCGGAGCAGCTGATCTACGGCGAGGACCACCTCAACACCGGTGCTTCCAACGACATCATGCAGGCCACCGGGCTGGCGCGCAGCATGGTGACCGAGTGGGGCATGTCCGACAAATTGGGGCCGCTGCGCTACAACGAGAACCAGCAGGAGGTGTTCCTCGGCCATTCGATTACCCAGCGCCAGAACATGTCCGAGGAGACGGCGCGGATGATCGACGAGGAAGTGCGGCGGCTGGTGACCAGCGGCGAGAAGAAGGCGCGCGAGGTGCTGACCGCGAATCGCGACAAGCTGGAGGCCATTACCCAGGCGCTGATGGAGTATGAGACCATCTCCGGCGACGAGGTGAGCGCGGTGATGCGTGGCGAGAAGATCGTGCGCACCGTGGATGACGAGGATACGCGCGGCCCGGCCGGCCCTGCGGTTCCCGCCGCCGGCAAGTCGCGCCCGCCACGGCCTGAGCCGGGACGCGGCGGCCTGGAGCCCTACCCACAGACGTAAGTGCGGTGTCAGACACTCTGGGTCTGACACCATCGCCGAACCTCGACATTTCTCAAGCCGGGCAAACAAGGCGGTCAATCGGGCGTGCTGCTCCAGGGCCCGGCCCTGGAGCACTGCAAAGGTTGGCCCCGCCAAGCTTACATGGTGTCAGACCCGGAGGGCTGACACCATTGCGGGGTTACTCCTCCACCAGCTGTCTCAGCCGCCCCACCGCCTCGTCCCATTGCCTGGACGCACGGCTCAGATAATCTCGCGCTGCCTCCAGAGCTTCCGGCTGCACGGAATAGCGGCTTTCGCGGCCGACGCGCTGGCTCGCGACGATATCGGCACGCTGCAGGATGGCGAGGTGCTTGGTTACGCCCTGGCGCGTCAACCGCGTTCCCTCCGTCAGCTGCGCGATCGAAAGGGGCTCACCGTCGCAAAGGCGCGACAAGAGCTTCAGTCGGGTCTCGTCGCCGAGCGCAGCGAACAGGGGGGCGGCGGCGGCGCCGGTCAGCTCACGCACCGTCCGAGGCCTTTGCGGAGACATTGATCGCGAGATGGTCGGCGATATTGCCGGCCTGGATGTTCCAGCCCTCCGTGTTGCCGCGCAGGATCTCAAGCCGGCGCGGAGCGGGAATGGATTCAAACCCGCTCTCGGTAATGGTCAGCCGCGTCCCTTCGGGTGTGGGCTCGAGCAGGAACTCAACCAGCGTGGAGGGCTGTTCGGCGATGTTTCCGCCAGACTTGGCGTCGACATGGTGCCAGCGGAACGAGAACAGGCGCTCGGGCTCCATGCGCTCGACGACGGCGTGCCACGGATAATGCTCGTAGCCTGGGTAGGTCATTCGCCCGGTCGACAGCGCGCCGGGCTCGAACGGACCATCCAGCTTGACCCGGAACCATTGCCCGAATTCGTTATGATCGGCGAGCGCGCGCCATACCCGTGCCACCGGTGCCTTCAGGTCGATAGTCTTGACGATACGGTCTGTCATATCCGCAACCTCCTGGTTGCGCTTCACGCTAGTGACGGTGGGTGCAAAGCGCAACCATATTATTGCGTGAATGCGGGTCTCATTTTGATGACCCACATTTCCATCGCTCATCCAGCCCGGCAGGACATGGCGTGGCAGCGCCAAGCCCGCTAGAACTTGGCGTATGACGACGGTTCATCGCTATATCCGACCTGTGGGACGCCTGCCAAAAAAGGCGGATGACAGAGACTCTCACGAGCCCACGCCGGCAATCAAGGTTGCCGGGCGCGACGATCTTCTGTTTGCCGCGGCCGAGGTCAGCGAGCGGGAGGGGAAGTCGGTTCGGCGCCGTGTCATGGCCGCGGCGGAAATGGCGTCGGACACTGAGGGGCTGACACCGTTGCTCCGGCGCCTGCAGAACCCCCGCGCGCCGATTGCCGGCCTCGCCATGGATCGCCCGCGCATCATGGGGATCGTCAACGTGACGCCGGACAGCTTCTCCGACGGCGGGCGCTGGTTCGGCACCGATGCGGCTATTGCCCATGGCCTGCAGCTCGAGGCGGAAGGCGCCGACATCCTCGATATCGGCGGCGAATCGACCCGTCCGGGGGCTGAGCCGGTCGGCGTGGACGAGGAGCTTGCGCGGGTGGTTCCGGTGGTGGCGGCGCTGGCCAGGCAAGGACGCGTGCCGATCTCGGTCGATACGCGGAATGCGGAGGTCATGCGCCGCGCCGCCGACGCCGGCGCCCGCATCATCAACGATGTGGCGGCCCTGGGCCAGGGCAGCGACAGCGTGCGGGTCGCTGCCGAAACCGGCCTGCCTGTCGTGTTGATGCACGCCCAGGGTGACCCCCGCACCATGCAGCTCGATCCCCGCTATGACGATGTGGTGCTCGACGTCTACGACTGGCTGGCGGCGCGCGTCGACGCCTGCGAGGCGGCCGGCATCGCGCGTGAACGGATCGTGGTCGATCCCGGCATCGGCTTCGGCAAGACGCTGGAGCACAATCTGGCGCTGCTCGCCAGTCTTGGCATCCTGCATGGATTGGGCTGCCCGGTCTTGCTGGGTGCCTCGCGCAAGCGCTTCATCGGCCGCTTGTGCGGCGATGCGCCGGCTTCGGAGCGGATGCCTGGCTCGGTGGCGGCCGCCCTCATGGGAGCCGCCCAGGGCGCCCAATTCCTGCGCGTTCACGATGTCGCGGCGACGCGGCAGGCGCTGACCGTTTGGGAGGCCGCGTGCAATGGCGGGACGTGAGCGCCCAAACGGCTCCACAACGGCGCTACAATGCTAGAATTGTATTATTTGGATGATAGTTTTCTCGCCTGGGTTGTGTAATCTTGGGTCATAGCATTTGATCCCCGATCACCGCGATACCCGGCATGATGGCTTTCATGACGCTAAGCCTAATCTTTGCTTCACAGGCCGAGGTTAGGCATTTGCGCAAGCGATGTTTACGACGACAGGCAGCCCAAGAGGATCCATGGCGCGCAAGTTCTTTGGCACGGACGGCATCCGCGGTCTGGCCAACCGTCATCCGATGACATCCGAGGTCGCGCTCAAGGTGGGCATGGCCGCTGGCCGGCTGTTCTCCAACGGCGGCGGGCGTCCGCATCGCGTCGTGATCGGCAAGGACACGCGCCTGTCCGGGTACATGATCGAGTCTGCACTGATGTCCGGATTCACGTCGGTCGGCATGGATGTTTTCCTGCTCGGGCCGATGCCGACCCCGGCGGTGGCGATGCTCACGCGGTCGCTGCGAGCCGATCTGGGGGTGATGATCTCGGCCTCGCACAACGCCTACGCCGACAATGGCATCAAGCTGTTCGACCCGGAGGGCTACAAGCTCTCCGACGAGGCCGAGGCGCGCATCGAGGCGCTGATGGAAGCCGACAGCGCGAGCCTCCTGGCCCTGCCGGAGGGCATCGGCCGCGCCAAGCGTATCGACAGCGCGGCAGAGCGCTATATCGAGTATGCCAAGCGCACCTTGCCAAGAGATATACGCCTCAAGGGCCTCCGGGTGGTGGTCGATTGCGCCAACGGCGCCGCCTACCAGGTGGCACCGGCGGTGCTGTGGGAACTGGGCGCCGAGGTCATCAAGATCGGGGTCGAGCCCAACGGCCTCAACATCAACATGAAATGCGGCACGACCGCCCCGGACGCCCTGTGCGCCAAGGTGCAGGAGATGCGCGCCGACGTGGGGATCGCGCTCGATGGCGATGCCGACCGGGTGGTGATGGTCGACGAGAAGGGCCGCATCATTGATGGCGACCAGATCATGGCGGTGATTGCCGAGAGCTGGCATCGGCATGGCAGACTCCATGCTGACGGCGTTGTGGCCACCATCATGTCCAACCTCGGACTTGAGCGGTACCTGGCCGGGCTTGGCCTCAAGCTGGAGCGGACGCCGGTCGGCGACCGCTACGTCGTGGAACATATGCGCAAGCACGGCCACAACGTCGGCGGCGAGCAGTCGGGCCATATCGTCCTGTCCGACTATACGACGACGGGCGACGGGCTGGTGGCTGCCTTGCAGGTATTGGCCGTTGTGGTGGCGACCGGCCATCCGGTCAGCAAGGTGTGCAAGCGGTTCGATGCCATTCCGCAACTGCTGCAGAACGTCCGCTACGCCAATGGCTCGCCGCTGGAGAGCACCCTGGTCAAGAGCGCGATCGATTCTGGGCGCGCCCGGCTGGGCGAGAGCGGCGGCCGGCTGCTGGTGCGGCCGTCCGGCACCGAGCCGGTGATCCGCGTGATGGCCGAGGGGGATGACGAGGGGCTGGTGCGGCAGGTCGTCGGCGATATCGCCGAAGCGGTCCGCAGTGCCGCCCAGGCTGCCGGCTGAGCGGCGGCAGCTGGTCGGGCCCGGCAAGTCGCCGACGGCCCGAGACCCGCCACCCGAGGCCCGACTGGTGACTGCCGGACACGCCGTATTGGCGAGCCGAGATTGCCCTGCAGCAGCGCCCTTGACTCCAATCCAATCCCGCACCATAGAGACGGCCTCTTGCCCCTGCTGGTAACGGCGGGGCGGTTTTGTTTGCAGCAGTTGCGGCCGGTTTTGCCGGGTCGGTTTTCGGGGTCAGACCCCTCGCCTCGACGTCCGATTGACGTGGAAAGCGCGGAGGCGAGGGGTCTGACCCCGTCAGTGGAGGGGTGCCCGAGTGGCTAAAGGGGACGGACTGTAAATCCGTTGGCTTCGCCTACGTTGGTTCGAATCCAACCCCCTCCACCAAAGTTCAAGGGTTCAGGTTTTAGGATCAGGTTTCAGGGATGGCGACGCCTCGGAATTCGGGTGTCCCGCCCCCTGGAACCTGGAGCCTGCCCCCTGACGAGCGGGTGTAGCTCAATGGTAGAGCAACAGCCTTCCAAGCTGATGACGAGGGTTCGATTCCCTTCACCCGCTCCAGCTGAAGTCGTGGCGCCGGTCGGTTGGGTTACGCGCGCCAAGACGATGGAGGCCGGCTTGTCCCGGTTTTTCCGCGTAACCCGACCACGAGGTAAAGGAAGGCAAGCCGACCAATGGCCAAGGCGAAATTCGAGCGGACGAAGCCGCACTGCAACGTCGGGACGATCGGACACGTCGATCACGGCAAGACGACGCTGACGGCGGCGCTGACGAAGGTATCGTCGGACCGCGGCTGGACGCAGACGGCGATC